>JAOARN010000027.1 GCA_025210485.1 Marinifilaceae bacterium | reverse complement strand
CTTTATCAACACTTATAGAAAGTATTTCATCCTTGTACTCTATTTTGAAATCAGATTTATCCAATCCAGGAGCTGCTAGCTCTAATTCATATGTTTTTTCTCCCTCTTTTATATTCAATGATGCTGTTGATAACTCAGCACTACAAGTGTTAATTGATTTATTATTAAATAGTTCACTTTTAAATAAACTTGTGAATAAGTTCTGTGGTTTCAGATATAAACCATCGTAATAATTAACTAATCTCATAATAAAATCCTCCTGTTTATTAATTTAACTTTATTATTAATTTCTTGATTTGATCTAATCAAATCAAATGCCATAAAAAAAATGACATTAGTAAGTTAAATTCATATAAACCTGTATATCTTTTATTTACACTTGTTTTTTTTCAAATACCATTTGTTTTTTATATTATGTCGTATTGACATGTTTTACTTCGATTCACATGTCATATTGTCTCTCTATGTGGGTTTTTTACCCTATCTTACTGTCTAACTACTACTTACAAAATTATTTCATTGTCAGTAAGGAATAAATTCTTATCTATCTACTTTTCAACAACCATAACAAAATCACTATAACACTTAAAATCTTATATTTAAACAGTTTTATCAACAGTTTACGATATGTATTATCAACAGTTTTTTAACAAACAGCTTTCTGAAAAAATAATTTAACATATATGAAAAAGCTCAATAGAAAAGAGATAAAATATCAATTATAAACAAGTCTGTTTAGGATAGGAGGAAAAGCATTAAGAATATTTGATGTTAATTACATTACCAACATTTTTATAAATATGTACATAACTACAGTATATGAATGATATTCATTATTTTAATAGAAACAATATTATCAACATTAATATAAATAACTGTTTAAAAACCATAACAAACCAAATACTAAAGATTTGTTAATAAAAAAACACTAACAGCTGTTAATTTGTTTATAAAGATATTAATATACATGATATCAAATGTTTAGTACAAACAGAATCTACAAACTATCTTAAAACTAATATATTATGTAGATAAAGCTTGTTAATAAAAAAATTGTTAACAATATTAATAAGTAGAAGAAAATTCAATTAAAAGCATATAAAAACTAAATAAGACCACCAGTATATACAACTTATATAGCTCTATACAAACAGTATATAGAAATAAAATAAATAGTATATTTAGTTGTTGATAAGCTCTTATTAAGATATCAATAAAATATTCATAACCCCTCTTATAAAAAAAGCAATCAATAATCATGAAATGTTAAATTAATTACTATATTTACCAAGTTTTAAAAAAACATTCACTATCTATATTAATCATAATGTGAAATGATAAGGCATATTCAACTTCCAACATTCAATGAACTGACAAAAGAGTTTAGCAAATATTTTAAAAATCTAAGCGAGTCAGATTTAAATTTATTGTTCTGGGAAGAAGATGTTCATTATTTCAAACGTGGAAGTGAGATATACTCCGAAGGAGATAAAACAAGAGGCTGTTATTTTCTTTATTCTGGAATTTTAAAAGTTTTCAAAACAGGAACCGAAGGTAAAGCTCAAATTATAAAATTCGCAAAATCGGGTGATTTAATCGGTTTTAGATCCGTTTTGAACCAGGAGAGGGCATGTACTTCTACAAAAGTGGTTTTTGACGCTGTAGTATGTTTTATACCCGAAAAGAGTATCACAAAACTAATTCATTCAAATTCACATTTCGCTTTAGAGTTAATGCGACTAACTTGTAAAGAATTAGATGAAGCAAATAAATTTATTACAGATCTTTCACAAAAAACTGTAAGAGAGAGATTAGCAGAAGTTCTTATCCATTTAAAAAATAGATTTGGAATCGATTCTGAAAATAGTTTAAATATAATTTTAACTAGACAGGAGTTAGCAAATATGGTAGGTACAGCAACAGAATCTGTAATCAGACTATTATCCGAATTTAGGAAAGATCGATTATTAGAGTTAAATGGGAAAAAAATAATCCTTACCAATGTCAAAGAATTGACAAAACTCGCTAATCTTTAAAAGTAATTAACAATTATATTATTTATAATTAAAGAAAAAAGGAAAAATCTAAAAAGCCTATATAATATATATAGGCTGTTGATAAGTTGTATAAGTTTTTATAAAATTTATTGCTAATTCAATATAACCTCATTAATTAATATATTCCTAACAATATTTGTTTATTTTAATTTATTATAGCACAATAAAATAGTTGGTTTATTAACTTTCTGTTAATAAACTTATCATTTGAAAAAAAAAGATAAAAACTTATGTTTATTACTGTTTAAAAAGCGATAATAAGTTTGTGTTTTCTTTAATTAATTAAGTTTTGATATGTAAATTTTAATTTTATACGTACATTCTAAATTAAACAGGCAAAATTTATTTTAAAAAAGAACTATACCAATATTAACAGTTATGAACTCTGATATCAACAGGTATTTAGTCACTTATAAAATAAGCTTTTTATATACTATACGCATGTAATTTCAAAAGGTTTCAAAAACGGATAATTTTCTCCAAAAAAAATTTAAACAATAGTGTAAAATATCGAATTATGGAATTCCGTTTTCGGATAGCTTTATAGTAATACCGTAAAAAAATTAATTCCTTCTTTTAAAATCTATATATAAGTTAATTAAAAATGAGCAATTAAAAAAATATTTAAAGTTCATAACCTGTGCATATATTAGCTATGCTCTGAATTCAGTATTAACTATTATTTTTTTTAAAGTCCAAGAAAAAACATAGTGTAAATAAAATTAAACTAATCAAGCGGGGGAGTTATACATTATTAAATAAAGAATTTATATAATTTAAAATCAAATGTTGATAAAAAAACTTAAACTATTTATTTCCATAGGTCTACAATAGTACTATTTTTGCAGAATAATTATAAACAAACTACATATTATTAGTCATTACCATAATGCAATGGAATATTTCTAATAATTAATATAACGAATATGGAAAAGAAGATATGTTTGGCTGCTGATCATGCCGGTTTTGAAAAAAAAGAAATGATAAAGAAATACCTTCAAGATAAGGGATTTCAAATTATTGATTTTGGTACTAATTCAGAAGAGAGCATGGATTATCCAGACCCAGTTCATGATTTGGCTATGGATCTTAAAAAAAATGATTATTATAGAGCATTTATTTTCTGTGGTAGTGGAAATGGGATTACAATGACAGCTAATAAACATCAACATGTTAGAGCTGCTCTTTGTTGGACTGATGAAATATCAGAATTAGCAAGATTACATAATAATGCAAATGTATGTGGAGTACCTGCAAGGTTTATCTCTGATGATTTGTGTATTAAAATAGTTGATAGCTTTATTAATACAGAGTTTGAAGGTGGACGTCACGAAAGAAGAGTTAACAAAATATCGATTAAATAAATTGAAGTAAATATTTATTATTTTATATTAAAATTGGTCTAGTTAATGCATATTACTATATTTACCAAGTTTATAATTATGTAATAAATATACTAATGCTTTCTAATACTTGTAAATACGCAATTAGGTCAGTAATATACTTAGCAGTAAATGCTGGTCAAGAAAAAAAAATAGGGATAAAAAAGATCTCTGAAGATTTAAATATTCCCACTCCATTTTTGGGAAAGATATTGCAGAATTTAGCAAAACAAAAACTACTAAGTTCAACCAAAGGTCCTCATGGCGGTTTTGGAATGGGTAAGGAGGCAGAAGATATTTCTCTTATTGATATTGTTGAGATTGTTGATGGACTTGATATGTTTAATAGTTGTATAATTGGAATAAATCCATGTAAATTAAAAGCTGGAGCGGAGCCATGTCCTGTGCATTCTCAATTTGAAACTATACGAAAGGAAATTTTTGATTTATTTTCTAGTAAAACAATTTCAGAATTATTGGATAGTGATAAAAATATAGAGAAATACGAATTTGAAAAAATTTATTAATATTCTATATAAGGCATTTGATTTTAGAATAAATCAAATGCCTTTTTTTTATATATAAATTGGGCAATCATAACAGCAGAAAGGCCTCCTAATATATCAAAACAAAGATCAAATAAATCACCAGTTCTACCATTATTCATATTTGCTTGCATTATTTCAGTAATAGCTCCGTGAAACATGCTATTAAGAACTGAGAATATAAGAATAATTTTAAAACTAACTATCTTATAAAGATTAATATATATTGTCAAAGCCAATATAAAGAATAGACCAAAATGTGCAATTTTATCAAGATATGGAATACTAATTTCTTGAGGAAAACTTGATGAACTCCTAAGACACAAGATGTAAATAACTATAAGCCATGCGACAGTTAAAATTAAGTTTAATAAAACTTTTCCTTTTATATTTTTTAGTAAATGAGTCATATTTTCTTAATTAAATTATATCTTTTATTAATTTGATAATTTTACTTACCTAGTACATAAAATGCAAATTCAATACAAGGTATTACCAAACTCAGAGAAAAACAAATTTGTTTATAAAAAAAATATTTGATTTAAATCACTGAATATAAGTATTGTAAAAAATTAATCAATATAATTGTTGATTTTTTTTCTATTTTTATTTTGGAATATAAAATAAAGCCCTTATATTTGCATCGCTTTTAAAGAGAAAGGGCGGTTAGCTCAGTTGGTTCAGAGCACTTGGTTTACACCCAAGGGGTCATAGGTTCGAATCCTATACCGCCCACACTTTCTTTTAAAAATGCTTTTTTAGGGCGGTTAGCTCAGTTGGTTCAGAGCACTTGGTTTACACCCAAGGGGTCATAGGTTCGAATCCTATACCGCCCACACTTCAAAAACATCCCCACTTTATATTTTCTTATCAAATTACTTTTAACAGAAATTTTTTTATATTTAATATTTCTTAAATTCCAATAATTTTATTTTTAAATTTGAGCAGAAATAGCATTGCTAACTTTTAATGTTTTTATCAGGTATTAACAATAATAAAAACTATACTTAGTGTTTTTAGCTTTTGATGTTTAAAACGTAAGAAAATAAAAAAAAAATGAAATTAGAGGGTTACTTTTTCCGAATAAAGGGAATTAAAGAGTAGGAATATGGATTATAATACTGATGCGATACTTGAAGGAATAAAGAAAAATGATAATATAATATTACTATATTGTTATAAAGAATTTTTCCCTTCAATAAAAGCCTATGTATGCAAAAATAGTGGAGAGGAGGAAGATGCAAAGGATCTTTTTCAAGAAGCTATAATTGTAGTATACAGGAAACTTAAATCTGATTCATTGAATCTTAATTGTAATTTTAAAACATACCTTTATTCTATTTGTAGATTATTATGGCTTAAAAAATTAAGAGATGAAAGTAGAAAACCTAAGTTAGAATTGATTGGCGAAGATAAAAAGCTGGAAGGTATTGCCGAAATAGCTGAACAAAATGAAAGATATAGGTTATTTCAAAAACATTTTTTAAAAATTAGTCCTGATTGTCAAAAACTACTACGGCTATTTATTGATGGTTTTGACACCAGCAGTATAGTAAAAAAATTAGGTTATTCAAGTAAAGAATATCTTAAAAAACGTAAGTTTTTATGCAAAAAAGCATTGATAGAAGGTATCAAAAGTGATAACGAATTTAATGACATTTATGATGGATGAAAAAAGTTTTGAAAAGATTGAAGATTTTCTAGAAAATAATCTTACAGATAGAGACTTAGAAAACTTCAAAGAAAAGATGAATAATGATCCAGAATTGAGGAAAGAATGCCAATTAAGAAGAGATATAAATTCAGCAATATGTGAAGATGATATAATGGACTTAAGATCCAATCTCGAAAACATTTGTTCTGATGAAAATAGTAGCTCAAAACAAGTAAGATTAATAAATTTTAAGAAATATTGGGTTGCTGCATCTGTTATAGTAATTTTTGGACTTAGTTATTTCCTTTACCCAGGTGAATCATTATCAAATGAAGATTTATTTAATGAGTATTATAGACCATATAATGTTATAGTAAATAAGAGATCCGCAGGTTTTAATACGAATGAAGTATTACAAAAAGCGATGTTCTATTATGAAACCAAGGATTATATAAAGGCTTTGTCATTGTTTAGAAAGGTCTTGGAAAAAGATAGTACTGATATTACGGGTAATTTTTATTCAGGAATATCTAATATTGAGATAAAAAAATACAGCGAAGCTAATTTTAATTTTAAAAAGGTTATCAAGCACAATAATAATTTTTTTATCGAACAATCTGAATGGTATTTGGGTTTTTGTTATCTGATGACAGATCAAAGAGAGAAGGCTATTGAACAATTTGAGAAGATAGCAAGTGGTTTTGGTTTCTATCAGGCAAAAGCAAAAGAAATACTTGATAGGATAAATTAAGAAAGAATTTAGTATGTAGTATATTGGTTTAGGATTTCCAAAAAAAATCTAAATTTTAGCAAAAAACTCACTCTTATATTTAGAATGAGTTTTTTTGTTTTAATAATAGGGGAGTATCTATATCTTATTTTCGAATTTTAATTTTTCCACAAAAAATAAGATCGAAATCTTCATTTAATAATTTCCAATAATAGTTCCCATATTTTAAACTTTCAGATAAATTTACTTTATTTTTAGTTGTTGTAAATTCCTTTAGTTTTTTATTGTTACTATCAAAAAGCTCTATAGTGAATTCTTCTTTTTCAGTATTTCCTATATTTAAAACTATTTTTTGATTGGAGGTAAATAAGATTTCGGATTGATATTTTGAATTACTAACCGATCTATCAGAATCACTTTTATACCTCTCTACTAATTTTTCAAGTTCTTTTGATTCTTTAAACGATATTGATTTCTTCTTCTTAACTTCTCTTATTTCTTTTTTAGGAGCAATGTATTTATCAGCTTTAATTATATTACTGTCTGTTTTTGTCTGAACTTTGGATGTTTGTACGTCCGAATCTAAGTTATCAACAATTTGTTGATAATTATTATCTGTATTAACGAGAGTATATAAAATTACAATAATAGAGGCAGCAATACTTCCAAAAATTAGTGCATATCTGATAAATTTATTATTTCTATTATTTATAATATCCAAAGTATTTTCGTCTACCGACTCCATAATTTCTGAGGTAAAAAGTACCTCTTCTCTGCATTTAGAACATTTATTTAAATGATCTAATAAATCTGAATCTAGTTTTGAGACAGTATTATTATTAACAGCTTCAGAACAGATTGCTATTTCTTCCTCAGTAAAGTGAGTTTGGTCCATATCTGAAATTTTAGTGGTATGTTTATTTATTTTTATCTTTAAAAGTTATAGGATAATAGGGATTATAATTCTTATAAAGATGATAATTTATCTTATTTAATAATGTGAATTTTAGTTAATTATTGCAATATTTCTTGAAAAAAATTTCGAAAAGATATTTAAAACTTTCCTTATCATAAGATGCTCTATTAAAAGGATTGTTTAAATGATGAATTATTGTCTTAATATTCTTCTCCATTCTCATTCTAATAGCATCAGGTGATAATTTTGTTTGTTCTGTTTTTAGTAAAACATCACTTATCAATTGATACTTATCCGATTTATTGGATGAATATTTTTTCTTCTCAGTGTTTATTTCATTCAAGAAATCATCTGAATAATTGTCTAATAACTTATTCTTTTCAAGTTTTAATCCGTAAAGATATGCAAGTACCATAATAATTTTGAATCTTTTTTCACCAAAAAGCTTCAAAATTTTATCAAGGTATTTTATTTCATCATTAATGATTGTATCCTTTAAACTATCATTGAATGATGAATTAGACTCAGGAATGTTTTCTTCACATATTTCATTCCATTGTTTAATACTTTTACGAATTTGTTCGCAACACATCTTGTTTAGTATTGCTATGCAATATGTCGTAATTTTTGACCTAGCTTGAAAAGAATTTGCAATTTTTTCTTCTTTTAAAAGAAAATTCTCTACGATTGCCATTACTATGTCATCCCTATATGACTTAGGTATAGCTTTTCGTCTGATATAATTATCTACCACTTTTTGTGCTAAAATAAGCAGCTCTGAATATTTTAGAAACATACCACCAAAACTGTTATGATTAATAATGTTAGAGTTTAAATTTTATTGATATACCAGAGAGTGTAATTACCAAAAGTATATGTTTAAAATCATGCCTTGATGTTATCAAAATTAATGCCAAAAACATAAAGCATTGAAACATAGCTTGTAAAATCTTTTAAGTTTAAATATATATATATTTATTTAAATAGTTAAATGTGTGTTTAGGGCTGTAATTTATGAAAATAATTCCTATTATATATTAGAAGTTTCCTGTTTTTTTATGTTTTTATGATTACAAAACACTCTTAAATTATAATTATGATAATAAAAATTCTTTTGTATTGTGTGGAAATCTATTATTTAAAAAAATTATCATTTTTTGAGTATTAACTATTAAAATAAGTCACAGCTGATAAAAAAAATAATGTTTTGTTATCAGTTTTATTTTTTATAAAATGTCCATTCGAAAACGAATTTTGTCTGGGTAGTTTAAAGCATATCAAAAAATAAACCCTTATAAATTTATATTTATAAGGGTTTATTTTTTGATACTATAATATATAATAGAATTAACTTAATTCACTTGATGCAAGTTCAAGAGCATTTTTAATAGTTTCATCCATTCTGAAGTATTTATAGTTAGCAAGTCTTCCTCCGAAAATATATTTATCAGAACATTCTTCTGCTAATTTTAAATATTTTTCTCGTGCAGTTTTGTTTTTATCATTATTGATAGGGTAGTATGGTTCATTTTTCTCATCATACTCGCATGGGTATTCAACAGAGATTACAGTTTTCTTTTGTTCTCCAAATTCGAAGTGTTTGTGTTCTACTATTTTATTATAATCAACAGACATATCTGTATAGTATACAATTGCATTACCCTGAAAATCGTCCGATTCAATAATATCTCTTTCGAAATGCAGACTTCGGTATTCTAACACACCATGTTCTTTTTTAAAGAATTCGTCAAGTTTACCAGTGTATATAATTTTTTCCGAAATCTGATCAAAATGATCTCTGTATTCAAGATAATTTGTATTGGTCATGCATTCTATACCTTCCAATAAAGAATCTATTAATTTATTGTATCCGCCAACTGGTATACCTTGATATTTTTCAGTGTAGTAATTATTATTAAATGTATATCTTATTGGTAGTTCAACAAAATTATCAATAGGTATTAAAGAAGGTGAACATGCCCATTTTTTTCGAGCATAATCCTTAATAAAAGATTCGTATATTTTTTTACCATAAAGATTAAGAGCCTTTTCCTCAAGGTTTTCAGGATTTGTGTTTATATAATTTTTCCTTTCAAGCTCAAGTTTTTCTTTGGCTTCTCTTGGTGTTTTAACTTCCCATAATTGATAAAATGTATTCATATTGATAGGAAGATTGTACAATTTGTCTTCGAAATTAACAATTGGAGAATTTATAAAATTATTAAATTCTACAAGTTTGTTAGCATAGTCCCAAACTGATTTATCATCGGTATGGAAAATGTGTTCTCCATATTTATGAACATTAATACCTTCAACTAATTCGCAATAAACATTTCCACCTTTATGGCTTCTTTTATCGATAACAAGTACTTTTTTACCTTTTTTATGTGCTTCGTGAGCGAATACTGCACCAAATAATCCAGATCCAACAACTAGATAATCATAAGAATACATTTCTTTCATTTTATATAATTAGGTGTAAAATTTTGTAGTTTATTATAATAATAAATTTGAGATATATTAATCTATCAAATCAAATTAGCTTGCAAATTAATAAGATTATGTATGCTTAACAAGTAATGTTTATTCTCAAATTGATAAATATTAGATTTATTTTTAATTAAAGTAGCTTGTTAGTTAAAAATAAACAAAAATTAAAAAAAATATCATTAATCTTAATTACCAAACAAACAAGATGTTAGGATTGAAAAATCAAAAAAAATAAAAAAATGTGAAAAAAAATTAAAATTCTTGTTAACAAAAATGAATTAATTGTGTCTTAAGGTCGAAATCACACACAGGAAGAGAAATCAATAAATGAGAAAAACTTAAATTCAATATTTGCAATGAGCCAGATTGATTGGAAAATAATACAAAATAAACTTGAAGCTAATCTTAGCCCATCTGATGAAAAAAAGTTTAATAGATGGTTGAATAGTTCGACTGCTCATAAAGAATATTTTTATAAAGTACAGTTATTCTACAAGAGAGATATGGATCAAGAGTATCCAATTCCTGATAGTACAGATTTATTTATAAAGAAACTAGAAAAAAGAAGGAATAAAAGAAGATTTATCAATTTGATGAGATATGCTGCAGTTACAGTTTTGCCAATTTTATCATTTTGGGCTTATTGGACATCTAGTGATTTTACATCATACACAGAAAGTATTGTAAAGGAAGAGAGTTTGGTCAAGAAAAATAAGTCAAATAAAGCTGTACTTATAACATCAGATGGACAAGAGCATAGATTATTATCTGATAATTTATCGAATATAAACGAGGATGTTAATATAGATATTAATAAAGAGGAGCAAAAAATCGGAATAAAGTATAATAAGCAGAAAGCGACAGCAAAGAAACGATTCAATACTTTAAAGACTGATAGAGGAGGAGAATATGTTGTCGAATTATGTGACGGAACAAAAGTTCATTTAAATTGTGAATCAGAGTTGACCTATCCTGTTAATTTTAATGATGGGGTTCGTATGGTAAAACTTAAAGGGGAAGCTTTTTTTGATGTAACAAAAGATAAAAAAAGACCATTTATAGTGCAGGTTGACAATATGAATGTAAAAGTACTAGGAACTAGTTTCAATGTTATGGCTTATACTGATGAGCCAAATATTCAAACAACTCTAGTAACAGGAAAAGTAGAATTAAAGGTTAAGACGGCAAAAGGATCAAGAAAAATGTATTTAACACCTAATAAACAAGCTACTTGGAATAAGCATTCGCATAAATTGACAAAAGAAGAAGTTGATGTAAATCTGTATACAAGTTGGATTGACGGATATTTTAGATTTGAAAACAAAAGTATGGAAGAAATAATGCGAAGCATATCTAGATGGTATGATGTGGAGGTCTTTTATACAAATGAAAATTTAAAAAATAAGCTTTTAACAGGTAAGTTATATAGGTTTGATAATATAGAAGTATTGACATCCATGATAGAGAAAATATCAGGAATAAAAATAAATGCTAATAATAAAACAGTAGTAATTACAGATAATTGATATATAAAAAAATCGGAAAAAGCACCACCTTTTTCCGATCTAAGAGTTAATGAATATCCAAAAGGTGGATATTCAAAGTTTTACAATCCATTTACAAATTTATGAAAAAAATCTTTTTTCGGAACAATTCTGCCAAACTTGTTTGGTGGGTAAGACTGTTACGAACCATGAGGAACGTTATTGTATTTGTCATTCTATTTGGCATACAGGCGAATGCGGCTATTTTTTCTCAACAAAGAATAGATGTGAAATTAGAAAATTCGAATTTGGAGAACTTGATTCATGTAATTGAATCGAAGACAAATTTGGGATTTCTATATGATCCAGGAGTATTGAAGAATGTAAAACTTACTAGATTAAATCACACCAATGAAAAAGTTGAAGTAATCTTAGAGGCAGCATTGAAAAACACAGGCTTAGAATTTTTAGTTGAAAATAAGACAATTCTTATTCAACCAAAAATAACAAAAGCTAAGGCACAACAGAAGAAAAAGAAAGTAACAGGTACTGTAGTTGATGATCAATCAGTACCATTGCCTGGTGTTTCTGTTGTAATTAAAGGAACTACTGTTGGTATTTCTACAGATATTAACGGTAAGTTTACTCTGGAGTACACTCCTAAGGGGAATGATATGCTTGTTTTTTCATTTATAGGTATGAAAACTCAAGAACTTAAGATCGATGGAAAAAAAGATCTTAAAGTAATCTTAAAATCTGACTCTGAAAACCTTAATGAAGTTGTAGTTAAGGTATCTACTGGTTATCAAAAAATTGACAGAAAATTATTTGCAGGTTCGGCAGCTAAAATCAAAGCAGAGGATGCTGTAATGTCTGGGGTTTCAGATATCGGTAAGATGATGGAAGGAAAAGTAGCTGGGGTTTCTGTTCAGAATGTTTCAGGAACCTTTGGTGCTGCTCCTAAAATCAGAATTCGTGGTGCATCTTCTATCTATGGTGATACTAAACCTTTATGGGTAGTTGATGGTGTTGTACTTGAGGATGTTGTTGATATCAGCCCAGACGAATTATCATCGGGTGATATTGCAACACTTATTAGTAGTTCGGTAGCAGGTCTTAACTCAGAAGATATTGCATCTATTGAAACTTTAAAAGATGCTTCGGCAACTGCACTTTATGGAGCAAGAGCGATGAATGGTGTAATCGTTATTAATACTAAGAAAGGTGTTAAAGGAAAGCCAAAATTAAATATAAAATCAGAATTTACTGTAAAAACAAAACCTAATTATAGTCAATACGATATTATGAATTCGCAAGAACAGATGTCTGTTTTTCGTGAATTAGAGCGTAAAGGTTATATGAATTACGCAGACTTAATGCGTTCAAAAGATGGTGGTGTTTATTACCAAATGTATAAAGATATTGAAACATATGAAGATGGTGAATTTAAATTAGTTAATACACCAGAAGCACGTGCCGAATATCTTAAAAAATATGAAAGAGCTAATACAGATTGGTTTGATATTCTTTTTAGAAATAGTTTGACACAAAATCATTCGGTAAGTTTGAGTGGTGGTTCTGAGACAGCTAATTTCTTTGTATCAACTGGTTTTCTGCACGATAGTGGATGGTCTATAGCTGATAAAGTAAAGAGATATACTATCAATATGAAGGGTAGCTTCAAATTAAATGATAAGTTAACAGTAGGTTTATCAACAAAAGGTAGTTATCGTGAGCAGGATGCACCGGGTACATTCAGCCGCAAATCAGATCCAACGACAGGTGCAGTGAGTCGCGAATTTGATATCAATCCATTTTCGTATGCATTAAATACTAGTAGAACAGTAAGTCCATATAACGAAGACGGTACTTATAGATACAACAGAATGAATCATACTCCTTTTAATATATTAAAGGAATTTGAAAACAACTATGTTGAGTTAGATGTACTTGACTTAAATATTCAAGGTGATGCAGAATATAAAATTAATAAAGCATTCACTTATAATGTTGTAGGTAATATTCGTTTTGTGAAATCTACATCAGAGCATATCGTTACAGAAGATTCGAATGCAGCAGAAGTATATCGCTCAGGTGTTGAAGATGCAACTATTGCACAAGAAAACAAGTATTTATATAAAGATATAGATAATCCTTCTTTACCTCCAGTTTCAGCTATGCCTGCAGGTGGTTTCTTATTTAGAGAGGATAATCATTTATCAAGTTTCTATGTTAGAAATGTTTTAAACTTCAACAAAACATTTAATGAAATCCATTTATTTAATGGTATGTTAGGGCAAGAAGTTAGAGCAGCAGACAGAAAATATACTGGATTTGATGGTTATGGTATTCAATACAAAAAAGGAAATACTGTAAAAATATATCCTGATATGTACAAAAAGCTATCTCAAGGTGGTTTCCCTAACTTTGGAAAACATATAACAAGAGAAAGACATGTTGCATTTTTTACCAATATTGCATATAGTTATCAAGGAAAATATACCTTGAATGGTACAGCTCGTGTTGATGGAAGTAACAAATTAGGAGAATCTAATAGTTCAAGATGGTTACCAACATGGAACCTTTCGGCAAAATGGAATGCTAGTGAAGAGGAATTTATTAAAAGTTCAAATATAATTTCAAATCTTAGCTTTAGAGCAACATACGGATTAACTGCAAGTATGGGACCAGCAACAAATAGTAAGGCTGTTTTCAGATCAGCATTAAAGGTTGCTCCTTTTGAAAACGAAATTCAAAACAAGCTATATGTATCTAGTACTGAAAACTCTGAATTGACATGGGAGAAACAGTATGAAATGAATATAGGTGGAGATATCGGACTTTGGAATGGAAAAGTACAATTCAGCTTTGATTATTATAGAAGAAAAGGTTTCGACTTAATAGCTGCAGTTCAAACATCAGGTATTGGAGGAGAAGGTTATAAGTTAGCCAACTATGCTGATATGGATTCAAGCGGGTGTGAGTTTAGCTTAGGAACAAAAAATTATAAGACTAAAGATTTTTCATGGAATTCGAATTTAACTTTTTCTTATAATACTAATGAAATTACAAAGATTCAAAGTAGTCCATCTTTACAAGCTATGACTTCATCTACTGGAGCAGCAATCGAAGGTAAGCCAGTACGTGGTTTATATTCAGTTCCATTTGCAGGTCTTAACGAAGAAGGTATACCAACATTTTATGATGCATCTCGAAATAGAACTACTGATGTGAACTTTCAATCTACAGAAAACAATCATTTAGTTTATGAAGGATCAGTAGATCCAAAAATGACAGGTGGTCTTTCAAACATTGTTAAGTATAAAAACTTAAAATTAAATGTATTTATTACTTATAATTTTGGTAATAAAATAAGACTATATCCTTCATTCAGCTCAAAATTTAGTGACTTGGATGCAATGCCAAGAGACTTTATCAATAGATGGTTGATGACAGGTGATGAAAAGTTAACTAATGTACCTACTATAATTTCAGCAGCACAAGAGAAAAAATACGGAAGTAGTTTGAAATCAACTTATAATGCATATAACTACTCAGATGTAAGAGTAGCAAAAGGGGATTTCATAAGATTGAAGGATATTTCAGTAACTTATGATGTACCAAAAAAATATGCTAGAATTATTGGTTTTGCTGGAGCACAATTGAAAGCAACAGGTTCTAACTTAATGCTTCTATATTCAGATAAAAAACTAAACGGTCAGGATCCTGAATTTTTTGGTTCTGGGGGTGTTGCTTTGCCAAATGCAAGACAGTATAGTATTAGTTTAAAATTGAACCTATAAAATAGAATAAAATGAAGAATATTAAATACATTCTGTTCCTAGGACTTGTCTCATTTTTGTCTTCATGTGATGATTTTTTAGGGACTACACCTGATAATAGAACAGTAATTGACACACCTGAAAAGGTAGGAGAATTATTGGTAAGTGCATATCCTGATCAAAATCATATGATGTTCTGTTATAATATGAGTGATGACAGTGCAGAAAAAGATGCTTCGCAAAGATTTACACTTAATGCAGAGGATGGATATTTGTGGAATGACTTCAGAAATGTTAGTCAGGATACACCTGATATATATTGGAATTCTTGTTATAAAGCAATAATGAATGCCAATCATGCGATTGAATATATTGAAAAATTCAAGGATGATAAAGGTAATATTGATTGGAAGTATAGAGCATTTTATGGCGAAGCACTAATAGCGAGAGCTTATTGTCATTTTATGTTGGTTAACTTATGGTCAAAGCCATATAATAATTCAACTTCCGAAGCAGATATGGGTATTCCATATGTTACAAAACCAGAGAAGAAGGTATTTGTAAAGTATGAAAGAAGTACTGTAGCTAAGGTTTATGAAAAAATTGAAGCTGATTTAGTAGAGGGGCTTAAATTTATAGATGATTCAGCTTATAAAAACAAGCGATTACACTGGAATATAAATGCTTCTAATACATTCGCAGCAAGATTTTATGCTCAAGTAGGTAAATTTGATGAAGTATTAAAATATACAAATGCAGCTTTGACAGAAAATCCTGCAAGTATGTTGAGAGATATCAATGGTAAATATTCTGAGTTTGACTATAATGAAACATTAGTAAACTGGGGTAAGACCGAAGAAGCATGTAATTTCTTGGTAATTCCACAATATAGTTATTGGTTTACCAATCTATTTGGAACAGATAAATATGGCTTAATTGATGCTTATCATGATCAAATGTTCAAAGAAACATTTGTAGGTGGAATGTGGGCATGGAAAGTATATGGTTCTCATCCAAATATTGCTGTAGCAAAATGGGGATATCACCAAGAAAAAACAGATATCAACTCAGATGTTGGTTATTTCATGATAATGAATAGTGTTGTTGATGCTGAAGAAGCTTTACTACTTAGAGTTGAAGCTAATATCATGCTTGAAAAGTATGATGAAGCAATTGAGGATATTGATACTTATCTAAGTAAGAGAGTAAAATCATATTCAGGAACAACTCATAAAGCAACAGATACCAAAATCAATAATTTCTATGCTAATAATGGAATTTATGACAAAAAGCTAGATCCATTTTATGGTTTGAAGGACGACAAGCAAAGAGTTTATATGAACTGTGTTGTTGATTTACGAAGAAGAGAATTTTATGCTCGTGGAATGAGATGGTTTGATTTATTAAGATTCAATGTTGATGTCAAACATGTTGATTGGGGAGGAACAGAAAGATTCCTAAAAGTAGATGATAATCGTCGTCAACTTCAAATTCCTGTAGGAGCAAGAAATAATGGTATTCCTGCTAATCCAAGATAATTAGTATTATTTCTCTATATTATTCAGCTGGAATTATCATTAGTATTTTTCCAGCTGATATAACTCTTGTCTGAGTTACAAAACTTAGATTAAAAAATTAAGTTATGAAGAATAGATTTATATTAATGTATGTATTGTTTGCATTCCTTTTCGTTGCTTGTGATGACGAAAAAGAAATGATGCAAGAATCGGTCATATCTCTTAAGAAATCACATATGAATGATTTTGATGCATGGATATATGAAAACTTTACAGTACCGTACAATATTGAAATAAAATGGAAATATGAAGCAAATGAATTTAATCATGATTTCCATGTAACACCTCCAGTGCAAGAAAAAGCTGAATATTTTGCCAAAGCACTTCTTAAATTATGGATCGAGCCTTATATGAAAGAAGGTGGTGAAGAATTTATTAAAACATATGTACCTAAATTAATAGTATTGTCTGGTACACCTCAGTATAATTCTGATGGATCATCTACTTTAGGTTTGGCAGAAGGTGGGCGTAAGGTAACAATTTTCGATGTTGATAATTTTGATCCTTATAATTTTGACAAATGTATAAAGGCATTCCACACAATGCACCACGAGTTTGCTCATATCTTACACCAAAAAAAGATTTACACAGATGAGTTTAAACAAATATGTAAAGGTAAGTATACAGCTTCATGGGGAGATGTAGGTGTAGTTGATGCAAATGCTATGGGTTTTATCACTCCTTATTCTATGTTGAATGATAATGAGGATTTTGTTGAAACAGCAGCTTCAATCTTAAGTTTTGCTCGTAATTCAAATAGTCCAGGTGAATATTTAGTAGCAGGAAAAGATGATAATGGCAAAATCGATAATAAGATTATATCTGCAAAAATGAGTTACCTGCAATATAAGTTATATATGGTAGGTATTGCTTATCCTGTATTTAATACAGCAAGCAATAAATTGGAAAATGTTTTTGTGGATTATATACCAGCACAAAATTTTGCAAATACAAATCCAAATTATAAAATGATAATTTATCAACATGATGATGCAATAGCAGGTCAAGAGAAATTATTCCAAAAAGTTGGTATTGTTCGTAATTATTATCAAAAAGAATGGGGTATTGATATAATGGCATTACAAAGAAGAATTGAGATTGCCGTTAATAGATACGTTGCAGCTAGTCAGAAAGACTTAGAAGATTAATACTATTAATCACTACAGATTTTCAAAAGAACCGCCTAATTCAAAATTAAATCATAAAGAGATGAAAAATAAAATACTATTAGCAATATTTATGATTTGTACCATATTTGTTTCTTGTGATGATAATGAAGTTGATTCATTATTTAATCAAGCTCCAGATAAAAGAATACAAACTAAAATTGCGGAATTTCAAAATATACTTACCAGTTCCGAATATGGCTGGAAACTTTATATAGAAATTAAAGGACAGATAGAATATGTTTCATATAACTATGTGAAATTTAATGACGATAATACTTTCACTATTAGAACTAACGAAGTAAAAGGAGTAGGAGAAAGTGAATATGTAATAAATCACGAATCTGATATACAATTAGTATTTACTAACTATATCGAGCAAATAACATCATATAGTTATCCTTCAGCACAAGCTCCAAAAGGAATGGGTGCAGATTTGGAATATATTTTTAAATCTGTATCAGAAGATGGAAAAGTAGTTAATCTAAGAGGTAAAAAATTCAATTCAGAACTTAGATTAGAAAAAGCAGAAAAAGATTTATCAGATTTTTCACAACTAGGTACAATTGCTACTCGAATTAATAATGAAAGAAAAGGTTTAAGATATATGAACCTTGCAATCACTAGTGGAGTAGAGGGAGCAACTGAAGATAATCCAGTTGTTCTTGGAACTGATTTTAGTACCTTGACAAAAACTATGGATTTCAACTATAATTATAAAGATGAATTTTTCTCAGGTAGAAAAATGCTTTATTTGAATCATGATGGTCTTGGTCTTAGTTCTCCAATAACAATTGATGAGAAAGAGTTAAAAGAATTTGTATATGATTCAGAAGATAAAAGATTTGAATTAAAACATTCAGATGTTCAAGGATATTTATTTCCATCAAAATTACCTCAATATCATGTTCCTGGAGTATATGATGAGTTAATGAATAAATATTCACTTACATGGCGTGCAGCTTTTGGAAAGGCTTTTGATACTTATATTCCAATGAAAAAAGCTAACCCTTCAATTAAGTCATTTACAATTTGTACAAATTATAAAAAACGTATTCCTCAATACAATGATGATGGAACACCAAAACTTGATGAAGTTGAATATCATACCTATGTAGAGGGTGAAGATTTAGGTAATGGTATTTTATTCTCAATGGATAAATTATACCAATACGATTATATCTTTATTCCTATCAATATTGAACAGATAGCAAGTGATAGAATTAAAATGTCATTGGCAGGAAAAGGTAAATATATTCATCAAACAAAAGAGCCAAAACTTACAGAAGCACAAGTTAACACCATTTTAGCTAATAAGGAACTGAATGATTTTATTTCTTATATGATGAATAAAGATGGATGGTATATTACGAAGACAGTTGAATATGGACAAATTGACTGGGACTTTATATCATTAGCAGATCCAAAAAATTATTTCTTTGCAGCGCTAAAATAATTTATTTAACTACTATCGGCATAAAATGTATGATAGTAGTTTTATATTCAAAAGTGAAAAGTATTTATTTTAAATCTTTACCACAAAACTGAATTAAAATGAAAAAAATCAAAAATATATTATTCTCATTATTGGCTCTGTCATTTGTTATGACAGCATGTGATGATGAAGAAAATGTAAAAAATCATGCTCCTTCATCTCCCGAACTTATGCTTCCAATGATAGAAGGAAATAATGTATCTACACTACCTTTATTTCAATGGAGAAAATCAAAGGATGTTGATCAAGATCAGGTAAAATATACTTTATACTTATCGGAGGATGAAGATTTCACTGAAGATGAAATTATATCTAAAGAACAGGTAGAAATAAAATTTAAGCAAAAAACCCCTTTAAAATCTAGCACCAAATATTATTGGAAAGTTTTGGTGTATGATGGAAAAGATGGTGAAACATATTCTGAAATTAGAAGTTTTGTTACATCAAACTCACTTCCTTCAATTGACGGAATTATCTCTCCAGTTAATGGTCAATATGAATTGGATAAAGCAGTAATGCTTGAATGGGAATCTGCTGATGATAGAGATCATCATGGTTTTACATATAATGTATATGTTGGTAAATCAAAAGATCTTACTGAGGATGATTTATTTGCTGACAATATTAAAGAAACACGTGTAATATTTGATGGTGAATTAGCTACTGATTATTTCTGGAAAGTTGTTGTTATTGATAGTGAAGGCGGAAAAACAGAAACTTCTGTTTCTTCTTTTTCGACTAAATATAATATTCCAAAAAGCTTTAAATTATTATCTCCTGAAGATAAAGATGAAGTATATCCTAATGTTGCTTTTAGTTGGCAAAAAATAGTTGCTTTGGATGGAACAGAGGTTAGCTATTCGATTTATATCTCTGAGGATGCTACAATAACTAATGAAGATCTTGTAGAAGAAAATATAAAAATACATTCTTATAATAAAAAATTGGAAGCTAATAAAACCTATTATTGGCAAGTAAAGGCAAAGGATGTTAGTGGTTTGGAAGTGGCTAGTAAGGTATATAGCATTATTGTTAGAGCAACAGATTCTAGTAAAGTTAATCTGGTAGCTCCTGCTAATCAAGAAGTAATTTATGGTACTTCTTTGAAATTGAAATGGGATGAGTATACAGATCTATCAGGCGGAGAGGTTACTTATAATGTTTATTACGGACTTACAGAAGTAATGACTTTAGCATATAAAAAAGGATTAAAAACTACAGAATGCGACATTGCAAACTTAAGAGGGGGTAATAAATACTACTGGAGAGTTGATGCTGTAAATTCTGATTTAAGTATAGTTTCTTCTTTAGTGTATTCATTTACTACAATGAATAACCCTCCTTCAAAATCGGAAATCAGCAATGATATTATTCAGTATATGGATTTTGATGATGCTTTTAATGTGAAAATTAAATGGACGGAATCAATTGATCCAGATAAAGAAAGAAAAGGTGCCGAATTGGTAAATATGCCAGTTAAATATGAATTATATCTGAGTGAAGATTCATTTGTTGATTCAGATGATCTAGTTCAAAAAGAATTGGATGTAACGAATTATAAGTTCACTACTTTGGAATATGCCAAGAACTACTGGCTTAAAGTTGTTGCAGTGGATAAAGCAGGAGACAAAGTAGATAGCGAAATTGTTAAATTCAGAACAAGAGAAAATACAACTGGGGTTAGCGAATCAACTTGGACAGACGCAAGAGATGGAAAAACATACAAAACTGTAACTATTGATGGTGTAACATGGATGGCAGAAAATTATGCATATATGCCATTTATTGAAAATCCAGATAATGTAAGCCAAAAATGTTTAGTATACGGATCGCTTCTTTCTGAAGATATTGCTACTCATAAAGCAAATCCTAACTATGAAAAATATGGTGTACTGTATAGCGGTGATATGATGGAAACTATTGCTCCTGAAGGATGGCATGTTGCTAGTGTTGATGAGTGGAAAGAGCTAATGAAAAAGGCAGGTATGACCAAAGATGATTATGATGGAATAGGTTATGATGGAACTATTGCTCAGAAACTTATGAATAATGATGGCAGTTGGAAAGATTCTAGCTTACCAAATGATCCTACAAATGACCTAAAACTATCGGTAATGCCTGCGGGTTACAACAAAGGTGTTGACGATACTAAAACTGGATACACAGGATTAGGAGAATATGTTTATATAAGAACTTCTGACTTAACAACAAAAGGAGATTCATATGAGTCTATTGTTTTCAAATATAGCTCTGCTGGTATTAAAGTTGAGCACAATAAAGCAAACGTTGTTAAAATGGTTGTTCGCTTAGTAAAAAACCAATAAAGCAAATATTTCATTTTTGCGTTGAGAATAGATTAGTGTAAAATTTAATTTTAGTACGGGGATTTTTTCCCTGTACTTTTTCTAATCTATAATCTATCTATCCCTATGAAAGATTATTATAATACCAAAATAATAATCCAGACTATTTCAAAATAGTTCAATACTAAAAAACTTAATCAAGTATAGTATAAAGAGGTTTTACAATCCCAATCAAATTCCTCAAATATACTTCTATTAATGGCTATAGATTTAAGAATATTATTTACAAATATTAAATCTAAGCTATCTTGATTTTTTCAAACAACGGATATTCTTTTCGAAAAAGAAATACTTTTATATTAATTATAGTTAGTAATATAAAAATTAAATAAGCTGTTGTTTGAGTTTTAAAGTGATTAAATAAATATTATATCATTAATAAAACCAAACCCAATTTTATGAAAACAAATCAATTTAAGATTTTTTTGTTGAGTATGGTATCGATATTCTCGATTTACTCATGCTCTGATGATGAGAAAACAACAAAAAACCAAAGCCCAGCAGTTCCTATAATGACCCTGCCTACTGATAAGGCAGCGGATGTAGAGGCAAGTAATGTTAGTTTTGAATGGCAGGCATCCAAAGATCCTGAATCAGATGAAGTAACTTATAAGTTATTACTTGCTAAGTCAGAAGATATGTCTTCTCCTGAAGTATTGGCAAAAGATATTAAAGAGACTAAATACACTGCTAATAATTTAGATGCTAAAACTACTTATTATTGGCAAGTAGAGGCAAATGATAAACTTAATTCTATTAAATCAAAAGTATTTAGTTTTACAACATCTGAAGTTTTTACTCCTAAATTCGGTAGTGTTATTCCAGAAGATAAAAAAGTTGATGTTGATATTAAAACTAAATTAGCTTGGAACATTAGCGGTGCTATTGAAGGTAGCGTTTATGATATTTATCTTGGTAAAGCAGAAAGCCTAGGCGAAGATGATAAGATAGCTGACGGAATCACAGAGAAAGAAAAGCAAGTAGATCTTGATTTAAATACAAAGTATTACTGGCAAGTAGTTGTTAGAAATACTAGTGGAAAATCACTTAAATCTTCAGTATTTTCTTTTACAACTATTAATCCTGCAGCTCCTAAAAAACCAACATTGATGTTACCAGCTGATGAATATGTTGGCGTAAACTATAAGGTTCTTCCAACAAACGGACTGTATTGGAATTTCGAGCAAGATGATCAATCAGGTGAATTGTCTAGTACATATGATGATGATGCTAGTTTTACCGTATATATTTCAGAAGATAAAAATTTCGAAGATAGTGAAATAGTTCTTTCTGATGCAACTAAAGAAATATTCAAATTTGAATACACAAAAGCATTGAAAGCATCTACAAAATATTATTGGAAGGTCGTTGCTAAAAACACTTATGGAATTACAACTGATTCTGATATTTTTAGTTTTACTACTACAAATTTTGCACCTAAAATGCCAGTTCTAACTACTCCTTTTGAAATGGTGATTAAAGCAGATAAAGCTAGTGCAAAAATTGTGTGGACTGCATCTGTAGATGAAGAAGGCGATGATGTTACATATGATATTTATTTAAGTTCAAAATGGTCGATAAAAGAAACAGACAAACAAGCTAGTGATATTACTGCTACTGAGTATACTTTTGATAATTTAACACCTGATAAGCAATATACTATTATCGTTAGAGCAAAAGACTCACATGGTAATACAACTGAATTTAGTGAATGCGTTAAAAATTATAAGAAACAATTTACAACTCCAAATATTCCTATAGTTATTACAGAGGGAACTGTTACTATTAAAGGAAAGGAATATAAAACTGTTACTATAAATGGTAAAACATGGTTGGCTGAGAATTATGCATATATTCCATTTTTAACTAAAGAAGATAGTAGTGCAGAAGCTTATGTTGCAGAATATGAAGGCAGTGATTTAGCTGAAGCAAAAAATCATGCTAATTACTTAAAATATGGAGCTCTATATAATCAAGCTATGTTAGATGTTGCTGATTTTATTCCTAGCGACTGGGAAATAGCAACTGATGATGATTGGATTGAGTTAGAAAAGTTAGCCGGTTTTAAAGATGCTGTAAAAGGTGGTTATGGTCCAATTGGTGGATTTATGCCTCGAGGTAGAGGAACAGGAGTAGGAGATAAGTTAAAAGCAACTGATTTTGGAGGACAAAATGATTTTAAAATGAATATAACAGCTGGTGGTATTAAAGAAACAGATGGTTTCGAATCAGTTTCTACAAAATCATTCTACTGGATGAAAAAAGAGGCTAAAATTCCATTTGGTTCATTATATAAATATAGAGAGTTTACTAAATATGGTGATGCAATTGGTTATAACGCTAATAAACCAGCTACAAAAGGTATGTATATTAGATTAGTAAAAAAGAAGTAATAAATATGCTTTAATTTATAATAATTGTTACCCAAGGAAGCTTACATTCTTTGGAGATAGTAGTATTAATGGGTGTTCTGTAATATCAGAACACCCATTTTCTATTTTAATAAATTAGTTATTAAACAAATAGCAGCAATATTTTAAGTTTCAAAGCAAATTAAATTTTGTATTTTTGTATTTGATATTTATCAAATACTATTTTTTTAAGTAGTTTATCATAAAGTCTTTATAAACTCCATTTTTATAATCTATGAACAAATATTTTAATATATCAGGAAATTGCCAATCCGAACGGCATTATATGATTCCAACCAAGGAAAGATTATATGAAATATATGACTTGGTAGAAAATGGAGAATATTTTACAATTTATTCATCACGGCAGAGTGGAAAGACTACAGCAGTTTTGGATTTGGTTGAGAGTATAAATAGAG
>JAOARN010000026.1 GCA_025210485.1 Marinifilaceae bacterium | reverse complement strand
GATGATAAATGCGAGAATAGCTCAGTTGGTAGAGCACAACCTTGCCAAGGTTGGGGTCCCGAGATCGAGAATCGTATCTAGCTCCAAGTATCTGCCCGGGTGGTGGAATTGGTAGACACGCTGGACTTAAAATCCAGTGGCCATTGTGGCCGTGCGGGTTCAAGTCCCGCCCCGGGTACTTGTTTTTTTATCATCATTATCAAAAACATTCATATTTATCTTGCGAGAATAGCTCAGTTGGTAGAGCACAACCTTGCCAAGGTTGGGGTCGCGAGTTCGAGTCTCGTTTCTCGCTCTGAATTAGATGACATATAGTTCCTTTGAATTATATGTTTTTTTGTATATATAAATTTTATATAAAATAACTACTATCCAAAATTAAACCAAAAACCAATGGATTAATACAGCATTCAAACTAAAACCAACAAATCATTCAATATAGAATTCAATTATAAGTAAAATTTAAATAAACATATTTATTAATATTAAACGACTAATATTATTTAGATATATATTTTTATAAGTTTCGCTTATTATTAGATATAAAACAAGGAATTTGCGTAATATAAAATTAACTTTGCATCGCAAAAATTCCATTTGTTAACACAAAAACATCAAAGATATGACTGAACATCAAACTGTTCAAACCCTTAATCAATTCATAATTCACAGACAAACACAGCACGAAGGTGCTAGAGGTGAATTATCAAGATTATTACACCATGTAGGTATTGCTGCCAAAATTGTCAACCGTGCTGTAAACAAAGCAGGCTTAATGGATATTCTAGGCAACTATGGAGACAAAAACGTACAGGGCGAAGATCAGCAAAAATTAGATGTATTTGCAGATATCCACTTTATAGATGCACTTAAAGCTAGTGGTGAATGTGCTGCAATTGCTTCAGAAGAAAATGAAAATATCATCACTTTCGACGATGAAATGTCCAAAAATGCAAAATACGTTTTCTGCATGGATCCTCTTGATGGATCTTCAAACATTGACGTTAATGTATCTATCGGGACGATATTCTCAATTTACAAAAGAATTTCTCCAAGAGGCGAAGAAGCTACAATAGAGGATTTTCTACAAGAAGGAACAAAACAAGTAGCTGCTGGTTACATCATCTACGGTTCATCAACAATGTTAGTGTATACTACAGGAAATGGAGTTAATGGTTTTACCCTTGATCCTTCTATTGGTGAATTCTGTTTATCGCATCCAAATATCAAAACTCCTGAAAAAGGTAAAATATACTCTATCAACGAAGGAAATTACATTAATTTCCCTACAGGGGTGAAAAAATATATTAAATATTGCCAAGAAAAAGACGTAGACACAGGTAGACCATATACCTCACGTTACATAGGATCTTTGGTGGCAGATTTCCACCGAAATCTTCTAAAAGGAGGTATTTTCATATATCCTGAAACTAACAAAAACCCAACTGGTAAGCTTAGACTATTATATGAATGTAATCCTATTGCATTTATAGCTGAACAAGCGGGAGCTCAGGCAACAGATGGACATAATAGAATTCTGGAAATAAAACCTACAGAACTTCATCAACGTGTTCCTTTTTACACAGGATCAAACAAAATGATAAAAAGAGCTGAAGAATTTCTAGACTTTTTTGAGTCGGAAGAATAAATATAAAAAAAACGCTAAATCCTTTAATGATTTAGCGTTTTTTCTATTTATGATAATCGCGAGTCTTTTCTTACAATTTTTAAAACTCCATTTATTTTTTTTAGTTTTTCTATCAAAAAATCAAGATGAGTTAAATCTGTTACCATGACAGTTATTTCACCTTCAAAACTTCCCGAATTTGTATTCAAATTCAATGATTTCATTTGCACTTTAAGATCTTTAGATATAACCATTGAAATATTTGTCATAATACCTATCTGATCAATTCCAGAAACCAGAAGTATTGTTTCATAACTAGAAGAACCCTTTCCCGACCATGCGGCACTAACTAATCTGTATGGATATCTGGCTTTCATATCCTTAGCATTGGTGCAATTCTGCCTATGTATTTTTATTCCTTTGCCTATTGTTATAAAGCCAAATATATCATCACCATAAACAGGATTACAGCATTTCGCCATACTATAATCAACATTATCCAACTCTTTGCTTACTATCAGAACATCATCTTCCTTGATATTCTTTTTTGAATTAGTATGTGGTTCTTTCTGAATTGTATTTATTTCTTTTTTGCTTTCTTCTTCCTCTACTAATACCTCTTTGATATCTGAAAGATCAATCTCCTCAATAGCAATGTCGTAGTATAGATCAATCGCCAATTTGTACTTGTAATGATTTAGAAGTTTTCTGAGATTAGCATCATTGAAATCCAGCTTCCAATTTTTCATTCGGCGTTTGAGTGCTTCTTTTCCTAACTCCCCCACTTTTACCATCTCCTCATTAAGAGATTGCCTAATTTTGTTTTTAGCTTTTGTGCTTACAACAAAACTAAGCCAATCCTGTTTCGGTTTCTGATTAGCAGAAGTTGACACAGAAACAGTGTCTCCATTTTTTAGTTTTTTTCGTATTGAGGCATTTTTTTGATTTATGCTTCCTCCAATACACTTATCGCCTAAATCGGAATGAATAGAATAGGCAAAATCTAACAAGCAGGCACCTAATGGAAGCTTTATCAAATCACCATTGGGAGTAAACACATATATCTCCTTATTGTATAAATCGGATTTGAATTTGTCGATTAAATCTATTGAGCTATTTTCTTCACTTTCAAGAACTCCTCTAATATCATTCAACCAATTATCTAAACCACCTTCACTTTTTCCTCCTTTATACTTCCAATGAGCAGCAAAACCCTGTTCGGCTATTTTGTTCATTCTCTTAGTGCGAATCTGGATTTCAACCCATTTTTTTTCTGGTCCCATCACTGTAGTATGCAAAGATTCATAACCATTCGACTTTGGGATACTAATCCAATCTCGCAATCTTTCAGGGTTTGGTCTATACAAATCGGTTATTGCAGAATACGCCCTCCAACAAACTGTTTTCTCTTTCTTTAAACTAGTTTTTATAATAATTCGAATTGCAAATATATCATAAACCTCTTCAAATTCGACCTGCTTCTTCTTCATTTTATTGAGAATGGAAGCAATGGTTTTTGTTCTAGCTTTTATCTTATATTTAATTCCCATTTTATCCAAATTTTGGACAATTGGCTTAATAAAAGTCTGAACATAATCCTGTCTATCTTGTTCAGATTCTTCAAGTTTCTTCTTGATATGATAATAAGATCTTGGATCTGTAAATTTCAATGCCAAATCTTCCATATCCGATTTAACATGGTACATTCCTAATCTATGAGCCAAAGGAATATAAAGGAATTCTATTTCTTCACAAAGCTTTAATTGATAATCTGAATCCTTATTCTCTAAATTTCTTAAATGATATAATCTATCAGCCAAAATAATTAAAACAACCCTTACATCGTCAGCAAAACTTAACAACAATTTTCTGAAATTTTCAGTATGTTTTGTGGGATTTTCATTATATACGTCGGTAACCTTTACAAGTCCCTGAATTATTTGAGCAACTTTAAGCCCAAAAAGACTTTCAACCTTTTCGATACTAAGTCGTTTTTTTTGTACCATCTCGTACAGTAATGCACAAGTAACAGATGTGCGCCCCAATCCCAATTCCTCAACTACGATTTTTGCAATATTCAGAGTTCTGTATATTTCAGGTTCACCCATATGATTACGCAAACCTTCTTTATCGTTTAAGCTTAATTCAAATGCCTTTCTTACAAGCTTTATATCATCTTGAGTAATAATATTTCGGCAAGTTTTCAATAAATTTTTATATTCATTTAATATAACTCTTCTCTCTATGTCTACTGTATTTTCGGTAATCATTTCGGTAATCATTGGTCATACATTTAGTTGACTATTATTATAAACAATAGTCGAAGGGTTAAATTATTATATCTTATTAATGATGATTTTATTGTAAACACCAACTCAGTATAATAATTATAATATCTTATCTACAAAGAAGAAAACATATAAGTAATATTGTAGTTCGAGTCTCAGTTACAGCTTTCTATTATTCACGATAAAATTCGTACACTACAATAATTATTGTTTTATAAATCTAGTTTAAGAATGTTTCTTAAACTTATAAAAAATAAAATTCTTTACCAATATTACGAATTAATCCAAATAAAATTATAAACGCAATAAATAATAAATGTTAAATGAGCAAAATATTAATTAATATAAGGCGTCTCAGCTAGCCTATGCAAAAGTTACAAAGAAATCACCCTACATTTTTCAACACCCCCTTTTCTCTCATCTGGTTGATTTTTCATATATTATTATCTTTTCAAGTAATTAATTTGTATGAAAAATCTATCCTTTGTTTTTCTTGAAGTTGACATCAAATTTTTGCACACTCCAAGAATATAAAAGGAGCTATTACCAGAGAAAAACATTAAAAGAATTAAAAAGAAAAAAGAAAGAACTTTGATAAATTCTATGAATCCTAATTGGAATTTCTACAGACTTAATGAATTGTAATGTATGAGATCTTTCCACTACGACAAGCTCAGCGCAGTGGCTCGTGCCTCGCTACAAGATGACGAATAGTAGTAGAGATAGAAGGAAGAGGGAACGTCCTGTTGAGCTTGCGAAACATCTGCTATAATTCAATGAGTCGGCTATATAAATTATGAGATTCTTCATGCTCGTATATTTTCCAAATATAGAAATAATTTAAAAGAAAAAACAAGCTATATTTTGCATAGGCTAG
>JAOARN010000025.1 GCA_025210485.1 Marinifilaceae bacterium | reverse complement strand
ACTAAGATGAGAAATCTAACTAATTGATAAGCAAGTAGTTTTCAAATCAGAAAAATTCTGTAAATCATTTAATTATATTAGATCCTTCTTGCTCGTTCCTCGCTATCAGGAGGACGCAAAAACGTTGCGATTCTCAAAGAAAAATGGCTACTGAGGGAAGTCGAAGTGCTGCTCGTTCCTCGCTATCAGGAGGACGATTTTGGATTTATGATTTTGGATTTTGGATTTCGGAATCTACTAATTTAAAAATCATGTGAATCGTGTATAATCATTTAATCGTGTCAAATCAACTAATTTAAAAATCATGTCAATCCTGTATAATCAATAAATCGTGTCAAATCATGTAAATCCTGCATAATCATTTAATCCTGTCAGATTCTTCTGCTCTTGCCTCGCTATCAGAAGGACGATTTTGGATTTCGGATTTTGGATGTTGGATGTTGGAATCTACTAATTTCAAAATACTTTAATCATGTCAATCCTGTATAATCAATAAATCGTGTCAAATCATGTCTATCCTGAATAATCAATTAATCCTGTCCAATCCTGTTAAAACTCGCATTTTTTTTCACAACCAAAACCACTGTATATTCGGCACTTACAATACAACACAAAAAATATTTTTGAAAAAACATGGTACTATGTATTGCATATTACTATTTTTTATATGTATATTTGTTATGCAATATTGTATGTAAAGAAAGGTATTATAAAAATACTTAATTCAAATTTTTCAGATTAGTCTAAAGCTAAAAGAAAAGTAGTATCAATTTCTAAAAAAAATCTATATGAAAATAGAAAATACAAAAGCTCAAATGCGGAAGGGTATTCTTGAATATTGTATACTATCTATACTAAGCAGGAAAGACGCCTATGCATCAGATATTATAAATAAACTGAAAGAAGGGAAAATGATAGTAGTCGAAGGCACTTTATACCCTCTACTAACACGATTAAAGAATGCTGGACTACTAACTTACAGATGGGAAGAATCAAGTCAGGGACCACCTAGAAAATACTATTCAATTTCGGAAGAAGGAAGCGAATTTCTAAACGATCTAGATCAATCCTGGAATGAACTTGTTGAAGCAGTAAATTCTATAAAGAATGTATAACTAGCTAAGATTTTTTACTTAACTTAATAAAGCTATAATCAAGATCCTAAAACTATTTGCAATATGAAAAAGACACTTACTATTAATATACGAGGAAATGTATTCCACATAGACGATGATGCATACGAAAAACTAAAAATCTATCTTGATAGACTAAACTCTCATTACTCAAAAACAGAAGAAGGTAGAGAAATTTATATAGATATAGAAACAAGAATTGCAGAAATATTTATAGACAAAAAAAACAATGAGCTTCTAATCATCACTATTGAGATGATTGAAGAATTAATAGAAAAACTAGGAAGACCTGAAGATATATTTGAAATGGACGATGAATCGAACTTTCAAACAGAGGGAAAAGACACAAAATCAAATAGTAAAAGAAAACTCTTTAGAAGCTCAGAACAAAGAGTTTTTGGTGGTGTTTGTAGTGGACTTGGAGCCTATTTAGGTATTAGTAATATTTTACTTCGAATAGTTTTTGCAGCCTTAACAATAGCAGGTTTTGGATTCCCAATAATACTTTACATAATACTATGGATAGCAATACCAAAGGCTGTGACAGCTGCCCAAAAATTGCAAATGAAAGGAGAAAGAGTTAATATCTCAAATATCGAACGTACCATAAAAGAAGAATACGAAGATGTAAAAAAAAATTTTGAAAATTTGAGGAGTAAAAACTCTCATCACTTTTCAGATATTTTTGATAAAATCATACAATTCTTAACTGTCATATTCAGATTAGTATTAAAACTAGTTGTAATCGTATTAGGTATTATCTTTATATTTATAGGATTCACTTCATTAATTAGCTTTGTTTGGTCATTATTTTTTGTAGATACAGCATTATCTATATCTCCAAATATTGATGCATCTGTAATTGCTTTATCGAGTTTTTTCTCTTCAAAATTTGAATTAAATCTATTTTCTTTTTGCGCAAGCCTGATACTTGCAATTCCACTTTTAATGCTAATATATGCAGGAATAAAAATGATTTTCAATATAAAATTCAAGAGTAAATATATTGGACTTTCGGCACTAGGAGCATGGATTCTTGCCATTATGATAAGTGGTGGTATATTTCTAAAGGGACTTAATAATATCAAAACAGAGAATAAACAAACTGAAATCGCAGCAATTGAAGATGTAACAGCGAAACAGGTTTTATATCTTGCCAATATTGATAATATCGGATTCCAATCAAGTGATGTTATTCTACATTATAATAATCTTAAAAAGATACGCGACGAAAATAGAGAATATATAGTTGGAATGCCAGATATTCAAATCGAGAAATCCTATAATAATAAAATAGAAATCAAGCTAATAAAAAATGCTAATGGCTCGGATTCTGATAAAGCTAAAATGAATATTAGTAATATTGGATACCAATGGGATAATGATAATGGGCATCTGGTACTTGATAAATATTTTCTTATTCATGGCGACCAATTATACAGAAGTCAGGCAATTAGTGTTGTTATATATCTACCTGAAGGACAAAAAATATACATAGATGATTCGATGTCCGAAATTGATAATTTTTCTAATTACAAACGATCATACTTTCATCGAGGTGACTTAAATAAAGTCTTCGTTATGACAGAATCGGGAATGCTTGAAGAATCAGAAAACTAAATAAACAAAAGGCAATTGAATTTAAAACTCAATTGCCTTTCTCTTTTGAAAAAAAACTAAAAACACAAAATTACTGCTTTAAAATATCTTGATCTATAAACATATCTAAACTTCCGTTAAGAAAATCTCTGGATAGTTTTAGTTTTGATTTCATTATCTTCTTATTCTTATTGGCCAAAATAAAATGCAATCTTATCTCTGATTTTGTCTTATTGCAATATTCAAATATTAAGTTTTGTAATTCATTTTTATGCTGTGAATTTGCTAGTAAGTCGTCACCCACAGTTAAAACTGCTGACATAGCATATAATTTCACACCTATATCTACATAATGTCCCAATAAAACCTGCTCATCCTGCAATTTAACTTGATACATAATCATAGATCCAAAAATACTTCTTGCCAATTTTCGAGCATTTCGAGAAATAAATTTAAGATTCGATTTATTTTCAGAATTCAAGTATCTAGTTTTATAATTCCGAATCCTTGGCATATACTTAGCAGGCAACCATGTCGAATAAAATGAGGCTAATTTTAGAAATGCTTTAAATTTATCCTTCGCTGATTTTGATTTTAAGAAAGGCATAGCCAAACCAAAATGCTTATCAACAGCCTCTCGGGCAATAAATAGTCGCATGATTTCAGAACTACCTTCTATAATCCTATTAATACGCAAATCTCGTATTATTCTTTCGATAGGATCAGGCGTTTCACCTCTATTTCGCAATGATTCAGAGGTTTCGTATCCTCTGCCTCCTTTAACTTGCAAACAATCATCAGCAATCTTACATGCTAGTTCCGAACAATAATATTTTGCTATAGCTGCTTCCAGTCTTATATCAATTTGAGGATTATCTGCCAATGAGGTTGATAATTGACTAATACAATGCATAGCAAATGTATCAGCTGTCATATTCGAAAGTATTTTTGATACAGCCTGATGTTCTCCAATTTTACGTCCCCACTGAACTCTCTCATTTGCCCATTTTTGGGAAAAACTCAAACACATTTTTCCTGCAGCTGCCGAACATACAGGAATAGCCAAACGTCCCGAATTCAGTGTTGCCAGAGCTATTCTAAGTCCATCGCCTTCCTTTGATATTAAATTCTCGGCAGGTATTTTCATATTTTCAAATCTCAAAACCCCATTAATAATACCTTTAAGACCCATAAACTCACATCTATGATCTACGAAAAAGCCTGGAGTATCTGATTCAAAAATAAAAGCAGAAATTTGTTTTATCTCTTTCGAATTTTTAATTATTGGCTTTGTTGTAGCCATTATTATCATGATTTTTGCCTCTGGTCCATTAGTACACCACAATTTTGTACCATTTATAATATAGTGATTACCATCCTCACTCAATTCAGCAGTAGTTGTCATTTTAGCAGGGTCGGATCCAACACCTGGTTCTGTTAATGCAAAAGCAGACATCTCTCCAGCAGCTAATCGAGGAAAGTATTTTTTCTTTTGTTCTTCCGTACCATACATTTTTAATGGTTGCGGAACCCCAATACTCTGGTGCGCTGACAATAGAACAGCAGTTGAACAACAATAGGAAGAAATAAATGAAATAGCACGTGTATAATTGGTATTTGACAGACCTAAACCTCCATGCTCAGTAGGTATTTTCATACCAAAACAACCTATTTTGCGCAGTTCGTCCAAAGCTTTTGCAGGTATTTTTTTTGTTTTATCCACTTTCTCTGGATCAATATATTTCAATAAAACTTCTTTTATTTTTTCAATAAAATCGTCTCCTATCTTCTTGTCTTCAATAGTTTGTTTATTAAATGGACTTATATGATTCCATCCAAATTTACCATTAAATAATCCAGCAGCAAAACTTGGGAAACTCCATTGTTTTTGACGTGAATCTTCTGCCAATTCCATTGCCGCATCCGCCTCAGAAGTATTATTTGCTAGCGGTTTTGTTTCTAATTTAGTATCTGTCATTTCTCAAAACTTTAAATATTGTTTTTCAATTTACTACACACTTCCCATTGCTGTTTTACTTAAATCGCTTTGCTTTAATTCTTCAAACCATTTCGAAGGAGTAAATCTTTCACCATAAATATTTTCAAAATCCTTTAATTGCTTGTAAACAATTGACTCTCCTATAGATTTTGCATATCTAAAAACTCCTCCTCTAAATGGTGGGAATCCAGCTCCATAAATCATTGCTATATCTATGTAATTTTCGTCGGCAACAATTCCTTCTTCCATACACTTATAAGCCTCATTAATCATCCTGTAAATCAACATCTCTTTTATCTGCGAATCTGATAGTTGGAGAGTTTTAATATTCTTCTCCTTTCTATACTTTTCAACAGCTGATTTCATCGAATCGTTAAAAACTCGATTTGCTTTTGTCTTTGAGTATACATAAAAGCCTTTTCCCGTTTTTCTGCCTAAACAGTCTTTGTCCGAAGAAATAATATCAACTATTTGTGGTGATTTTGCACTTGATCCCAATTTTGATTCAAAAATTTTGGAAACATTTGACAAAATATCCAATCCTACAAAGTCTGCTAATTCGAATGGTCCCATAGGCATTCCAAATTCTTTCATCAATCTGTCGATTCGAGACATATCAATACCATTTTCCAAAAGATAGAAAGCTTCTACCATAAAAGGCATCAACACCCTATTAACAATGAAACCTGGACTATCTTTTACCACTATTGGTATTCGCTTCAATTTCTTTATTAAGTTCACTGTATCAAGAATACATCTTTCGGAGGTTTTATCTCCAACAATTACCTCTACTAATTGCATTCGGTTAGGTGTATTAAAAAAATGAAGACCAATAAATCGAGAAGGTATCTGCATTGATGATGCTAAATCATTTATTGATAATGATGAAGTATTACTGGCAATTATGGTTGTATCAGAACTATTTGCCTCAATTTCTGAAATCAAATTCTGCTTAGCTTCTAAGTCTTCGAAAATTGCCTCAATTACTATATCAGTAGACTTAAATCCATTATAATCTGTTTGGGTTATTATATTTACCATACGCATATCTACCTCTTGACGAGTCATTTTTCGTGTACGTAAGAAGTAATTATAATAAGATTTACATGTTCCTAGAGCCTTAGCAATCATATTAAAATTCAGATCTTTCAATATAACATCGATTTTGTTTTTGTTAAAAAGCCAACATATACCTGCCCCCATAACACCTGCTCCAATAACTGCAGCCTTATCAATATTATTTATCTGAATATCAGTTGCAGTATCGACACCTCTATCCTTTTTCAATTTTTCGCTGGTGAAAAATATGTTTATCAGATTTTTGGAAACACTGCTAATAGCAAGAGGTTTAAAATAGCGAGTTTCTAGTTTTAGACCTTTCGAAACACTTTTTCGATATGTCTGGATTATCAATTTTAGACAAACCAAAGGAGCAGGGTAATGCCCTTTAGTATTTTTTATAATCTTTTTCTTAACAGCAGAGAAAAATATCTTACGTCCAATCCATGTTGATTCTAGAAAATTAGTCTTTCGTTTTTTTCTACGCCATCCTTTTTTCAATGAGCTAATAAAATCATCTAGGTTTCGATCCAAATATTCGCGATGACAACATTTATCAATTATTCCATATTTCATTGCTTTAATTCCACCCAGAATTTTTGCTCCTATTATCAATTCTACAGCTTTTTGTAAACCAATTAATTTTGGCAAACGCTGAGTCCCTCCCAAACCAGGATAAATACCTAGATTTAGCTCAGGAAGACCAATCTTAACCGAAATATGATCCGTACAGATTCTATAATCAAAACATAAAGCAAACTCAAGCCCACCACCCATGCAGGAACCATCGATAAGGGCAATGGTTTTAAATGGGAGTTTCGAAAACCTTGTGAAAATTTCATTTCCCATATTACATAGCTGCTCGGCTTGCTGCTCTGTTTCAATCTCTCGTATTTCATTTATATCAGCACCTGCGATAAAATTATCCTTCTTAGCACTTCTAAACACAAGATATTCAATCTCTTTATCAGATTCGAGTTTTTCGAGTATTTCTTCAAATTCATTAAATACTTTAGTACTTAATTTATTCAATTTCTCTCCCACCAAATCAAATTCCAAATGGCAAACGCCTGGTTTCACCATATTAAGTTTAAATGATCTCTCCATTATCTTAGCTCTATTTCAACGGCTACACCTTGTCCTCCTCCAACACATAAGCTTGCGATTCCTTGCTTAAGATTTTGCCGTTTAAGTTGTTTTAATAAATGCATTACTATTCTTGTTCCACTCATTCCCACTGGATGTCCAATGGCTATTGCACCACCATTTACGTTTAGTTTATTTAAGTCTATAGATCCTATAGCCTTTTCTGATTTAAAAAACTTTCTACATAATTCATCCGATTCCAATAATTTTACATTTGCTAATACCTGTGCAGCAAAAGCTTCGTTTACCTCAAACAAATCATAATCAGATAATTTTTTTGAATTGTTTTCAAGCATCTTAGCAATAGCATAGGCTGGACCCAATCCCATTCTATCAGGAGATAAAGCAGCATGACTATAAGAATTGATATATCCTAATATATCCAGACCTAGTCTTTTTGCAGTATCTTCATTAGTAATAATCATGGCTGCTGCACCATCAGTTACCTGACAGGAATTGCCGACAGTAACCGTTCCATCGAGTCGGTCGAAATAAGCTCGTTTATTTGCTAAATAGCTAATATCCAAATTATGTCTAATTCCAATATCTTGCATAATGAATTTATTATACTTAGGTTTTAATGGAATTGGCAATATTTCGTCTGCAAATATTCCTGCCTCCTGAGCCATGGATGCTCTATAATGTGATTGATGAGCGTATATATCTTGTTCTCTTCTACTTATATTGAACTCTCTTGCCAAAAACTCGGCAGTTTTTCCCATAATATTACCAGTAACAGGATCTGTTAATCCTTCTAGTAAAGCAGGAATAGGTGAAAAATCTTTAAATCTAAAACTCAATAATGCGTTTAACTTTTGCTTAGTAGTTCTTGCCATTGAAAGTTTAACAAATTTATGAGTCGCTGATTTATTATATATCAAAGGAATATTACTCATCGATTCGGTTCCTCCAGCAATAATTATCGCATTTGAGTCCCTTTGTACCTGATTGAAAGCCTGTATAATTGCCTCCATTCCCGATGCACAATTTCTTTGAACCGTATATGCTGGAATTGTATCAGATAAACCTGCCTTAAGAGCGATTACTCGAGATATATTTGCAGCATTGTGAGGCATAGAGACATTTCCAAAAATAATTTCACTAAGCATCTCATCTTTTATATTATGCTTATTAATCAAATATTTGACACAATAAGCTGCAAGTTCATCGGCCCCAATATCTTTAAAATCAGCACCTGCCTTTACCATTGGAGTTCTTATTCCATCAACTATACAAATTCGATTTGACATATTTAGTATGTTATATTGATATTTAGTTTTAGCTATCTTCTATTCATAAATGGCTTCAATCACATTCTTATAGTTATTGTAAATAACATCTCTACTCAGACTCAATTTTGGAGTAATTTCATTATTTTCAATACTTAATGGCTTAGCAATCAATTTAAAAGCTTGAATTTTTTCCCAATGATTGAGACTTTTGTTTATTTTATTTATATATGATTGCAGTTCCAATTTAATTTTTGGACTTGCTAAAAATTCTACATCATTCATCATTGACATTTTCCTCTTTGATTTTAAATACTCTATATTTTCAAAATCGGGAAATAAAAGAACAGATGTAAATTTTCTATTTTCAGCAACAATTACCGCCATATCAATCAACTCGTGTTTCTTCAATCTATCCTCGATTGGAACAGGCGAAACATATTCACCAGTCGATGATTTATACATTTCTTTTATTCTTCCAGTAATCATTATATATCCCTCGCTATCTATACTTCCCTTGTCCCCAGTGTGCAGCCATCCTTCCTTATCTATGGTTTTAGCTGTTTCCTCTGGTTTATTATGATATCCTTGCATTGTAGAATCTCCTTTGACTAAAATTTCGCCTATACTAGAAATCTTAACTTCAACATTCTCAATTGCTTTACCCACAGTTCCCATTTTTGTATTATTTTCATAATTTGTTGAAACCACAGGCGAAAACTCTGTTAAACCATAACCTGGCATTATTGGTACTCCAATATTAGCATAGAAGCTAAAACTAGAATTATCCAAAGCAGCACCTCCCGCTACAAGTTTTCTTAATCTGCCTCCCAAAGCTGCTCTTAACTTCGAATAAACAAGCTTATCAAAAATATTATCAAGAATAGACTTAGGTGTAAATACCTTTTTTTCAAGAGCTCGTTTAAAAGCCCACTGTCCGAGTATACGTTTAAAACCAGAAGATTGTTTCAATTTTATCTTCATCTTTGCATATACTTTTTCCAAAAATCGAGGGACAACAGTCATCATAGTAGGTCTGACCTCCTTTACCAATTCACCGATTAGTTTTACATCAGGAGTCCAATAGACAGGAATCCCGCAACTGAAGTATATATTTGCAATAGTTCTTTCAAAAATATGAGCCAAAGGAAGAAAACTAAGGGCTATATCATCATCTTTAATACCAACAATTGGGTTAACACATACAACCTGAGAAATAAGATTTTTTTGACTCAACACAACCCCTTTAGGGACTCCTGTTGAACCACTAGTATAAACAATAGTAGCTATGGAATCAGATTTAACTTGAGTCATCAATTCACTAAAAAGAGCAGCTTGTTCATTTGCCAATTCTCTACCTAGAGAAATTAGAGCGGAGAATTTGATTATCTGCTCATTCGAATAATCCTTATCAATCTCATCAGTAAGGATAATATTATCAAACTTAGCGGAGTTTGTTTTAAAGAAGTCTATCTTTTCGTCACTTGCTAAAATAATATGTTTTATATCTGCATCTTGAATTTCGTACTCTAGATTTTTAATTGATATATTTGGGAATATAGGTACTGTTATAGCTCCCAAACATTGAATAGCATAATCAAATTCGAGCCATCGAGTATTTGAATTTGCTATTAATGCAACAGTTTGTTGTGGTTTGACACCTCTTTTATGTAAACCAAGACATATATTTTGTATATTATTTACAAAAACCTTTGTTGTAGTCCCTGCCCACTTATTATCATACTTATCAAAAAAAATCTGTTTGTTATGATAAACTACATTTACATAATTAATCAACTCAGGAATAGTGTTATAAACATCCATATCGTTTAATGATTTAACAATTAAAATAAAAATTATCAGGTATTTACAGCTATCAAAGGAGAATATATGTTTTCAAAAAGATAAAGTCGTGAGACAATAAAAAACAGGAATAAAATAAGGTGGATTATTTTCGCATTTATTACAATTTAGCAAAATAAAATTAAACTAATATAATTTAATTTATACCTTATAGGATTTTATTTAATAATAATTTATATATACTAATAATAGTGCACAATCTTGTAGTATTTAAATATTTGGACTTGAAATATGATTTAAAAAAAGTATATAAAAATGGAAGCTTGTTTAAAATAAGATAGCCTTAATTTTGATTAATTTCATATTATCAATAAAAAATTATAGAATAAAAAATAGCTTTTTATATCCTACAAATGCCGTATTAACATATAATTATTATACTTTTTTCAATATTTCCATAATTAGCCCAAAGTTTTTAACTTGTTTTGTTTAAGCATTTTTGCTTATATTTGTGTACTATGCATGAAATTAATAACTACATATCAGACCTTTTATTTGTTCACGATTGCGTAATAATTCCAAATTTTGGAGGATTTGTTGCTAATCATTGTGAAGCTACAATAAATTCACAGATTGGAAGTTTTGCACCTCCTCGTAAGCTTATTAGTTTTAATCATAATTTAAAAAACAATGATGGTTTATTAGTTAATAAACTAAAAACTATAAAGAACATAAGCTATAATGAGGCTGAAAAATTAGTAGACCTTTTTGTCGAAGATATTTATGCTAAATTAAACTCAGGAGGTAAATTTGAATTTCCTAAAATAGGATATTGTTATCGCAATAGAAGAAATATTGTTGTATTTGAACCTTATAATCAGAAGAATCACTTGGTAGAAAGTTATGGTTTGGGAAGCTTCTCATTTGAAAAAAATGAAATAGTAAAACCGAATTACTCAATATCTAAACCTGGTTTTTTCAGAAGAAGTATTATTAAATACGTAGCTATAGGTTTACCTTTTGTTATAGCCTTGTCGTTTATATCCAATTATGATAATTTGGATTTGAATATGGCATCTCTAATGTGGCATAAATCATCTAGCGATAAAGATTTAAAACTTCCAATTAGAAGCATACCTAGAGTATCACCTCCATCTAATTTTGTAGATTATGAACCTATTTTAAGAGATGGATTACTTAATAAGGGTATTTTTCTTATTGCAGGCAGCTTTACGGTAGAGAGGAATGCTGAATTTTTGAAATCAGAATTAATTTCCCATAATTACAGCCCTGTAATTATAAAAAATAACAATCTATATTCGGTTGCGATAGGAAGATTTCCAAGTAAGGAAAAAGCTATACAATTTAAAAAGAGAGTTATAGCTAGAAACCCTAGATCAAACTGTTGGATTTTGGTAAGATAATTAAACTATTAATATCTCAGCTTTATCTGTTGAAACAAAGCTATACAAATTAATATAAAAGAAAAACCCTCGAAAATTTCGAGGGTTTTTCTTTTATATTGTAAACTAATACTAGTTTGCTGCTGCTGCCTGTTGAGCTGCTGCACGAGCTGCACGAGTAAGTTTTACTTGAACAACTACTGCGTTCTTAGCATTTAATAATTCTAAGTTATCGTAAGCTAATTCACGGATTTGAACTGATTTTCCAAGACCTAATTCAGTAACATTGATAGTTAAGAATTCTGGAAGATCTTTCATTAAACCTTTAACTTTTAGTTTACGCATAGATAAAGCAAGTTTACCACCAGCTTGAACACCTTTTGCAAAACCTTCAACTTTAACAGGAATATTAACTTCGAATGGTTTTTCTTCACAAACTTGGAAGAAGTCAGCGTGTAAAGCTCTATCAGTTGTTGGGTGATACTGAACTTCACGTAAAACAGCTGTCATTTCCTTTCCATCGATATTAAGCTTAACGATATATACCTCTGGAGTATAAAGTAATTTGTTTAAATCTTTTTCTATAAGAGAAAAGTGAATGTTTTCACCAGCACCATATAATTCACATGGAACCATTTCTGCTCTACGAATAGCTTTAGTAGCTTTTTTACCAAGATCAGTTCTAACTGATGCGCTTAATTCAATTGTTTTCATTCTTCTATTTCTTGTTGTGCTACTTGATTTTGTACTTCTACTTTGGGTAATACAAATCAGTCAAAATCCCATCACACTGTTATATAAATTATTACCTTATTTTTTTGCGTTTGCAAAGATACAAATTAAATTACAAAGTTTGAACTAATTGATTCGCAATTGTAAACATTTAAAATTGTTTTTGCGAAAAGGTCAGCTATACTAAGTGTTTTGATTTTATCTGACTCTTTGTGTAGAGGTAATGAATTAGTGAAAATTACTTCCTCTAATGCTGATTCTTCGATTCTTTCGTAAGCTGGACCTGATAAGATTGGGTGAGTTGCTAATGCTCTTACACTCTTAGCCCCTTTATCTTTTAACATATTAGCAGCCATTGCCATAGTACCAGCAGTGTCGATCATATCATCAACGATAACAACATTTTTGCCATCAACATCACCAATAGCAGTCATTTCGCCTACCACATTTGCTTTTTTTCTAGATTTATGACAAATTGCTAGACCTGCATCAAGATATTTTGCATAAGTATTTGCTCTTTTACTTCCTCCCATATCCGGTGATGCGATTACCAAATCAGGAATATTCATATTTTGCAAATGAGGTAAAAGAACTGTTGATCCGTAAAGGTGATCTACAGGAATATCGAAGAAACCTTGAATTTGATCTGCATGTAAATCCATTGTCATCACACGATCCACACCAGCAGCAGTAAGAAGATTTGCTACCAATTTTGCACCAATTGCTACACGTGGACGATCTTTGCGGTCTTGACGAGCGAATCCGAAGTAAGGGATTACTGCACATACTTTATAAGCAGATGCTCTTTTAGCAGCATCAATCATTAGCAATAATTCCATTAAGTTGTCACTTGGTGGGAATGTTGACTGTACAATGAAAACATGAGCTCCTCGAACTGTTTCCTCATAACAAGTTTCAAATTCGCCATCGCTAAATCTTACAATGCTTGAATCACCAACTTCTAGTCCTGCAGCTTCGGCAATTTTGGATGCTAAATATTCGCTGTTTGAACCGGCAAAAATTTTAATCTTGGATTTCATCTGTCTTATTTTTCTATTTTATAGTAAAACACCTATCTTATTTTTTTATTCAAATATTATAGGATACTTATTTTATATATTAATATTCGTAATATTCATATTTTGCATACACATTTATAATAAAAGATAGGAAACTATAACAATTGTGAGCCACTATCCTTCTCTAAAAATATATAATGTTCGATACTATTTATATCTACTATAAAGGCTTTAGAATATGTATTTACACAACTTTTTTCCACAGTATTATATTAATTAAGTTTAATATAATCAGATATAAACATGCCGCAAATTTAGTAATTAATAATAAAAGCTATAGAAATTGTTGGATTAAAATATAATTAAATATTCTTAATCCTCTATTTGTAAACATTATATATATTTAATACATCTTATTGCTGAATGGAATATAAATCCTAACATTTATATTTACTGATATTTTAAAATAATGTTACAATAAATATTAGAATAATCAGAATATAAAAAAACTAAATCCTTTTTTCGCTATAAAAGATTTAGTTTTTGATTAGAAATTAATTCATCTTGCCTGAAAGACATATATATCACAGCCCAATCTATTGTTTTATTAAATCTCATAATAGATTAAATATCAGCCATACAGGCTTATTTTTAAAGCGAAACTTCACAACATCAGGTTATGTAATAAGAGCCTTTCAGGCAAATTTGCATTAAAAAAAGGAACAAGGATAACAAATACCTAGCCTGAAAGAAAAAAAAGAAAAAGAATCCAACACATATTTTTTGTTAGAAATTAATTCATCTTGCCTGAAAGGCATATATAGCAAAGCCCAATGCAAGGCATTGGGCTAATTAAGAATAAAGAAGAAAAGGCTGAAAGCCTGAAATATCAAATTACTTCCAGAAGAAGTAAGGACGATGTCATTTTGTGGGAATATGATTTTTCAATCTGAAAATAATAATTCATCAACTTATCAGAAAGGCATATATAACAGAGCTCGATGCATTTTTTATTTGATTTTGTAATGGATTAAATATCAGCCCTACAGGCTTATTCTTAAAGCTAAACTTCTCAACATCAGGCTATGCCTAATGTTATGTAATAATAGCCTTTCAGGTAAATTTGCATTAAAAAAAGGAACAAGAATAACAAATACCTTGACTGAAATGAAAAAAGAAATAGAATCCAACACATATTTTTTATTAGAAATTAATTCATCTTGCCTGAAAGGCATATATAGCAAAGCCCAATGCAAGGCATTGGGCTAAATAAGAATAAAGAAGAAAAGGCTGAAAGCCTGAAATATCAAATTACTTCCAGAAGAAGTAAGGACGATGTCATTTTGTGGGAATATGATTTTTCAATCTGAAAATAATAATTCATCAACTTACCAGAAAGGCATATATAACAGAGCTCGATGCATTTTTTATTTGATTTTGTAATGGATTAAATATCAGCCATACAGGCTTATTTTTTAAAGCGGAACTTCACAACATCAGGTTATGTAATAAGAGCCTTTCAGGCAAATTTGCATTAAAAAAAGGAATAAGGATAACAAATACCTTGACTGAAATCAAAAAAGAAATAGAATCCAACACATATTTTTTGTTAGAAATTAATTCATCTTGCCTGAAAGGCATATATAGCAAAGCCCAATGCAAGGCATTGGGCTAAATAAGAAAAAAGAAGAAAAGGCTGAAAGCCTGAAATATGCATTAATAAATAATTTCTTAAATTAAACCAGTGTGTAGTTATACTAATCAAACTAATATTTAGTGATTGTCCAGATTTTTATAAAAACTAATCATCCAATTAATATTATATTTATCCATCACCATTCCAAAATAAGATCCCCAAAATGTTTCTGCCATCGGCATACAAATTTCACCCCCTTGAGCTAGTTCCTTAAAAATGCGATCAGCTTCCTCTTTGCTGCTTATATTAAGCGAAAGGGAGAAATTATTACCAACAACTGAAGGTCCGTGAGAATTTGATGGAATATCACATCCCATTATAGAGCTGTTTTCATCCAAATCTAAGGATATGTGCATTATCTTTTCTTTGTCTTCATCTAAGATTTTACATTCTGGATTTTCAGGCTGCTCTTTGAATCGACTGAGATGGGAACATTCTTTCTTTAAAACTTTTTTATAAAAGCTAAATGCCTCTTCACAATTCCCGTTAAACATTAGGTAAGGATTTACTGTAATCATTTTTATTATTTTTTAGAGATTAATATTTTTTATTACAGAATATTCGCATATACATAGCACAAAATAGCCTATTTGATATTAAGACTGATTGGTATAATTTGGTGAACTTGACGAAAAATAAACTTAAGTTATAAAAAAATGATTGAACATAAAACTTAAAATTATGATGATAACTAACTTTATATCTGAGATTAACAAGAGTGCTATTTTAAACAGCTTTGTAAAAAAATAAAAAAAGAGAAAAAAATTACATTTTCGGATAGGGTATCTCAATGTTTTGGCGGGGTATAAGTATAATAAGCAACAGATTATTTTTAGTTAGAATCTTATCTTAGTAAATAAATAATACTGTCTCTATTTATTTACGAAATAAAAAAGATTGAAACACTTTTTACAATATACAATTTAGAGCATACAATTAAGTAAAAAGAATAGATATTCTAACTATATTTTAGGTTTTAGGTGAATATAATGTAAGTTATTAGTATACTTTGATTTATCTATTATAATACATAAGGGAAGATGTATTTGATATATCAAATTACTTTTATTCATTTGCTAAAAAAGGGAGCAAATTGCTCCCTTTTTCTATATTATAATATTTTTTGTTATTTAAGCGTTGATTTTTTTGAGCTTAATACTCCCATAAATCATGTTCGAATCTTAAAATATCGTCTTGTACTTTATTTGACTCCAACATAGAGTTTATTCCAACAGCATAGGAATTAATTGCTCTATTATCATGAACATTAGATACCTTGGTGACATAACTATTAAACATTCGTTTCATAAAAACATCATCATATGAAATACGAGCGGCATCATTCATTGGATTGAACACCTCATGTGTAGCGAATATATTTCTTGCTTCAGGGAAATATACCCAAAACAATTGCTTTTTACGGAGTTCGTCTGTACCTTCTTTTACATATTCGCGAATTGGGCATAAGCCAATAATACGAACCTGCATTGTAGAAGTTTGCTTGTCGAAAAACCATTGTTCTTTCACAACAAATTGTTTTACCTCACTTGGATTCATCTCTCCTGCTACTTTCTTATCTCCAATTTTATCACCATTATCATCATATATTGGTACAAGTGTACTATCTGCACCAAAATTTGATTTAATTTGTGAAAGCGAAATAGGTAGATTGAATTCATCGTTGGCTGTATCGTATGCAGTTAAACCTTCATGTTCAATTCCGTATAACAAAAGAGAAATAAGGCTATATCTGTCATCTTGCGGTGTAGAAGGATAATATAGTGGTTGATTTAACTTTTCACGTAAATCAACAACTCTCCATACCAATTTAGACCACATCACATCGCACTCTCTTACATAAGAAAAAGGTATTGGTTTTCTATTCTTAATATGATCCTTTGAATAAATACTATTCGGATTTATTTGAGAGAAAACACTCATACTAAGCATGATACCCAAAGAAAATAAAACTAATTTTTTCATACGCTTAAAAATTTTACTTAAGGCAGATTATTCAGCATATATAAGCTGCCCTAAGTATTTAAAAATTGAGTTTAAAACTAAATTACTTTATCTTAAACGATATAGTTGGTAAAGCTCTATCCTTACCATCTGGTCCGCGAGCAATAATATCTTCAATATAAACTTTCTGACCAGTTTTAGCACCACTAAGTAATTTTTTCTGAGCTGGCGTAAATCTCCATGATTTAGACTTTTCGTCACGAGTATATCCACCTGAAACAGAAGAGATAGTGAAGCTTCTCACTGTGTATTTCAAATCAAAAACAAAGTTTTCCATTTTAGCAAAAACACCTGCTTGTGATTTCAGTACTGCCTTAGAAATATTACCACCTTTTTTACCAGCTACAACAGCAATTGGATCAGGTAGCATTTTAACCCTGAAGTCCATTTTATTTAAAATACGGCTACTTCCATCAGACATTTTCACTTTAACAGTGATAACTGATTTACCAGGCTTAGTAACTTTAGCAATATAATTAGATCCCGATTTAATCAATTTACCATTGTCAATGCTAGGCATAACCTGATCGGCTGTAAATCCAGGAGCTGAAATACTTACAGGATTGTCTACACCAACATAAAATACATTCATTTTTGTAGCGGAGATAGTAACACTTGGTTCACCAACCGTATAGTTGAAATCGAATGGGAACTTCTGGTACACTCCCGAAGGCATTTTATAGTTAATATAACCTGAATATTTAGCAGGACCAACTCTGTTTGCAGGAATTCTCATAACACCCATATTGTCTTTAAATTGAGTAACTTTACCAATTCCGTTGACAACAATTTCAGGATTTTGCAGAGTATCCATAGCAGCCATAAATATATTTGCTTGATATGTATCACCTTTTAATACATAACTTTCATTAGCAATAACTTTTGGGACTAATTTATTAAATTTGAAAGAACCAGCATCAATCTGAGCATATAAGTAATTTAATACGTCGGACTCAGCGGTTTTGACATCAATCTGAATTTTAGATAATAAAGCCAGAGCACCTACAAGAGGAGTATGACCAAATCTAACAGTAACCCAATTGAGATGCGGTGCATCTGCACTTTTCTTTTTAGGCTCCGAAGTATCAAGCAAACTTTCAACAGCATGCATAAAAGTTGAATCATTAACAATAGATCCTATCAACTCGCGGTAACCAATAATACTGTCTTTTAATTTATAACCATATTTTTGCAAATCAAGAACTTGAGCCGCAGCATCAATATTGTTCTTTTTGGTTATATGCTGAGTTTCCATATCAAATTCTGGACCTTCAGCTACACGTACGATTTTTCCCTTCAAGTAATGAATGTACTGACATAAACTATCAGACTTAGCACTAATTTGTTTTGCCGCATCATAATATTTGGCAACTTTTTTAGCGTTTTCTTGACTTGCAACAGCAAAATCGTTGTGTCTTTCTTTATTTTTTTCTGTAAAAGTTTCAATGGTTTTTTTCAAACCATCATCAATTATTTCAAATGCGTCTAAAACTTGGTCTGATACATTAATTGCTAACATTGCTGTTAGGAATAAATACATCATTCCGACCATTTTCTGACGCGGCGTTTCTGGACAATTTGACCCTCCCATATCTTTCTAACTTAGCTTTAAATTAATAATTCATTAAGCTTTCGAATTCATCGCGCTTAACATATTACCATAAATTGTATTTAGAGAAGCTAAGTTCTGATTCAATTTATCGGTTTCAGCCTTATAAACTTTAGCATTTTCAAGAGTTGAATTTATTGCGTTCAATACATTATCCATACCCTCATATGCATTTTTTGAATTATTCATGTATTCATTACTATTTTTAAGTTGTAATTCATACATAGCACTAACTGAAGAAAGAGAAGAATTCACTTTTGACATAGACTTTTGGAAAGCTTCTGATTGAGCGTTCACCTCTTCAGCATTATTTTTAACTGAATTATTCAAATTTTGATAAGAATTTGCTAATACATCAGTAGAATCTTTAAGTTTTTTGCTTAAATCACTTCCCGAGTTTGAAACCTCAGCAACAACTCCACTAACCTTAGCATTTAATTCATCAACAGAAGCTTTTGCACCTTCAACAATAACTTGACCTGATTTAGATAAAGCAGCTGAAACATCAGTATAAGATTCGCTTAAAGCTTTTGAAGAATCATTTAATTGCTGAACAGATCCAGCAGCAGTATTCATTGAACTAATATAACCATTTGTTGCCTCAGCAGCATCATTTAGGTTAGAAAGACTATTTGCAGCAGTAGCAAGTTTCTCAAGACCATCACTTAAGTGTGATAACTTATTAGGTTCAATACTAATTTTTTCTAGTAGTTCTTGTAGTTTTTCAATTCCTTCTATATCAAGATTAGAACCGCCTCCGCCACCAGTAGTTGGCTTAGCTTTTGGTTCAAGACCTATCAACTCTGGGTATACGATACTCCAATCTGGATCCTCATGTGGTGGTTCGAAAGCAGAAAAGAAGAAAATTGCCACCTCAGTAAGCATACCAACCAATAGAAGAGTTCCTGAATGAGGGTAATGCTGAATCTTAAACAGCGCACCCAAAAGCACAACGGCTGCACCCCAACCGTATACATATCCCATAAATTTTTTATACTTAGGAGACTGAACAAGTTCTGTTATACTCATAATTACAATGTTTGAAATAGATAGTTATAGTAAAATTAATCGTAGTTTTATTCGTTTTTATTTTCCTAATCGAGTTCTTACACATCTGAATCCGATATAAGATTTAGCAGTATCTTGATATTCATATGTTCTAGTAGCACATTGCATATAATATCCGATATCTTTCCATGACCCACCTCTGATCACCTTACGTTTTCTTGCAGGAGGATCATTTGGCAGTGCATTATATTCATAATTAGGGTTCATATCATGTGTAAATGAATTAGCTGACTCATCGTATGCTCCTGAAGTCCATTCAGCAACATTACCAGCCATATCATAAAGTCCAAATTCGTTTGGTTCATATGTTCCAACTTGAAGAGTCACTAGACCACCATCATCAACATAATTACCACGAAGAGGTTTGAAGTTTGCTAAGAAACAACCCTGATCGTTTCTTGAATAAGGTCCACCCCATGGATATGTATTGATAGCCAGGCCACCACGCGCAGCATATTCCCATTCTGCTTCAGTAGGAAGTCTGTAATCTTGAACTCCTGATTCGCCTTGAGATTTCAATGCAGAATTATGGTATCTAGTTCTCCAAAAACAGAATGCTCTTGCCTGCTTCCAGCTAACACCAACAACTGGATAGTCATTGTAACCAGGATGCCAAAAATATCTTTTAGCCCATGGCTCGTTATATGAATATGTAAAGTCCTGAATCCAACAAAGAGTATCAGGGTATACATTTGTATCCTCTTCCATAATGAATGAAGATCTGTTTTCAACTTTTTTACGACCACCTTTGTAATCGTCAACAAAACCTTCGTATTCGCCAGTTTTATAATTATATCTATTGCTTTTCTTAGCAGCTTGTAATAAATCATACCATTGGTACTTATAGTTAAGTTTTCTAACATCTATAAGTTTCGCACCTAAGAAACGCTCATTTTCAGGTATAAACATTTGTTCCAATTCCTGAGAATATTCCTCATCATCCCATTCAAGTCTGGCGTCCCAATCTAATCTTTCAGGTTGAAGAGGAGTTCCATCTCTATCAGTAAGTTTAAATTCGTCGTGTGACAAACTTAAAATTTGACGAGCAATAGAGTCTCTCACCCAATATACGAATTGGCGATATTCACTATTTGTAACCTCGGTTTCATCCATCCAAAAGGATTCTACAGAAACTCTTCTAGTAGTAGAGTTTAAAGCCCATGCAACGTCTTGATCGTTTGGTCCCATGGTAAAACTACCTCTTGGGATTAAAACCATTCCATATGGTTTTGGTTCAAACCATTTTCCTCCTTGACCTACACCAACTAACTCTCCGTTTCCAGAAAACTTAGAACAAGAAGAAACGAACAAGCCTACAGTTGCTATTAGTATGATAAGTAATTTATTCATAGTAATTTGCTAGTTATTTTAAACAAATGTCTCGATATAATTATAAAAATCTTATGCTCTTATATATTTGCTTTCTTTTTTCAACACGTGCTTTAAACATATATACTACTGATATTTCGTGAGAAGGTTTTTTGATTCTCGACATTGAAATATCGTAAGAATAAGATAATTGCACAGCTGATTTAAAAACAAATCCGCCTATCATGGAGACTGCATCTTTAACTCTATAAGAAACGCCCCCAAAATACTTTTTATTGTATCGGCAGTTTAAATTTACATCAAATTGACCCGAACTAATATTTGTTTTGTAGAACAGAGAAGGTTGTAATTCAATTTTTGGATCAACAAAAACCCTGTATCCACACATTAAATAATAGTGACGATCAAGATATAAAGCTAAATTATCACCGTATTTTGTTTCTGGTTTATTTATATGCGATATAGATAAACCAATATAATATTTTTCATTTTCAAGAAAAGCCCCAAGTCCTAAATCTAAAGCCATTTTCCCCTCATCAGTACTGGAAGTTCCAAGATCATCCTGAGGAGATGTAAAATCGTCTCCTGCTGGGACATACCACTGAGCCTCTATATTATTATTATATAATCCAAAGTTAAGCCCTAGGTGAATAATACCATACTTTGTGCTCAAAGGGTATGCATAATTACACTTGATGAATGTTTTATTTTCGAAACCTAATCTATCGCTTATTATATTAAGTCCTATACCATTTTTTTGTCTTAGTATTTCAATAGGCATACTAAAACTAAATACTGATGTATTAGGAGCATTGTCAAAACCGACCCACTGCCTTCTTCCCAAGACAGATGCAACCATCCCATCGTGTATACCTACATAAGCAGGGTTCACAGATTGCATATTGAACATATTTTGACTAAATTGTGGATCTTGCTGTGCTTTCACTTCGGCAAGATTAATCACTAATAGTAAAATAGTTAAGTTTAGTATTCCAAAAAAATTCATCCTTGTAAGTAGCCTCTCCATGCAAAGGAGTAAAGTAAACAAAAAAATATCATCCTTACAAGTTTTATCAAAACATTCCATACATTAGTCAATAATAATTGTGCGTCTGCCTTTGTTTTTATATTTTTTCTTAGGATGTTTCATTATGGTTATTAGTTAAATAAGAACTATATTTTCACTAAAAAAATTACTTTATTTTCTATCTAAATTAATTATGTTAGTTGAAATCAAATAATCATATATCGACATCCTTCTTAGCTTGAAATAAATACTTAAGCTGTTTTTTCGTACAGTGCACAAATATACATAATTATAACTTCATATATAGCTTATTTTCAATACTAATATTTTGTAAAACAAAATCCTTTACACTAATAACGAAGTTCCGTTTTTTTTATTTTATAAATAAACAGTTTTATTATTTAAAATAAAATTTAATATGCCTTGGCTTCTTCTATTGGTCGTATTTTTTTGTAAAACTGATATTTTTTCTTTCTTACATATTTTTATACTTATAAAATAAAAAACATATAATTTTCATAGTTAATTATAAACTTCCACCGTATTTTAAATGTTGAATTATAAAAATTTCTTAATTTTTATTTTTAATTTAAACTATCTTAATTTCTTAATTAACTTTGCATGTATATTTTAGCTAGTTCTTTGTCTTTTTAAAGTCGCTGAGATTTTAATATTCTAAATTTTATTAAACAATCTACTAATTCTTTAAAACTACAGACAGATATACGAAATATGCTTTTAACAATATATTTTAACTTCATATTATAAACGATGACAAATAAAACAGAAATATCAAGCCTAGGCGAATTTAAGTTAATTGATCACTTAACAGAAAATTTCGAACTAAAACACGAATCATCTAAATTTGGAATTGGTGATGATGCTGCCGTACTTGATTTTTCAAACAACAAAACTGTTGTTACAACAGATATGCTTGTTGAAGGAATACATTTTGATTTGAGTTATACACCTTTGATTCATTTAGGTTACAAATCTGTAGCGGTAAACATTTCTGACCTTTATGCTATGAATGCCACACCTCAACAAATTACAGTTTCAATAGCTGTGTCGAAAAGATTCTCGGTAGAGGAATTAGATTTATTTTATGAGGGTATCAAACTTGCTTGCGATAATTATAATGTAGATCTTGTTGGAGGAGACACCACATCTTCTTTAACTGGATTTTGTATTAGCATAACAGCTATTGGAATGGCAAAAGAAGAAGAAATATGCTACCGCAACACAGCTAAGCCAAATGAATTAATTTGTGTAAGTGGTGATTTAGGTGCGGCATATGCAGGATTGCAATTACTAGAACGTGAGAAAAGAGTATTTGCAGATAATCCAAAAGTTCAACCAGACCTAGAAGGATACGAATATATATTAGAAAGACAATTGAAACCAGAGGCAAGAAAAGATATTTTCGAATTATTCAAATCAAAAAATTGGATTCCGAGCTCAATGATAGACATTTCAGATGGTTTATCTTCAGAGGTAATGCACTTATGTGAGAAAAGTGGATTAGGTTGTCAAATATTTGAGGACAAAATCCCTGTTGACTACCAAACTCATAAAATGGCAGAAGAATTAAATATGAACTCTACAATTTTTGCTCTAAACGGCGGCGAAGATTATGAGTTATTATTTACTTTCCCACTTGATATGCATGATGAGTTAAAGGAATGCAAGGGGATTAAAATCATAGGTCATACATGTGATATTTCAAAAGGTAGACAACTTGTTACTAGAGATAATAACGAAATCGAGTTAAAAGCTCAAGGCTGGAAACTGTAATATGATTATTAAAAAACAAAGGCAATTGTTGATTTACAATTGCCTTTGTTTTTTTAATATTTATGTAAATGCTATTTTTTAGCAAGTCTTACATTTCCTACTAATCTTAAAATTGAAGTTGGGTTACTTGGATCGTTAGTTGTCACATAAATAGTTTTATTTACACGACCTCTTTTTCCTCTTGTATCGAATACAACTTTTAAAGGAATCGATTCACCGCTTTTCAAAACTTTTTTGGTTGGAGCAAGTGAAGTACAACCACATGTAGGTCTTATTCGTCTAATAAACAGGTCATCTTTTCCTCTGTTCTCTATAATAAATTCTACTGTTTTCTTTTCACCAGCTATAGCTTCACCAAAGTCTACAGTTTTTGTATTAAATCGAACCTTTGGAGCATTTATTCTTTGCTCAGGTGTAAGTTTAGAAAAATCTTCAACTACTGAGGCAGTACATAAGAATCTTACTCTTTTGTTTTCATCTCCGTTTATATTTGCTCTGATATAATCATATGAAGCCCCAAATTGATTCTTAACACTTGCATCAAAACTCGCAACTATAAAACCTTTCTGCTTAGGTTTAAGCACTTCGGGTTCCATTTTAATCTTAATATATTTTCTATAATTATCAAATTCTAGTTTTATATCTTCTTTGCTATCGTTGTAAATCGCTATTTGAGACCTTTTGGTTTGATTATTTTTAACTCTTGTAAAAGGTATTGAACTAGATCTCATTCGTAAACCGAAATAATTTGTAGGAAATCTCTCGGCAGGAGTTTTCTCCCTTGGAATAACTCTTCCTTTTAATTTCAAGACAGTATAAGCAGGTTGTGTGTTTGCATAAACTGAAATAGATTTTTCGAATCCTCCTGGGCGATTTTTAGGATCAAATTTCACTTCAATAAAACCCTTAGCTTTAGGTGGAATGGGTTCTTTTGACCATGTTGGAGTTGTACAACCACATGAAGCATTAACATTTCGAATCAAAATAGGAACACTTCCGTTATTTTTAAATTCATATTTTACTGTTTTAGGTCCTTCTTCTTCCTTAAATTTACCTAACTCAATAACTTTTTGTTTAAACGAGATTACAGCGTTCTTCGCCTTTCTCTGTGCATTGACATTGTTTAGACTTAAAGCTAAAACAAAAATCAAACTTATTTTCAGAATTCGTGTCATAATTTGAATACTTATATATAAATTATAATTTATAATATTAATAATCTAATTTCTGGCATTCACATGATAATCAGATATTCTAGATCAACTATCATTTACCCAAGCTGATTCTTAAGTTAAATATACTACATTATACGAAATATTATAAAATATGTTCTAATCTAATTTACGAATATTAATTTCCAGAAGATTCCTATTATCTATTTAGTTTCTTATTATTTAATTAGATATTCTGCTTAAATAGTATTTTCAACTTAATTTTACTAATAGTTATAGCTACTAAAACAAGCTATAATCGTCTAATTTATTTCTACTTTGACCTAAATGCTTATATGCTAAATCCGTCAACTCACGACCACGAGGTGTTCTTTTTATAAAACCCTCCTTTATTAAAAAAGGTTCATAAACCTCCTCTATGGTTCCTGCATCCTCACCGACAGCAGTGGCAATAGTTGAAATACCGACAGGTCCACCGCCAAATTTATGTATTAAGACAGATAATATTTTATTGTCCATATCGTCGAGACCATATTGATCGATATTCAGAGCTGATAATGCATAATTAGTTATTTCTATATCAATTTTCCCATTGCCTTTAACCTGTGCAAAATCTCTCACTCTACGAAGCAAAGCGTTGGCAATACGAGGAGTTCCTCTACTACGCGAGGCAATTTCTTTTGCTGCTTGATCCTCTATTTCAATATTTAAAATTCCAGCCGAGCGACTTACAATATTTGAAAGAATATCGAGATCATAATATTCCAAGTGACTGTTAATTCCAAATCTGGCTCTAAGAGGAGATGTTAGCAAACCCGAACGAGTAGTAGCTCCAATCAAAGTGAATGGATTTAACTCAATCTGTATACTTCTTGCAGCTGGACCTTTATCGATCATAATATCGATTCGGAAATCCTCCATTGCAGAATAAAGGTACTCTTCCACAATAGGACTTAAACGATGTATTTCATCAATAAAAAGAACATCATTTTCGTCAAGATTAGTCAACAATCCAGCCAAATCACCAGGCTTATCCAATACTGGACCTGATGTTAATTTAAAACCAACACCTAGTTCATTAGCAATAATATTTGAAAGAGTTGTTTTTCCAAGACCTGGAGGGCCATGAAGTAAGACATGGTCCAAAGATTCTTCTCTAAGCTTTGCTGCTTGAACAAAAATCCTTAAGTTTTCAACAATTTTATCTTGTCCTTTAAAATCGTCAAATTGTAGTGGACGAAGCCTTTTGTCTAAATCCTTGTCCTTATCAGAAAAACTATTACTACGTATATCTATTGGTTCACTCATTTTGACAAAAATACATTATATATTTTAAAAATCTAAAATTTAACATATGTTTAACCTATATAAACATCAATGTTTAAGTGTTATGAATACTAAAAATATTCATTAATTGATAATTTATATATAATAATTACGTTAAATAATCAATCACTTATTAAATCAGCATTTAGTTAATAGAAGTGTTAGATTTTTAAATTAAATTTACGAATCTGAATTATTAAAACTAATTACAATGAATTTTATTTCTTATAGAAAATTTTCAAGCCTATTTCTGGCTTTATTTTTAAGCTTAGGCTTTTATTCTTGTACATCCGATGATGATGACGACAGTAACAAAACAAATAATAGCAATACGATTCAAGCTGCACTTGACGAAACTCTAGAAAACTGGTACTATTGGCTTGACGAACTTAAGTCATCTGATATAAAAAATTATTCGACCTACAATGAATATTTTGATTCAAGACTATCAGATAAAGACAAATGGAGCTATATTGCTGATTTGAATTCACTTCGAAATTTCCTTAATAACGGAACCTACAAAGGACATGGTATCTCTTTTGAATTCAATGCAGACGATGATTTCAGAGTGAGTCTTGTATTCAACGAATCAAACTATTTCAAATCAGGTATCACACGTGGATGGAAAGTTCTTGAAATTAACGATAATAAAATTGCTGATTTAGACGATAAATCTATCACTAGTGAAATCAAATCTGAGACTTTGAAAATTAAATTTCAAAGTCCTGATGGTCTTAATGAAAAAACTGTTAGCAGTGAGTTAAGTGAAATTAATCAGAACACAGTACTGAAAAAATCGATTATAAATCACGGAGGAAAAAAGATTGCATACCTAGCATTCAATAGTTTCCTGGGATCATCAAAGGATGAATTGAATGATGCCTTCAATTATTTTAGTAACGAAACTCCCGAAGCCCTTATTCTTGACCTTAGATACAATGGTGGCGGAAGTGTTGATATTGCAAATCAGCTTGCTTCACTTATTACTGGTAACGACTTTGAAGGTAAGGTTTTTGGCAATTACATTCACAATGAAAAGAAACAAGATTTGAACAAAGCTTTAAATTTTGGAAAAGAAACAAGTGCATTTAAATTCAGCAAAATTTATGTAATTACTACAAGTGCAACAGCATCAGCTAGTGAACTTGTAATAAATGGTTTAAAACCGCATATGGGTGAGGAGAATATCGTCTTGATAGGTTCGAAAACTCATGGCAAACCTGTAGGAATGTATGTTTTTGAAAATGAAGCTTTAAATCTTGCTATTGTACCTATTACTTTCTCCATTAAAAACTCAAATATGGAAGGTGATTTCTTTAATGGTATTCCTGTTAACCATGAAGTGAAAGATGATTTAACACATGACTTCGGATCTGAAAATGAACTTTGTATTGCAAAAGCAATTGAACTTATCAGTGGGGGAACTACTTCTATGGTTTACAAATCGACACCACTTATTACTAGAAAACTAAAACGTAATAAGGGTCTTGACCAGTTAATAAATGCATACTAAACTCTAGATACATCACAAAAGGTATCAGTATAACTACAGCATGCTTTAATTAAAAAAATTATTTATTAATGTTTATTTCAGGCTTACAGCCTTTTTACTTATAAATCATTTTAGCCCAATGCTTTGCATTGGGCTTTGTTGTATATGCCTTTCAGGCAAAGTTAATTATTTTCTAATATAAAACATATGTTGGATTTTATTTCTTTTTTTTCTTTTAGCTAAGGTATTTGCCTAAGCTCAATTAGTAAATGCAAATTTGCCTGAAAGGCTCTTATTGCATAACATCAGGCATAGCCTGATGTTGTAAAGTTCCGTTTTAAGATAAGCCTGTAAGGCTGATATTTAATTCATTACGAAATCAAACTCAACTATGTTTTGGCTGTGGTATATATGCCGTTTAAGGTAAGCTGATAAATTATTATTTTCAGATTTAAAAATCATACTTCCACAAAATGATTCATCTCCAGACTTCTTCTATAATTAATTTGATATTTCAGGCATACAGACTTTTTTTCTTTATTGTTATCTAGCCCAATGAGTTGCATATGCCTTTCAGGCAATATTATGCACTTGTAATATTATAATTTATGGAATCTTTTAACAGTAATTTTTTACCCATTTTTACTTTCATCATAGATATTCCTTTAATAATATGACTTGCATCTTTTTTTATGCAGTTTAACTATACTATAGATATAATTTTATGTAGTCCAACTATTATTTAAACTGACCTATCAAAACTTTAATGAAAGTTTAGCAATAAAAAAAACCCAGAAATAGAAAATCTAATTCTGGGCTTTTGATTATTCGTTATAATAAATCTTATTTTTTCACTAGTTTTTTTGATACTCTCCTTCCATCCTTAAGAATAAAAGTAATAAAATAAACTCCCTTCTGGAGTTTTGAAACTGATAATCTATTACTTATAGCATCTGTGTCGATTACTATCCTACCAGTTAGATTAATTACATAAAGCTTGGATAGATTTGAAAAGTTGCGAATATATATATAATCGGAAGCTGGATTAGGATAGAAACTAATATCCTCCTTTTGCTTGTCTTTATTACCATCAGTAACCACATGAAAAGACCATTTTTCCGAAAATTCTTTTGAATAACCATATTCGTCAGAATAAAACAATTGATTCTCAAGTTTAATAGTATATCTTTTATTGTTGACTAATTGTTCGGGCAGAAAAAATTCGACTCCTTGATCATTATTTATATAAGAATAGTCGGTATCGATTAAAGCAAATCGCATCGTCTCTATTTCGTCACTATATAAAACTACATCCCCATAATCAACTACTATAGGAGAGTTAAAAACAATCTTAATTTTAGGATTGAGAGACTTACATGTTTTATTTGGAATAAAACTAATCACACGTAAGGAATCATTTTGCAAGTTAGTTTGTGAAAAAGAACTAAAACTTACAAACAAAAACAACATAATAAAAGATAAATAATTTCGAAGTAAATTTCTTATCATAAGCTATCCTCCATCTTGGTATAATTTGTTTTATTATTAGATATAAAATAATCAAATCAATAAAATTGAAATAACAATCACATCAACATTATACAAAAATACTATTAATTTTATAATTAACACATATTTACGACAACAAAAAAAAGTACATATTGTTTAATATAAACTTTATAAACTAGTATACATTGGATTATACGGTTTATTATTTCGAAAAGTTACAAAATACAAGCCAAAAATAACAACAACTGACTTTATTAACATAAAACACAACTGCAAATTATCATGATTATTAATCGACAAATCAGAATTTATTGATATTATGATAATTAATATAGTCTCCAGACCAATGCATTTTTCTATTATTTATATTTTCGGAACTTTCGAAATGTACTTTTTTCAGCAATAATAAATATTCAGCAACTAGTTTAAGGGAGATCTGCTTTACCCCTATTTATTATCAATAGAATTTAAGAAATTGTTAATAAGTTTTCCTTCAGTGTTATTTACTTCATTTGATTTGGTCTTCTACTTTAATTATGTTTGAGTAAATTAGTTAAATAGATACTTATCCAATTTTCGATACAGACACTTTTATGTTTAGATTTTGTGCAGAAGGATAATTTGAATCAGATATTAATCAAAACAAAAAGTAATGAAAGAAAATTTAGAAAATCAGGAAAATGCTTTTGATAATGATGCATTATTTCTAGAACCTAAAAGTTCCAAGAGTTATATAGTATGTTTATTGCTATGTGTGTTTCTGGGTTCGTTTGGTGTACATAGGTTTTATGTAGGTAAATTGTGGACAGGTTTATTGATGCTTGTCACATTTGGAGGTTTGGGTATATGGTTAGTAATCGATTTTATACTTATTGTTAGTGGATACTTTAAGGATGAATTTGGCTTAAGTGTGAAAAACTAAATTAAAACCAAAAGAGCTAATACAATAATTATATTGTGATTAGCTCTTTTATTTTATTTCTACTATCAATTAATTATAGTTTAATCTCCATTCCATTATAGAAATCTAGTATTTTTGTTCTAAATATATAATCATACTTGGCTTGTAAAAGTTCCGATTTAGCTTTAAACAAGTTTGTTTTTTCTTGATTATATTCAACAGAATTAACCAAACCTGAGTTATATTTTTCAGTAGTATATCTAAATGCCTCTTCGGATGACTCAATAGCAACAGAACTAGATTGAAATTTCTTCCTTGCAGCGGTTGCATTAGCGTATGCCTGCTGTATATCTTTTCTTAGTTTGTTTTGCGTATTAATCAATTCTAATTCTGATCTCTCAATATTAATTTTAGCATTACTAATATTTCTATTCACCTGATTTGCATTAAAAATCGGAATACTTAAACTAAAACCTAATGATTTTGTAAGTCTATTTTTCAACTGATCTTTTAGTAACATTTCCTGTCTTAAAACCGTTGGTGGGTTAGTAGAATAATCAATATCTGACATATCCTGTGAGTATCCAGAACCAATAGAAGCAGAAAAAGTTAATTTAGGCAATCTATTTGCTTTAGCAAGTTTTAGATCAGTTTTCACAATATCTAATCTCATATTTGCAGCTGTAATTTCAGGTCTAAATTTTAATGCACTATTAAATATAATATCAGCTCCCATAATATTTTGGGATATATTCATATTATCAAGATTAGGCATTTCTACATCAAAATTTTCAACATCTTTTATATCCAAAAATTGTGCTAAATCTAGGAGTTCCAAATACAATTCGTTCTCTTTATTTACAACCTGAAGTTCTTCCCTTGCTAACTGTGCTTTTTGTTCCATTAAGTTTCCTTTCGGAACAGTACCTGCTTGCACTAATATTTGAGTTCTATTGATTTGCTCCTTAGTTAACTTAACCTGTTCTCTTGAAACATTTAGCACCTCTTTAATAAATAGAATATTTAGATAAGAAGATGTGATCGCAAGACTCATATCTTCCATGTATTTCTCTGCATTTTTTTCTGATTCAGAATATTCTAATTCAGATTTGTGCAAATTATGCCATTTCGACAATCCATTAAACAGAGTAAGCTGAGAACTTAAATTACCTTCACCAAACTGAGTGTCTACATCACCATATGTATTGTCTGATCTGACACTTCTACCAAAACTGAATCTATAATTAGATGAAGCATTTAAATTTGGGGCAAAATCAAACTTAGTTTGTTTTAAGTTATTCTTTTTAATAGAAGTATTAAGTTTCTTTATTTTGAGATCTATATTATTTTCTTTAGCGTGCTGAATGCATTGAACCAGATTCCATGTTTTAGTTTGAGCACTTAAGATGGCAACAATGCAAGTAAGAAAAAATATAGTTGATAATATTTTTTTCATAGTAAATGATAATTGAATAGATATTTTTTTTGTAAAAGTATAGAACCTAACTTGAATTAATATTCAAGAAAAAACTGAGCTTATTGATTATATTTTAATTAGCTCTTTTTATTTTTTTTAGAATTCTTTTTTTGGTCTTTTTTCTTTTTCTCCTCTTTCACCTTATCCAAGTCAGATTGGAGTCTTCCCTTGATTTTATCCTTTATATCAAGACCTTCAATTATTTCTATATTAATACCATCAGAAATCCCTGTTTTAACATATTTTTCTTCAAACACTTGCTTCTTATCAGTTTCCACTTCCACAAAAGTTGAATCATTTCTAAACTCAAGCAACATTTCGTTTATTGCAAGTACTTTTTCTCTTTTGTCAAGAACAATTTCTGCATTAGCTGAATATCCTGATCGAATGAAGAAATCATTTTTCAATTTCACAGAAGCTTTTATTTCAAATTGGATGGCACCATTTTCGACAGTTCCTTTTGGAGATATATATTCCAATTTAGCTTTGAATTTAGTATCCTCAATAGCTCCAATGGTTAGATCAAGTATCATTCCCAATTCTATTTTATCAACCTCTGTTTCGTCTACCTTTCCTTGAAATATCATCTCTCCCATATCAGCAACGATTGCCACTGTGGTACCAGCATTGAATGTATTACTTTGGATTACTGAGTATCCTTCTTTTACAGGTATATCAAGTATCATACCTTGTATTGTAGAACGGATAATTGTATTTGTAGCTGTTGCAGATTTTTTTGATACTCCTTTTTTAATAATTTCAAGATTATCTTTAGCCGATTGTAATTCTATATCTGCATTTCTATATTCGACTTGTACACGAAGAAAATCAGATTCAGAAATTACTTTCTTTTCGAATAATGCCTTATCTCTATCGTATCTAATTTTAACATTATCATAATTAGCCGAAGCTTTTTCAACTCTTGACTCTGCTGCATTAAGATTAATCATATCAGGGATAATCTTAATTTTTGCAATAGCATCACCTTTTTTTACAATATTACCAGCTTCCACATAAATTTTTTCAATAATTCCCGAAACTCCTTGCGGTTTGATTTCGATTTCTTTACGTGGGACAACCGAGCCAGTTGCGACAGTTTTCTTAGCTATATCTTTTATTTCAGGCGATTGTGTACTGTAAATTTTAGGTACTGGTTTCGATTTTTGATATAAAAATGCAATTGTTCCAATAAAAGCAACAACAATTAATGATATTACGAGTATGCGAATAATTTTTTTCATAGTTAAATTCTATATTTTGTTTCTTAATTTTTTAAATTTTTATGATTCGTATCTTAAAGCGTCAACAGGTTTTATTATTATTGATTTATAAGCTGGAACAATCCCTGCAATAGCACCAAAGAATATTAAAACAACTAAAGACAATATTGCTATTTCGAAATCCACCATAGGGTTGAGCAAGAAAGATTCAGAGTCACCCTCCACCATTTTTGCGATACCTTCCACAGCAAAGGTTCCAAGAACCAAACCCCAAAAACCAGCAAAAGTTGTAATAAATACAGACTCATGTATTATTTGATTTACAATTACTATAGGTCTTGCTCCCAAGGCTCGTTTAACTCCAATTTCCTTTGTACGTTCCTTCACCACCACATGCATTATATTACTAACACCTATCACACCAGTTATAAGAACCCCAAATCCAATCACCCAAAACAAAAATCCAATACTAGATATAAGTCCGAATATTTGTTTGAACATTTTTGCAATATTAAAACTACCTACAGCTTCCCTATCATCTGGATGTATTTTGTGTTGTCTGGCAAGTATACCGAACATTTGGTCTTCAATATCAGCTATAGATGCACCCACCTTAGCCGTTGCAAGCAGAACATGAAATCCTTCGCCCATGTTATAAAGATTTTGCATAGTAGATGCAGGCATTAATATAACATCTTCGCGCATTCCGAAATTATAAGATAAGGGTTTCATTGTTCCTACAACTTTGAAGGGTATGCCATTTATTTTTAGGTAAGAACCTATTGGTTTTTCAGTATATTCATACATTAATTCCTCAACCCTAGTGCCTATTACAATAACCTTTCGAGCATCATTCAAATCCATGTCATTAATAAATCTACCTTCGAGTAACTGTACAGGATTGACCTTATTCATATCGGGCGAACTTCCTTTTATCCTAAAATTTCCTTTTTTATCATAACGGATAGTATTAAAATCACCCTTTCCTCTCCAAGCTGTAATTTCGGGTACAATATGTTTTATCCCCTTTACAGATTTCTTAATAATATCTATATCCTTATTTGTAAATTTATAAGTCCTATTTCGAGGCAATCCATTATATGCTTTGGTTGTATTTTCGGTCCACATAACAGTTGAGTTCGTTGCCAAATTACCAAGAGATGAGACAATTTTATTTTTAAATCCTTTACCTACAGCAAGAAGAGTAACAAGAATAAATATACCAAACATAACACCAAGACCAGTTAAAAAAGTTCGGAGTTTGTTTCGTTTTATCACTATAAAAATCTCTTGCCATTTATCTATATTGATCATATTTTTACTAAATATATTGTGAAGATATTATTCTTCACGGAGTGCAACAATAGGTTTGATTAAAGCAGCTTTACGAGCAGGAAAGAAGCCAGCTAAACTTCCTATTACTACAAGAATAAGAGTTGCGGTAATTGCTATGTTTAAATTAACCTGAGGATTAATAAAATACATCGCAGCAGGCTCGTATACATGTTCAACAATATTAAATTTAATTACAAATTCAAGAAATGCTACTCCTAAAAACATACCAATATAACCAGCTGCTATAGTGATGAATACAGCCTCAAAAAGAATAAGGGAAATAACAGAAATTGGAGAAGCACCTATGGCTTTACGAACACCTATTTCACGAGTACGTTCCTTAACAACAATCATCATAATATTAAAGACCCCAACACATCCCAGAGCAATTGTAAAAGTACCTATTACCCATATCAGTATTTTAAGAAAGGTAAATATTTGGGCAAAAGTATTTGAGTTCTCAATATTATTACGAATCCAAAGAGCGTTTACATCATCAGTACTAAAATTATGATTTCTAGCAATTCGTCGGGTTAGTTTATCTTCTAATTTCTTACTTTCCTTTAATCCTATCGGTCCCATTGTAAATGATATTCGCCTAAGCTTATCATCCTTTGTAAAAACAGATTGTGCTACTGAAATTGGGATATAAACATCTCTAGAATTATCGTTAAATTCATTAGTTTTAAATACGCCGATTACCTTAAAACTAATATCATTTATTTTAACATATTCACCAATTGCTTCCATATTTGGGAACAGAATATCCTTGGCTTCTTGTTGAATAGCAACTACTTTTCGAAAGCGTGATATATCAATTTCGTTTAAAAAACGCCCCTCCACAATGTCCAAGTTTCGAATTGCATTAAAGTTATGGTGAATAGCAGATACATCAAAGCTACCGTAGTTTTTCTTATAGGATATCATTCCAGTAATAGGGACATTAACCATGGCACATATTTCCTCAATTTCTTTGAAGTTTTCACCCAATGATTTATAATCACTATTTTTGAGATATATTCGTTTTCCGGCGGGAGTTCCTTTATGAGCTAATTTAGTTCTACCTCCATAAATCTGCATACTGTTTTGAGCATTTGATGAGAAAGTTTGTTTCACACCATTTTCAAGCCCCTTAGTTGCACCCAGTAAAATTACTAACATAAAAATACCTGTAGCAACAGAAAAAGCAGTCAAGAAAGTTCTAGTTTTGTTTTCTTTCATGGCACTAAGAATCTCGTGCCATTTATCTATATCAAACATATTGTAATACCTTATGAGTTGAGTTGTCAGAATTTAGTTCTTTTTTTTTATTGTCAACAATAGACTCTATCCTTCCATCTCTAAGGATTATAACTCTATCTGTCATATCAGCAATTTCATTTTCGTGAGTTACAATCACCACAGTCATTCCTTGTCTGTTGATATCTTTTAGCACTTCCATCACCTCGAGCGAGGTTTTTGTGTCTAAGGCTCCTGTTGGTTCATCAGCAAGAATTATTTTTGGGTGGGTTATCATTGCCCTTGCAATAGCTACTCTTTGTTTCTGACCACCAGACATTTCATTAGGCATATGATGAAACCATTCTTTAAGTCCCATTTTATCCAAATATTCAAGAGCTAATTTATTCCTTTTCTTTCTAGATACTTTCCTGTAATATAGTGGCAGAGCAACGTTTTCCATTGCATTTTTAAACGAAATCAAATTAAATGACTGAAAAACAAAGCCTAATAAACTGTTACGCAATTTGGCTGCTTTAGTTTCATTCATTGTTGTAATCTCCTGATTATTCAAAATGTATGTACCATCATCGTGATTATCTAATAAGCCTAAGATATTAAGCAGTGTAGATTTACCAGAACCCGAAGAACCCATAATGGATACTAGCTCTCCTTCTTTAATGTGTAAATCAATGCCTTTCAGTACATGTAGTTTATTACTTCCAGTATCATATGATTTATGAATATTTGTTAGTTTTATCATAGTGTAAAATTACTATTATGAGATAGAGTTAAAATTCTTATGTTTGACGCAACTATTATAATTCTAGTTACAGTATTTGTTTTTATATCAAAAGTAAATCGAATTAATCCCAGTATATTTTGTTTAATACAAACTAATATATTAGTTGCTTTAATTCTGATTATCAGGCATCAATAAATAAAACATATAAACAGCTAGAATTTAAAATCTAATTTCAAAAATTGCGTTTCGCTACTATCCATACAACATACATACCAAAGGCTATTTCCTACTGATTATATGACTTTTACACTCGAACATCTTAATTATATTAATTTTTAAAGTGTCCGATTTAAAACATTTTATGTACGATTTTGAACAAAGAAGAAAAATGTTCGTTTTAATCTTATATTATAGTATTCTATTATTATCCGAAGAGAATATTATGAGCTTGGAGATCAAAAAAACCAAGTCTTTATTTAACTATAAGTTTAGTTTAAACAAATGAAAAAAACTACTGATATTATTTTTTTTACAGTTTATTAACATTATAAAAATATATCAATAAATTTCTTCCCTTTGTATTTTTCCCACAAAATAAGAATTTTCAATTTTTTGACTATGTTAATTAAATATCCTATTACTAATAATATTCGTAATTACTTCCAATATATTTTTGTTACATAATATTATATCTAAAACAGTTAATTTAACAAGTATTTTTACCATTACTCTGAATATATTTATTTTCTTGTTTTTAAAAGTTTTTTTTTATTTTAAGTTTATTTATTTTAATATTTGTTAAACATAAGTATTTAAATTAATTTTGTCACCATACTACTATTTTTACACACAGATAAGTTACACACACAAAAATTTATTTATGAAAAAGAATTATTTGATTATTTTATTAATCAGTATAAGTACGATTTTATCATGCGAGAAGAATTCAGATGAGACAAAAATTGATTCAGATCAAAACGATAAACCTACCGAAAAACAGATGGGTTTGATTACATACGTAAGAAGCCAGTCTGAAGGTTCGATTGCTTACATATCAAAAGATGGTGATAATTGGGAAAAAAAGAAAACAAACTTAAGCGCGGCTGGTCATCGATTCAAACGCATAATATATGCACAGAATAAGCTTTGGGGACTTAAAGATCCAGGATGTTCAAGTAAGGTGCCTTTATTAATGACTAGTACAGATGGCTTAAACTGGGAAGAAGTTCATACTGATATTGACCCAAATAGAAATGTGGCACGAAAAATATATGATATTTTCTACGATACTGATTACAAAAAATTTGTATTATGCGCAGAGGGTCATAATGTGTTTGAAGGTTCATTTCTATACAGTTTTGATGGTATAAAATGGACAAAGCCAAAAGTTCATCCTGAAGTTGGAAGTAGAAACAGCTTAATCAAAATCAATAATAGTCTATATATATCAAATGGGAATAGAGCCAAGGGTGACAAATCTAATGTTTTAATATCTGCTGATTTAGAGAATTGGAAAAAAGCAGAATGTCCATATACATCAATGTGGAACAATGCTATTAAAGTAGATAATAAGATTTATGCATCTAGATCTTGTGTAATCACTGGTCCTGATTCAGATATACCGCAAGTGGTATTCACCGAAGATGGTGTTAATTGGACAAGAACAGATGGCAATTACAATAAACCTACCGTCATCACTAATACAGGATGTACTTATCCTGGAATCAAGAATATAACATATAGCGAGGAGAAAAAAATATGGCTTGCTTTATGCACCGATAAAGCAGGCTTAATTTGGTCGGATAATGGTTTAAATTGGGAGAAATTAGGAAAGTTCGCCGGTCCATGGTTAGAGACAAATATAGGCAGTGCAAAAGGGAAACTATTTGCTACAGCATTCTGTACGGATGTTACAAAAAATTACTATGACCACAAGACAGAGATGGCTATATTATATTCCTCAGAAGATGGAAAAACCTGGAACCCTATCATAAAGGCAAAAGGCTGTGGAGCAGATTGTATAATGTATTTACCAATATATCCAGAAGAATAATGGATTAGTTTAATACAGGCTGGTTTAATTTAAAAAATATTTATCAATGCTTATTTCAGGCTTATAGCCTTTTTATTTATAAATCATTTTAGCCCAATGCAGGGCATTGGGCTTTGCTATATATGCCTTTCAGGCAAAATGAATAAATTTCTAATAAAAAATATGTATTGGATTCTATTTCTTTTTTTCCTTTCAGACTAAGTATTTATTATTATTGTTCCTTTTTTTTTAATGCAGATTTGGCTAAAAAGCTCTTATTACATAATATCAGGCATAGTCTGATGTTGTGAAGTTCCGCTTTAAAAATAAGACTGT
>JAOARN010000024.1 GCA_025210485.1 Marinifilaceae bacterium | reverse complement strand
CTGCATCAGTATAATTACTTTCTTCAAGGTATTCAATTGCTTCTTTTATTTCTGGAATTTCTGAAAGTTCATTGTGGATATTTCTAGAATCTTCAATCTCGGTTAAAAATTTCAACCACAGGAAATGCATTTTCTTATCTTTAAAATTCTTTAGTTTAAATTTATTAAGTTCGACAAATACAAACTCCAATCCTTTCAGTATCTCATTCTGATTATCCTTTTCCGAGATTGTATAGTGGTGATAATAATCTTCTGAATCGCAATAATCCTCATTCACAAGGCTTAGTGCATATACTGGTTGTAGGATTTTATAATCTATGCCTTTTCTTAGCTGCCTTACATATGCTTTCGATGCATTGAATAGTACTCTTTGCTTAAAACTATCGGTCCAGTGCATTTGCATCTCAACTATAAAAATACGTTTCTTGGCATCAGTACATTTTACATCTACTATTGAATTCTTCAGTCCAGTTATATCTGGTACTTGTTCCGAACTCAAGTACTCTATGCTTTCTATCAATTCATCCTCCTTCAGCGGTAATAATGAATTCAGAAAACTAATGCAAAGATTAGGATGCTCTCCAAATATTTTTTTGAAAATAAGATCATTCTTAGGGTCAAGATATTTCATGATTATATATTATAAAGTTGAGTGCGAAGTTAAAGATAAATTTATATGCTTACAAAATATAGAAATATACTTTTGGTTCTGAAATATATAGAGTTCATATAATCCTTTGAAACAAAGGCTTGGATTAACACTAAAGAAGAATTGTAGTTAAACCCATGTGGAGAATGTGTATTTTAAAAACCTATACAAAGGAAAACGAAATTTATGAAAACACACCATTCTATTTTTTTGAATTCTCGACCTTCAATATTAGTTTTATATTGTATTTCTCGATAGTGGTTAAGAAATGGCTTACTTTATTATGTTGTTTTTTATACCAAGTTTGTTTGGAGAAATAACGATCCATTTTTTCATCTGGTTTAAATATAAAGCCATACCTCGCAAAGATTTCATTCCTCATAATTCGAAGCTCTTTTTTGTTCATTAGTTTTAACTTGTTTTCATAAAGATAAGTCAATGACGCTTGATTGTATTTACCTGGGAATTCATCATCTAGGTTATTAATTTTCACTCCATAAGTATAAGATTCTGTTTTAGCTCCTAAATTCAATATTTTTATTCCTTTGGTTTTATCTGGATAAATGATAAAAACAGCTTTTATTTGGTCTGAGTAATAAATATTTTTGATAATACTTATATTACTAATATTTACATAATTTGATATCCATATTGGCTTATTGTCAATATGGCTCCATTCCCCAAATTCTATTTGAGAAATCCAGGTATTATCCGGCTTTATCAATCTTAATTTATATTCGGCTTCGCTCTCGCCCAATTGATATACTCCTTCATATTCTTCTGTTTTTTCGGTGCTCCAATCATCATAATTAATATTTTTGGATATGATTTGGGAAAGAGATGGAAATGAAAAAGAGATAATTAAAATTATTAAATATAAATATCTCATTTGTTTTTTGATTCAAATAGTTTTTAATCTAGCTTATTGTCTGGTAGATATCCAGGTGGCTAGAATTATTTATATAAATCTTTAATAGGCTTGAAATCGTATCTGTACATTTGCCAAGTCTGATTATTTTTATAGAAACTAATTTCGAACTTGATGATTGATTTTTGATATTTAAAGGCATAGATTTTTTTATAAGCCCAATCATCAATAACTTGATTGTCGATGAATAGTATTGCTGATAATTTCCCATTCTTTTTTACCTTCGATTCCATATCCCACTCACCATATGAAAGCTTCATTTCCTTTGCTTTTAAAGGCATATCATTAGGATAAAATTTCTCGAGTTGTAAAAAGGCAGCCTTGTATTTTTGATTTGTAATATTATCAGTAAATATTTTCATAATATTATCAATCATTAATTTATTATCATTATCCCGTTTTTTTATTACACTCATATTATTTTCTGATGCGCTTTTGTATAATCCACCCCTATCATATTCAATTAATATTTCATCAAGCATCCAATTTTTATCATTTTTGATAAAACAAACTTCAAAACTATATAGTTCTATGCCAATGCGAATGGCATATATTTTCTTAAAAGCGATATCCTTAATAAATTGATCTTTAATAAAACTTACATTCTTAATATTTCGATGTCTTTCGCTAATCTTTTTTAGTTTTCGGATACTTTCAGAAATGTATTCTTTTGTTTCATTCCTTTCATTCTTATTCAGGTTTTTATTTATGAATTTAGTTAGAATATCAGACACAGCTTGAAAGTCTGAATTTTGTAGATGCTCCGACAAAGAAGTCAAATATTTATCAATATAATCTTTGTCTATTCTATCATTATTATTGCACGCAAATAATGTATTGATAGATATAAAAATAAAAATTAGTATATTTTTCATAATATAAAGTTTAAGTCTCAGTAGTTCTGTTTTTAAGACTCTGTTTCTTTCGAGATAATATCCATACCTGCATCTTTGTTAATTTTTAGCATGAAACTTTTTTCAGATTTATCCTCGATGGTTTCATCTTCGCCATATACTCTTGTTGTGTTTAACTTAATATTGCCTTCTTTGGATATTACGCTATATACTCTTTCTTCTGTCCAAATAGGAGCATCTGAGTAGTCTTTAAATTTACTTACCTGAATGCAATTGAAACTATTTTTATTATTCTTCACTGATAGAAATACAAATTTTTCGTCTTGATTCATATCAACAGGATAGTACATATACCAAATAAAGCATTCTGTATTTGAGTTGGTTTTAAATTTACTGATAGCTTTGAGTTTAGTGTTTTTCAATGTCCATTTATGATAATCTTTTAGTTGATTGTTTTTAATTAAAGAGTCAATTTTAAATAATTCTGCCAGCGAGTATTTATAAGCATCATCACTGTTTATATGTTGAATATTTTTATATAATATTTTTACTTCATCTATAGTTAAATCTTTTTTTTCATTATGATTTAGTTTGAAAAAGGACTTGTCTAGTTGGATAGGGAATTCATTTAATTCGGTGAATTTTTTTTCAAAATTGTTCTCTTTTTTTGAACAAGCAAATAACAATAATAGTATTGGAATAATAATTATTTTTTTCATGATTATGTATAGTATTTGTTGATTTGTTTAATTTAAATATAGTTTGTTCTTAATAGCTGCCTAACGTGAATACTTGGTTTTACATAATGCAATAGGAGAGGGGTTGGATAAAACCCAAGCTACGGACATTTCGGTAAAATAGCTAAGATCACCTTTGGTGAGTTTAATGTCTTCAACCGTAGATTTAAGCTTAATAATAGTATCCTCATCTAGCGCATTGCCTTGTTGAACATATTCTAAAAATGCATCCGCCATTTTTTTATATTCCTCGTCCCAGTTTGTACCACCATTGTCGAGCAATTCGCGTGATATTTTTCCACTTATTCTAATTACCTCAGCTTGAAATGTCGATGCATGCCCATTTGAAGGGACTAGAAGCTCCCAAAGTTCTTGATGCTGATCTTGCCATCTGGTTGATTTAACAATAATTTCAGAAATATCATCATGCATTATCCTTTTCTCAACTGGCTCAACACCATAAATTCTATATAATTGAACTAAAGCCTGGCTATATTCATCAACACTATCCTTATCAAAATTTGGTCTGAAGTATTCAAAATTTTGCCCAATTTTGGTTATAGATTCTTTCATCGTATCAGATATCTCCAATCCTGCACCTAGCATAATATTACTTACTTCTAGTATATCTATAATATCAATATTATTACATCTTCCTAGTGCATATTCTAGTGCATTTTCTTTATTTCGAATGTTTTTTATGTTAATATCAGCCCCTAATTCCAATAATGTTTTAATATTATTGATACATTTTCTATCACAAGCCCTATGCAAGGGAGTTCCGCCTCTATATAAATTATGATTAATATCTGCGCCTAATTCTACGAGAATTCTAATATTCACATTTTCCAATCTACTTCCAGCTCTATGATGCAATGCGGTTTCTTTAAAGCTATCTAATGCATTAACATCAGCACCTTGCTCTATATGCCATCGAGTAATTTCATCGGGACAATTATCAAAACCTATAGCAGTATGTTTATTATAACCACCATAAGCATCAATCTCGCATTTTGATAATACTTTCTTTATTTCTTCTATATCTCCTGTATCTAGTAATTCTTCAAAATCCTTTGGTAGTGTTTTTCTTTTTTTTGCCATTTGAGTTCTAATGTTTGTGTTTGCTAATCAATTTGTTTTGAGTTTAAGTCGTGTTCTACAAAGCTAAATAGTTCTTTAGATTATGTTTGATGAAAAATATATTTAATTGTCTAATTAATCTAACTTTTTACTTCTATAAAATTTACCATTGTTTGTACTTGCTAATTATTTCTTGTATTTCTTCTGATTGAGAGAATTTTATAATTTCCTCAATCTTATTTTTAATATTATCTATGTTGGTTTTTAAATCATCTTCAGTTTCGTAAGTTGCTTTAGATCTAGTAATAAAAAAGTTGTCGCTTTCTTCTAATCTTGGAAAATAATTTAATTTGTTTCTAGATTTTTCAATTGATTTTAGGACCTCATTAAAATCATGGTCGTATGATATTTCATCTAAGCCTAGCTTTATTTTTATTTCAACATATTCTAAATCATAAGTAATTAATTGGAAGTTAAAATCATTATGATCGATAAAAACCTGTTGAATTTTATCGGTTGGTTCAATTTTAATTTTATTTGGTGGAAATGATTCCTCTAAAATTTTACTTAGAGTAAATGCAGCATTATAAAGTAAGAATGAACGTCTATCCATTTTTTATCTATTTATATAAATCATCAATTTTGTCGTTATACTTTGCATCATACATAAACCATTGGTCTTTATCGTATTTGAAAAATGTAATTTCGTATTTTACAATACTATACTTATATTTAAATGCATAGGTTTTTCTATAAGCCCAATCCGAAATCATTTCATTGTCTATTAAAACTGTTTTTTCTAGATTACCATATTCTTCAACCTTCCATCTTAACTGATCGTTTATATATTTCTTTAGGTATTCTGTTGTTGTTTTATTGAACTTTGGTTGGTAATATTTAGTAATCTCATTGCTTGCTAGTTGATGTTCTTTTTTTAGAATATGTTCAGTAAATATATTCATAAGCATATCAATATCGGCTGGATTATGTAATATAGAATCTGTCGGATTTTTAGTCTTTTTATATTTATGTTTCCCTATAGGGCTATAAAGTTCGGAGCGAGTGTGCATAAAATGCGAAATGAAATCTTCGAAATACCATTTATTATTCATTTTCATAAAGCTTATTTCGAAGTTAAGGATTTGAGCACCAATTAGTATTGTATAAATTTTCTTATAAGCGAAGTCTGAAATCTTCTTGTTTCTAATACAGCTTATATGATGAATTTTCCCATACTTCTTTGTATATAATTTAAATCTTTCAATCCCATATTCGTTGATATATTGATGTGTATTGTCTTTGTATTTATCGGACGCATCGGTTTGGATGTTTTGTTCTATGATTTTGAAAGCATTTTCGTATTCACCTTCTTTTATTTTATTGGCGAATATTTCCATTTGTTTATCAATGTTTTGTAGTTCTTTATCTTTTTGCTCTGCTTTTATTTTGTTGCTGCAAAAGAGAACCAGAAATGCTGCGTAGTATAAGTAAGTATTTTTCATTTTATATAATTTTATTTAATTCAACCTTTGGGACTCACGGCTGATCGTCCCAAAGATTGAAAGAAAGCCGTGCGGCATAACGATAAAAGAATGCCGTGGGACTCTACTATTTATAAATGATATTAGTATTCTTGTTTGCCAAAATATCTAGAACCATCTTTCTTATTGTATGACCTCTTGAACTGCGTACTTTAAGTTGATCTAGTTGTAGATTGTTTAGTTCCTCTGGCAATTCGTTTGGATAAATTCCATAAATGCTCAATCGTTTTAGTTTAGTTAAGTTTGTGAGAGAGGCAGGAAGAGTCTCCACATCGTACATGTTTTCTAATTCGAGATTCTCAAGATTAGTAAGATTTCCAATCCAATCTGGAATAGTGTTTACTTGGAATTCACTTATTGATAATGATTTAAGGTTTTTCATTTCCAAGAATTGATCCGTTATCTCATTTGCTTCGAAAGACTTAATTTTTAGGTTTTCAAGCTGATGTAATCTGCATATAGACTTTACCATTTCATTATTCATATCTATATGATTTAATACGAGTGATTTTAAACTTTCTTTCTTCGAGATAATATTTATAAATTGGTTGAAATTATCGGTTTGATTTAGATATTCGATAAACGATAGTTCTAGCTCTTCTAAACCTACTATTGACTTGCACATATCAATGATTGATTTACCTTCCCAACCAGATATTTTTAGATGTTTTAAGGTTTTTATATTAGTTAATTCTGGAGATATAAATTTAGAATTGTCTTTTTTACTATAATTACTATAATAAATGTCTATAGATTCTAAGCTATTCAATTTACTGATTTTATCACCTATATCATGTTTGTAATCAGCGAGTTCTAAGTGTGTTATAGAATCTAACTTACTAATATAATCGAAATTCAGATTTTGGCAATTCATTATAGATAACACATGTAGACCCTTTATTTTGGAGAAATGCTGAGGTTCTATAATATCCCTTGAACTTAGTGTTAAATTTCTAATATTTAAATTATGATCATGTTTCATATTTATTGATTTCGCTCCAATTGTTAGCTTATCGATAGATTCAGGTAGGGATTCGAATGAGAATTCTAATTTAGCAGAACCGAAATAAATATGTTTTAGTTTATTGAGTTTGGAAAATTCGTTAGGTATATATTCTAAGCTATCTCTAAAATCAATTTCTTCTAGATTATTTAGATTTCCAATACTTTTTGGTAAGGTATTAATATCTGTTCTATGTATAGATATTTTCTTTAATTGTTTTAAATTCCCAACACTTTCTGGAATTTGATTAACTCCTTTTATATCAGTAATATCAAGCTCTTTTAGATTGGTGAATATATGAGAGAATGAAAAGAATTGAGCTAGCAGTTCGGGTTCTTTAATATTTATGCGTTCAATCTTAGTCTCTTTTATTTGATCTATATTTATGTTTGCATCCATATTCGAATAGATTAAGTTTTGAATTGTAGGCATAAAAAGAATTCTGCCATCAATCTCTTTGATACACGGAATAGATGAAATTTTGATTGTATCAAGCTTTTTTAATTCTATTGTCTGTGATGGTATACTGCAAAGATCTTTACAGTTTGCTATAACTAGTCTTTTTAAATTTGTAAGTTTTGAAATAGAACTTGGAATTTCTTTTAGATTAATAATATTTATTAATTCAAGTTCTTCGAGGCTAGGTATATCGAAGAAATCATCTTTAATATGTTCAATATCTATTGTTGATAGTCTTAGAGTTTTAAGATTTTTTAGGTTTTTTAAAATTGGCAGTTCTTTATAGTTTGCATAGCTTCTTGAACTATAACCTCCAATTTCTATCTCCTCTAAAGATTCGCATTCTGAAATCCAATTAGGAATAGTATTTATTTTAGGACTTTCTATTCTTAGTTGTTTTAGTTGCTTGAGTTTCGATATGCTTTCGGGTAGAGCTTGAAATTGATATCCCCTAATTTCAAGTTCGTTTAAATCGGTTATCTCCCCAATGGTATGGGGCAGAGTTTGCATATGATAATCATTAATAGTAATATTTTTAATCCCTTCAAAACAACCAATTTCATTTGGTATTTCCTCTTTAAATTTCAATCCATCATAAATATAAATTCTATCATCGTCCTCAAGTAGCTTATACATTTTGCCAAACTTTAAAGTCTTGCAGACTTTTGCCATTTTGAATAAAATAAGTAAATTCTTGTCTCTTGCCTTTGGACCTGATGTAAGATCAAACTTTGAGCGATTCTTAAAGGCTTTTAAAACATCTTGGTTTGCAATTTTGTTTAGTATGGTTTTAGCCTCGTCTTTTATCTTTTGATCTGATGATATTTTAGCAATTAGAAAAATTTCTTCTAAATAGGCTTGAGGGAAATCCTCATTTGTTTTTATATATTCGAAATACTTGTTTGGTTGTGCTTTATCTAATTTCATATTAAATCTATTTTGTATTAATCCTATTTCTGTTTTTAGATGTTTTAATTCTAAGAAAAAGAGAGTAGAATGAATTTTGGAATTATAAAAATAAAATTAAATAAATCAATATAAATACTGTTTATGTAAAATGATTGTTTAGCTTAATAGATGGTTGATATTATTTTGTAAATGGTATGTATGTTTATATCAAAGCTACAAATAATTCAACAATAAAGACCCGTATTTTCCCAAAGCCCGATTTCCAATTATAAACTTTTATAAGCTTTCCACTGCCAATTCATTGTCATTGACAAAATCAGAATAGAAATTTATTAAATTATTTTAATCTTTATTTTTTAAAACTTATATGTTCAACACAGAACGAAGCTAGAAAAAAATAGAAATAATATGTTATCAGAAATAAGCAAAAGTGTAAAAAAACTTCATTTCTTTAATGAGGTTAAGGAAAAGGATTTATCCAAAATAGAAAAGATTAAAAATGAGGAAGAAAAATTCTGGAGTTTAAGTAGCTTAATACTCGACAATGCTTACCCAGCGGATATTGACATAGAGGATCTTTGGAAGAAATTAACCAAGGAGCAAAAATTGGTGTTGAGCATGGGACATTTAATTTCTGAAGTGAAGAATGGAGGTGTTTGGCAATTTTTATTTAATAAGACTATCTATTCATTTGCTGCCTATGAGTCTCTAAAGGAATCGAGCAAAAGAAATATATTATATCTGTATTATGATAAAGTGATGGAGCAATTTGTTCCTTTATTAAAAAATAATGTTTATGTAGAAATATGCCAAATATTTGACGACCCTACTAAAACGGATGAAGAAAGATGGGCTGCATATAATAGAGGTGAAGAACAATTACCAGAGGCAAAAAACTTCAATGATCAATTCTTTAAAGATATCGAGAAGTTATATGTGGATGTAAACAAATACATTATCCAAAATATTGCAAAATCCTTAAAAGTAACCGATATAAAGGGAGTTAAAAAAGAAAATGCGCCATTAAAAAGAAAAGAGGCACCGGCTTATTTTTCCAAATACTTGCAAGAAACTTTAGGCAAAGAGCCAGAGGAATGTTCAGTATATTATGGAGTTAAAGTCACTCTTAACAAGCAAGCTACCGATTTGTTTTTAATGAAATTCAAAATGCCTGATGGCTACGAAAGTATTGGGATTGCTGGAGAGCTGACTTATATTTTGCAGAGCTTGAATATGGAAGAAATCAACCGTATGCACAAAAAACATCATAAACAAGAATTGGTGAATTTATATTATGGTTATCATTTGGCACAGGAGGAATTAAAGAAAAACCCAGAGGCTTTAAAACCGCAACCAGAAAAATGGGCAGAAACCTTAGCTAAACTTCAAGATCCACAGAATAGCCAAATCCCGGTTAATGTTGAGCTGAAAGAAACTTTTCAATACGAGAAAGATACCTTCTTTACATTCTCTGGTGATTTATTGTACAATGATGAAATAGAAGAAAAACTATCGGATTATACTCATATTGAATTAAGGGGAGTAAATGAAAAGTCGGATCTCAGGTATAAAGGGGAGAAAAATTTGACCATGCGTACTCAATATGCTGATAAGCCCGAATTCAATAGAATGTTTGGAGGCAGAGCCTTATCGCAATTTGCTATTTATAAACGTTTGGTTAGAGGAAAGAAATTAGTTAAGGACAATCCTTGGGGATTTTAAAATGGGCTAATTTGCTAATAGGTTAAATGTTAATTACTAATGTGTTAATGCGTTAATTTGCTAATGGGAGAATATTGGTGTGTAAGATTTAGCCTTTAACTCTTAGCCTTTTGACGAGACAAGCATTAAAATAATAAAACATAAAACAAAATGGATACAATACAGGAAAACATAATAAAAATAAAAGAAATAGCCTTAGAATATGCTAAACAAAAAGGATACAATCATATTATTTTCAAGTTGAATCAAAGGGAATCATTTGGAGATATTGAATATGAGGGACAGGTCTATATACTAAAGAATAATAAAAAACAAGATGATAGTCCACAGTATAGTTTAAACGATTATTTTGAAAAATTATTTCCAAGTCTGGGAGATCTATTAGTAGAAGTCAAAGATGAGAAAGTAACTATTTATTCGGAAAAGAAATCGTCAGATGCAACTACTATCGCAGAAGAAGAATTATTGGAATGCTGGCGACAAACAGTAATTCCGCATATCAGTGATGATCATATATATTCCTATAATCTTAATATTGGCGATTCGAGAGGTATGATAGGACGCTCACATTGGTTCGATTCAATAACAAATCCAGAATACCAAATGGATTATAAAGAGAAAAGCTTTTTTGATGCAGACTTCATTATTAGTGATTTGTATATTCAGCTTTTGGCAATCACTTTCCCTTTAGATAATAAAGTTAGTTTGATCTTTTCTAGAAATCAGAAGATTGAAGTTAAAGTAGCAAGTTTACATGATTTGATAGAAGATATAAAATCAACTTACCAATTGGTTTTAAAGAATGAAAATGCCGAATGTCTAATTAGTGAACTTGATTTTACTAAATATCATGAAAAGAAAACTTGGTTTAATATAAAAAATGAAGAATATACCAAGAAAATTGGAAAACTAGAATCAGGTGGTTATACTCCAGCAAGTGAATTAGCGCGTATTCATAATAAAATAAATAAGCCTATAAATAAAATGAAAATTGTGGCTACTCAAGAGGAGTTAATTATTACTGCTGATATTGAAGTGCCTGAATTAAATATTGGTTTATTGCAAGCGGAAGCAATGGAGAACACTGATATCAATACCCTATTTACTTATTTAGAATCGGGCAATGAATCAAAAATAAAACAAGCCCTTGAATTTGTAAATCAAGATGAGAACATAAAAGCAATTGCACAAAGAAGATATTTTCCATTTTTGAAAGCCCAGTTAAATAAAGTAGATGTTGTTTTAGAAGATTTAGTTAAAATAGCTTCAGTATTTAATGAAAAGGTATTGGGCAGTTGCTTTACTTCTCGTTATGCCAATATTCAAAAAGATCTTATCTCTTTTGCCATGATGAAGGATGAAACTTGCGAAGCATTTGTTAATTTTATTGGTTCTACTGTGGATGATTGTTTGTCTGTAGATGAATTTATTAAAATAGTAAATCTTGACTACAAGTTAGAAAAAGAAACAGATCTTACACCTAAACTAAGAAAGTTGGAAAGTGATTATAAAGATTACTTAAAAAACATAATCAAAGAAGGTCCTGATACTTGGTTTACAAAATGTTTTGAAGTATTGTCTATGTTTAAACTAAGCAAGCTGATGTATGATCATTCTGATTTTTGGAAAATACAAAAATCTCCTGTTTATAGAGAGTTTATGTTTTTCTGTCAAATTTGTGCTTATGATTCTGTTTACTATGATGTATTTCAATCAAGTGGGGTAGATATGACTGATATAATCTGGCTTTACAAAGATGTTCCTTCAATTAATATTGTAGAGTCTGATTGCTCTATTCCAGATAATCCTTTAGATTTTGAACTTACGCTTTCTACCAAAGATTCCGATGAAGCTAACTGGAAAATTAAGAAGAATTAGAGAATGGGTTAATTTGCTAATGAGATAATTTGGAAATTTTAGAATGTAAAAAATTATCTCTTAATTCTTTTAATATGAAATCTTTAATCTGCAATCGTCATATCGAGCCTGTCGAGAAACGTGCATTGAGCCTGTCGAAATGGCTCGTTTCTTGCTATCGGTATAACTGCATCCGACAACTTTTAAGCTTAAGTCTTTTAATATAAAATATAATGAATACAGAATTTGAATCGAATATAGAGAAAGCATCTGCATTTTTAAAAGAAGTGTTAAACGAATCATTCCCAGATTTTCGGGGAAAAATAAATATGAATGAAGATTGGCATAGGGTGAGTATTGGCAAAAGAAATTTTCAATTCGGCATTGAAGAATATCAAGATTATGTAAAGCTTAAAATGATTATGTGCTTAGATGAGATTAATCATGATATTGAATACATTAAATTTCAGGAAGAATTAAAAAAATTCAATCGTGAGAATATGGAACATATGCTAAGAGAAACGGATAATTTCTTTCACATAGACTCATTTATTCATCTAAAAAAAAGGGATGATAGAGAAAAAATAAGATTGGTGAGAAAGATAAATGAACTTTTTGAATCTTCTGAAGATGCAGGAATAATAGCTTTTATAGGAAAATTTAAAAATTGGTAAATATTTCATACAATAATAATGGAGGCAAAAGTTAAAAATGCGCTAAAATTCTTGAAAGAAACCTTAGATGATAGTTTTTCAGATCATCAAGGAGAAGTTGACATAAACAGAGAATGGAATAATGTAAGTATACATAATCTAAAATTTCAGTTTGGAGTTGTTGAAGATAATCAATCCCTAATTCTTAGGATTATTTTATTTTTAGATGAGATTAAACATGACATAGAATATGAAAAACTGGAAAAAGAATTGGATATTTTTAATGATGGAGATTTAAATCATATGCTTAGAGAATCAGATAATTATTTCTGCTTTAAATCTAATTTTTTATTAGAAAATCTGGATTGTGCGGACAAAAGAATTTTAGTAAGAAAAATAAATCGTATGATTCAATCTTCAGAGTATTCAGAACTAGTTGCTTTTATAGGGAAATATAAAAAATGGTAATTGTTTAATATAAATAATGAAATCAAAAGCTTATCCTTTACTAAGAATTTTGATAGCGTATAAAAGTGAAAATAAAAGCTTTTAACCTGTAAGCTTAAACATTATAAAAACACAATGAAAAACAAAATTATAAATTTACTTAAATCAGATATATTAGAAGAATATATCAATGGGATTGAATTATTTAAATCCTTAATCGATGAAAATAAATTGCAAAAGGAAGATATAGATTCAGAATTAATTGATTTGATTGCAAGTATATTCAATCTAGAAAAATGGGCGCAACATAAAGATTATTTGAGCAAAGTTAATGAGTTGCATCAATTTCTTTCGTCCAATAATATTGATCTAGGAGAGAATCATAATCAAATACATCTTAGAGGAATAAAGACTTTTGTAGCAGGATTGACAGAACATCAATCAAATCATTCCAATTTTATTGCGCCTCTTCAAACAGGGTTTAGTACCTGCTCTGGTCCATGCGAAAGAATAGCTGATTATTTTCAGGAACAAGAAAATGAAGAATTCGCACAAGGTTTTATGCTTATTCATAAATTTATGGATAAGATTTCAATGGCACAACATGCTGCTTGGTATTCCATTTTGGAAATTGATAATTGGGATTCGTCAATGGCTATAGCCTATTCAAATAGAATGATTAATAGCCATACAGAAATAAGAGATTGGATGATGAAGGCGATTTACAAGCAAGTAAAAGATCAACACTTACAAACTCATGTTTTTGATAATTATATTAATCAGCTTAAAGCTGTGAAAGAAACTTATGCAGACCAAAAAGAAATTACAGACGAGATAGGAGAATTGATAGAATTAGCTATTTTGAGAAGTAAAGGAAATTAGATTTTGATATATCTGTTTTTTAGATAAACGATTGTAATGTTGTTAATAACATAATAAGATTTGAAGCTTTGATTCACTTTACAATAATTTTATAAAAGAAATAAACCTCATGCTTGTGATAAGCATGAGGTTTAAAAATCAAGCACTATTAGGGGTGGATTCTCAGGGCTTTATATTTTAAGTTCGATAATTTCTTTGTTGAAGGTATAAGATTTTTCTAAAATTTTGGCTTTGATATTATTAGTGTTGCAATCTAATATTTGATAGAAATGAGTTCCCATAAATAAATATTTAGAGTAAGCTGTTTTAAAAAATCGCCACTTGCTAAAACTGTTTATAATATATTTTTTATCTAGGAAATGCATTTTCTCAGCATATTGGCTAAAACTGGAATATAGTTTGCCTCCTTCTCTAAATTTAGAGTAAATGACAATATCATTTTTTGAGACTTTAGATTTTCCATTTTCTTTATATTTGTTTTTTCCTAAATTGATATAAAATGATTTATTTATCAGATGTGTTTTTAGTTGAAATTCGTTCTTGAAAACAGGTATCTTTTTGAATTTCATTTTATTACCCGATCCGTAATCTAGCTGTAAAATATCCCCTTTTATTTTATATTTAATTTTGTAAATCTTATTGTTTTTAAGTTTTAACAAAAGGTTTTCGCTTTCTATTTCTAGCTTATAATCTATTTTGTCGAAAACAACACCGCCAAATTTGTATTGAGTATACTTATGATTATCTATACTCACCAGAATCTTATTGTATTTTTCTGTTTTTCTATTCGATTTTTTTACTTCCAATAAATACCAATCGCCCTGTATTTGAGCATAGTTGTTAAGAAAAAGACTTAAGAATAAAGCTGTAAAAATATATTTCATTGATTTTGTTTTGAGTATGTTTTACTAAATAAACTATTCTATAAATATCTTATTTTAGAAAAAAACAAGATACTTCTTGTTTTATGTTATTTAGATCAACAAACTAATTTAAATATGTTCTCTTGCAAAAATATATTAATAAACTAAATATCCTATACGATTTTTGTGAGTAAGTTCATTACAATAGTGAATGGATTTTCTAGTTTTGTGATTGGTTTTATGTTAACTGTTTTTTTCTACTGTTTTCTTTATGCAGATTCTTATTCTTCCGTTTATTAGAGTATTTTTTTTTTGAAATTTCAGAATTAGAATTGAGGGTCTAAAATGGCTATGACTAGAATCGATTTAACATCGCTGTTATTTTTATTTTAAAATGCTTTTTGGCTATTTGACTTTATTGGTTTATTAGTACTATTCGTTCTTCTACTCCTGTCATTCACAAATTTTAAAATTTTATTTATTCAAAAATTATTATACTTATTTTTTGTTTGACAATATAAACACTTTTTTTGACACCTAAAATTTGAATACAGTGAATATAAAATTAGAGTTATATTATTTAAATAGAAAAGCTTTTCATCTGACTGAACACTTAAACTATATAAAGAAAACAACACAATTATGAGCATTGATGATCAATTAAAAAAATTACAAATTGAATTACATAATAAAAAAAGACTAATTAGATCAATTAAACTTAATAGTTCTAGATTTGTAGCTTGTAATACAACTGATAAAGAACAACTTGATAAATACGATAATATATATGAGATTCCCAATATTTTAAAATCATTTATTTCACAATTTGGTGGCTATTCTGCTTTTTGGAAGATACCCGATAAGCAAAATCCCAATCGAGTATTCTCTGCTAATAGCATCAATTATGGCACCAATCAATATGAGATGTTTGGTAGTTTTAGAAATATACTTGATTACTCAAGAGAGGGTATTGAACAAGAAATTCCATTTTACAAATATGCCTCAAATGCTGAGGACGAGAAGTTTTGGAATCAATTTTATATTTTGGATCATTTGAAATATGGCAAACTAATTTTAATTAAGGTTCTTGAGAATGATGAGAACAATGCTGAATTGTATTTGTTTGAACATCCAGTTAGTTTAACAAAATTGACTGTTAATCTTATTGATTATTTAAAACTATTTATTAAAACAGGAGGTTTGAGTAATTGGCAAGAATACCTAACCGAAGAATCTTATATATTAGATGGAGCGATTCCTGATTATTTTCATGAAAAGATGAAACTTTTATTTCCAGAAGAAGATCTTGGCATGTTCAGAAAACCACCTAAGTTGGAAGATAGTATTTATAATCGGTATTTATCAAAAGAAAATAAGCAAGACTACCAAACTTTATTTTTAGATACAATTGCTAAACTCAAAGCAAAGCCCAAAGTTCAATTTAATTATTCAGAAACCGATTTTGGTTTTTTAAATGATAAGGTAGAATATTCGGCTTATTATGGAGTGGATGAGTCCGTTTTAAGAAAAATAAAAAAAGATTATGGAAGGGAGCTTCCTGAATCGATGCTGGCCTTTTTTTATCAAATGAATGGTTGCAAATTAAATTGGCAATACTTCGGTTCTGGTGAAGAGAATTATAATGAAAACTATATTGAGGCAAATCTAAATATACTTCCACTTGAACAAGCAATGGGCGGAAAATATCACCAAGATTATTTGGATTGGAGTTCTCCGAGTTTATTTAAAGATGAAGATTCAACTTATTATTATGATAAGGAAATGTCTGAGCTTTTTCCAGAGTTGGCGCAATTAATGACACATGCTAGACTTATTGATGACTTGCCCGATTCAATTGGATTTTTTATTGATTTTGAACCAAACAGAGAAGATCCAACTATTTATAAAGTAATACGAAACGATTATTATAAGATTGATATAGATTTCTCAAAATTTATAGAAGCCAGAATTATGTATGCTGGTATATCTGGTTGGGAATATCAATATATTAATCATTCTGATTACTCAGAGGAGTTCAAAGAACGTATGTTTAATGAATTCAAAACAAATTTAAAAATGGTTCTTGGTGAAATGGATTTTTCTTTATTTGAAAAGTAACACACTTTATGTGAAAGAAGGCTGATAGAGTCAGATAAAAAGAAATATCAAAAAAATATGATCAATACAAAAATGAATAAAATATTAGAATTTTCAGATTTTGGATTTAAACTGGCAGTAATTAACTGAAGTTTCTGAGGAGTTTAAAACGCTGATTATCTGAAGATAAGGTTTTTAAATAAACTAAAAAAAAATGCTGCTTTTTGAATGTAATTCACTATCTTTGAGTTCACTACAAAACAAAGGTGAAAAATTCAAAATG
>JAOARN010000023.1 GCA_025210485.1 Marinifilaceae bacterium | reverse complement strand
TTACAAAAATCAAGAGATGGTAATAATTGAAATATAAGAGCTTAAATCAATTACAAATAAAAATCGGAAAGTGATTTTAACTTTGCATCAATAAGCATTAATTAAATTTAATATGTTTTTAGTTAATTATAAAATTTTTTTGGTGGGCTTCTGATATAAAATTATGTCTATCCTAAATAATCAATTAATCATGTCCTGACTCTATATCAGATCCTTCTTGCTCGTTCCTCGCTATCAGGAGGACGATTTTGGATTTCGGATTTTGGATTTCAGATTTAGGAAGCTACTAATTTAAAAATCGTGTGAATCGTGTATAATCAATGAATCCTGTCAATCGTGTTAATCTTGTATAATCAATAAATCGTGTCAAATCATGTCTATCATGTATAATCATTTAATCGTGTCAATCGTGCATAATCATTTAATCCTGTTTAAGATTGATAATTAATTTTAGCCTGCATTATAAATACTACAATAATATATTATTTCTTCTTCAATATTTTGCCTTTATATATTTTAAATTCAACCCTTCTATTATTTAATCTTTCCTGTCCAAAGGCATTATTTTTAAGTTTTTTAGAATTTCCCATTCCAAAATAATCAATTCTAGATTTATCTATTCCTTTAGATATAATATAATTTGCAATTAACTCAGCTCGCCTTAATGAAACGTCTTTATTCTTTATGTCTGTAGCATGCATATCCGTATGGGCAAATATTCTCAAACTAGTTTCATTATGTTGATTCAAATATTCTAGAATTGAATTTATATACTTCTGAAGACTTTCATCTAATATATCATGCTGCTGAATATCTTTATAGTTCCAATACTCATCGTTCCACACAAACACCTCAATTGGTCTTATAGCGTATTGTGTAGATTTATTGAGTTTTTTATTTCTTTTAAGTTTTTTTGCAAACTTGAAATTATTATGGAAACTAAAACTTATTTCATTAGTGTTTAAGTGGAAATTACTATGTTTTATATTGCTAATAGTTCTCGCATATCTAAAACTAATAGTAGTTTGAGAAAATTCTAATCCAACTCCATAAGCCTTTTCATAAACATAACGAGGATGTAGGCAAATCTTTGCTTTAGAAAGGAATCCCCCTGCTGGATTAAGCCATGAATATTCGGCTCTAAATCCTATATTTGCCCATTTATCATCCTTTGTATATTTAATATCAATATCAGGAGATAATGATATTTCATCAGAAATCCTATGCTCATAAACAAACTGGACTCCCCACTGTGTTTTTAATCTAGAATTTGCATTCGAATCAGAGCCATATTTCGATCCTGTCATATTAATACATGATAAACCTAAAAAATAGGAATCTCTATTAACATTTTTTTTATTGCTTAAAATCATACCTGTGGTCCAGATGGAATACCCCCCTGAAATACTCTCCACAGTTTCATTATTTGGTAAATCAGCAGAAAACCCTTTTCCTATAATATACTGACTTCCAGTATTAAAATTATGCGTATCAAAAAACCTTTGAAATGAAGACCATTCTATTCCCAATCCTAAAATATGATAATCTGAAATAGAAATTTGATGAGACAAGGCAAAATTCATATTTTCTTCTTTCATAAGCTTACCAGAGTTTAAATTATCAGAAAGAAAAGAAATAGATAAAACAGATTTTTGATCTGAGTCATTATCCTTATATATAGGTACACTACCATGAACAATCAAAGTTCTAAAATCCTGATTTGAATTAACTGACTGTACCCTGTTGTAAACATCTATTTTAGCGTAATTATAATACAAACTAAAAGCAGGATTATAATGTAAACTGTATTCCTGATGATAAATTAAGGGCAATGGTTGTGCATTAATATTCGACAATTCAAATATCAAACATAATAAAATAATTAATTTATTTTTTTTAAACATTTCGTAACCTTTATATTAAAATTTCAGTATAGGTATACATATTAAATATTTACATCAAATTGATAAAAATGTAAATATTTTAATAACAAGTATTTTCAATAAATAAAAAAATTAAATATAAGCTATTATAGAAATCTTATTACAAGTTATATATTTTTCACAAAATAGCATATTATTAATTATTTTAATTTTTTCTAAAAATGAAATATCTTATAATAACATTTATCTTAAGCTGCTATATCTGCACAGATCTTCTATGCCAAAATAGAAGTAACAACATTCATGAATTCATGAATAAGACCAGAAGCGAAGAAGATAATTACATGAATTTTTATCCAAATTTTAAATCAAATATCAATATTGATTCGGTTTTAAATATACTAGAAACCTACAGACAAGACAGCTTATCAAATATCAGATTTTACTCATATTCAATAGCTCATGACTGCTATCAGAATAATAAATCAAATAGTGTACAAGTAATCAATTTTATACTAAAAGGAGTGGTGGATAGTATATATATTGTTTGTAAAACCTGTACTTCATATTTAGATGAAATGCCATCAAATAGATATTCAAAAAAAAACACAGAACAAATATTAAATATGATGGATTCAGTTACAGATGGTTTAGATGATATGGTTTATATTCTTGGTAGACTAAAACATGATAAAGTTGAAGAAAAACTAACAAAACTATTTCTAGCTGGTAGATTTAAAGAAAACAAATATGCTGTAGCTTTTTATTTAGCTATGTCTAGGCTAGGAGATAAAGAATCAACCGATTTTATTTTAGAAAAATTAAGGGAAAGAAAAAAAATTAATGATAGTTTCATATACTTACTTGCCAAAAGGTTGGTATACACCTTAAATAAAAGCATATACGATTATCTTGTGGAGATTATATATTCTGATGAGAAAAACTGCAAACCCTCCAACGCCGAGATGGATACTAAAATCAATTGCGCCTATAGGATACTTGAATACATAAGTCCACATATTAAAAATTTTCCATTGAAAGTAAACCATTCAGGAGATATAATTACAAATGACTATATAGAGGCCTTAGATATTGCAAGAGAATGGTTAGCGAATAATCAAGATTTTGAAATAATAAAATAGTAAACACATATACAATATTAAAAACCTGTTTAGCTTGATAAATTTAAGATACATATATATTATCATACTCACTATTTACGGATATAGTGGGCATTGTACTGTAGACAAGATTTCCATAACAGGAATACCAAATTTGGTGAACTCAGAATCTGTAATTGGCGATTTTAATCTAGATGGTAAAATGGACTTAGTAATTTGTGGAGAGAAAACTGACAATTATTATTCTGCTGTTTTGATAAACAATGATAGTTATTTCTCTGAAATGGTAATATCTGGGCTTATTCCATTATCCGACGCTAGCATTGAGGTGTTTGATATTAATAATGATTTATATCCAGATTTTATAGTGTCAGGGAGAGATTACTCTGGAGATAAACATATTCTTATTTTTAAGAATATTCAGGGAATAGGATTTACTAAGCTTAACAATAATATTCAAAAACTTAGCTCCTCCGACATTCTTTCTATAGATATAAATAATGATGGTTTTATGGATATTGTTTATTCTGGATACAACTCTAACTATGACCCAAAAACCTTGGTCTACTTAAACAATAAGACAAATGAATTTGTGGAAACAAGTCATAATATTGAAAATTTTGGAAATTCTAATCTTAGCACAGTAGATTTTAATAATGATGGGTATATGGACATTCTAGCATGCGGATCCATTGTCGGAAACCTAAAAAGATCATATCTGTATAAAAACAATAACGAAGGTGAGTTTGAACTCTTCTTCAATTTTGAAGCCATATCGAACGGTGATGTAAAGTGGTCAGATATTAATAATGATGGATATTCAGATCTTATTCTTGCTGGATATAATGGCTCAGATACAATCTTGAATATTTATAAAAATACAAATAGTGCATTTCAATCCATTCAAAGACTAAATATTGACCTTTACAATATAGAAATGGATCTAGTGGATTTTGACAACAATAATTTCCTTGACATAATTTTATTAGGCAGTTCAAGAACTGGTCTTCCTAAAACATTATGTTACACAAATCATCATGCCCTTTTCACTCCTTCAAATATAATAAGTGAAAACTATTTTAAATCGAGTATTTGTAAAGCAGATTTCAACCAAGACAGCAGAGAAGATTTATTAATAATAGGAGTAAATGAGATACTCGGAAATACAAATAAAATGTATATTTTAAATAAGAATATCACTATCCCAAAACCAAATTCTGCAAAAAACCTCAATTATGTTTCAACTTATCCTAAACTAAAATTAATATGGGAAAAACCAGATGGAGATGAATCCTATACTCGATGCTTAAAGTACATAGTACAAATAGGAAGTACAAATTCAGAGTCAGAATACAGATTCTGTTCAAGTAATCCATCATCTGGATTTATAATTGCGAAATACCCAAACAGCCACGACACAACTATGACTTTCGACAATTTAAGCGAAGGTAAATATTTTTTTTCAATACAATCAATAGACATACATGGAGTAGTGTCTGATTTTTCAAGCCCGAAACTTTTTTATCATAATAAACAATACTCTTTAGGAGATGATATCAATGTATGTAAAGATGAAAAACTAGGACTTGAAGTACCTAAGGGAAATTATCTGTGTAATTGGTATGATGGTGAGAACAATATACTTCAAACCAATAACAACAAGCTAAATATCAATATAAACAAAGATATTAAAATAAATGTATATTCTAACCGAAAAGTATACCACTATTTTAATCCAAAAGTATACCATTTTATTTAAATAAAAAAGTTTCCACAGACTTCTCTGGGGTACCCCAGAGAAGTCTGTTCTGGAATTTCGTGGCGATTATTTTTTATTT
>JAOARN010000022.1 GCA_025210485.1 Marinifilaceae bacterium | reverse complement strand
TCTATAGACTTAATGATTTGTAATGTATGAGATCTTTCGCTCGTGCCTCGCTACAAGATGACGAATAGTAGTAGCGATAGTAGGAAGAGGGAACGTCCTGTTGAGCTTGCGAAACATCTACTATAATTCAATGAGTTGGCTATATAAATTATTAGATTCTTCATGCTCGTATATTTTCCAAATATAGAAATAATTTAAAAGAAAAAACAAGCTATATTTTGCATAGGCAAGCTTACAGCCTTTTTATTCATAAATATTTTTAGCCCAATGCATTGAGCTCTATTATAAATGCCTTTCAGGCAAGATAAATTAATTTCAATAGAACAATGTATTCGACTGTGTTCTTATGCCCTTTTTAGGCAAAATATAAGTTACTATTATTTCTTTCTATTGCATAATTGCCTGAAAGGCTTTTATTTCATAACATTAGGTTGTGCCTGATGTTATGAAATAAACTTTTAGTAAGCCTATATGGCTGACACTTAATTTATATGAATAATTTATTAAATTAGATAAAAACTATTCAGTATGATACAATCTATTTTTTTGCTTTAAATCAAACGGCTAGCTGTGCATGTAATCGCAATTTATTCGACCTACTTTTATGCTTTATCGAATTAACTATTTTTTCTTGTTTTAACTCATAAAAATCAGCATCTGAAATTTTACTAGGTAGGGAATACTATTCTAATTCAAGTCTTCTTTTAAACCAAAAGCTACTTGTGCTTCTGCTTGAAATTTACCGATAAAAATAAATATTCAAGGCAAGATATATTTATAATTATTATTTCTTTAAATTTTGGTATTTTTTTCATAATAATAGGAACTTTGGCTATCTGTATTCTATATGTTTTATTGTCGTGTTAAAAACATAATAATATTGCAAGCTAAGATCGATCATCTAATGATTCACAAGTACGCTTTTAGTTTTATTTGCATTATGTATACTTATTACAAGCAGATTTTATTGTATAAAACAAAAAACTAATGCAATTAAGATTTCTGAAATATAACTAAGGCGAATTCCCAAATAGTAAACCATAGGTTCTTTCTGAAAAAATCGTAGCCTAATATTCTGATAAATAAAAAAAACCCTAAGAATAAATTCTTAGGGTAGTAATTACAACTTTCATTGCAGACTAAAAAACAAATCCTATAAAAACAGAATTGTTCAACACTAATTAAAATAGTCTACACTCTGAAAAAACACACATTTCTTTAATTTTTTGCTGAAAATAACTTACTTAATTTTTCTCCCTGATCTAATTCAGGAAGCTCTGATTTTACCCAGTCAGTTCCATTTGTACTAGTATATATAGTATTGTTTGCTGTTTTGTACCAATCTGAATCAGCTAATAATATAAAATTCCCATTTGAGAAAATTAAATCAGTGAATTCGGCTCCTGCTCCTTTTATCTCATCTCCTATGGATGCGCGAGAACTATTCCATTGCTTCAAATCATCAGAGCTAGAATAAATTGCGCCTTGATAATCACCTTTCCCCATTAGATATTCATTACCCACAAAAACATATGTATTATTTCCATAAACAAAAGCATTGATATTAGTATTCATAAAATACTTATCATTTTTCTCAGTTTTTTGATCATCTATTTTCAAGACATATAGTATATCAGCAGTAGAAGTGAATGTGAAACTCACAAGCTTAGAATCATTTATAAGTGCTGGATACAATATTTTATTTCCTCCCAATGAGTTTTCCAAAGTCCACTCTTCTTGCTTGTATCTAAGTACTTTTCCTGTTGGAGTAAATCCTATAATATCATTTTTATATTTAAGCAGTTTTTCAATATATGGTCCTGATTGTCTTTTGGTAATTTTCCATGTTTTAGCATTATCCTTACTTTCTACAATAAATGAATTGTTTCCATTCGGATTACTTCTATCGTATATTGCTGTTAGGGCAATAATTATTTTATCCTCTGTGAAAAAAATATCTCTGACTTCATTATCCGAATATTTACTATCCATCTGGGTCAATTTAATCAGATCTACCTTTGCCCAATTATCTCCATCAGTAGAATATATTAGTCCAAAATCAAGACCTCCAGCAATAATTATTTTCCCATTAGTGGATATTCTATTTAATTGAAGCTTCAGAGGAATATCTACTCTAGTCCATGTTTTTCCATCATCAGTACTTTTAAGCATTAATGATGATTTTACCACAGGGGTATTGCATCCACCCACTGCATACCAAGCCGACTTAAAATAAGTAATATCAAATAAGTTTAAATCTTTATCATAGTATCGTTTGGCATCAGCAGGAACCGATGATTTTTGCCATGTTTTACCTCCATCATTACTGTTGTAAATTGCAGATTTCTGACCTATTGCCATAATAGTATTGGGCAATATTTCTATATTGTCAGCTTCATTTTTATCTTCTTCTTCCTCTTTTTTTAATTCAATATCTTCATTGCTTTTTGAACAAGAAGTATAAAAACCCAAAAATGAAAATATCTGAACACATAAAAGTATTCTAATAAAAAACTTCTTCATCTAATAAAATTTAAGTAATTGTTTTTATAAATAGTCAGTTAGCTAATACTATTTGCTTTTATATGAAAAGTCAACAATATCGGCCTTGTTTAAAAATTCTTTTGTTTTATGATTTACATAATCATAAGTCATATTATCTAACAATTCATCCGAATATGATTTTGCATTAATATTCTCATCAAATCGGATATAGTAGGACAAAGCTTTTACCCAATACATATTGTTTTTCTTGCGATTAGAGGCTAGTTTTTTCATTTTTGAATATGCCTTTTTATATGCTGATTCATCTATCCCATTTTGAATAATATTTGCAATAATTTTATCAGCTTTTTGTTTCAAGTATTCAAGTCTAGCAGGATCGCAATCGAAACTAACTGTCATTTCAAGATAGGATTCAGGAATTCGAGTCATACTTCCATTTACATTAACACTATAGCTTCCCCCTTCCTTTTCTCTAATTTCCGAAACCATTGTATTGTTGATAGATTCCAGCATTAGGTTCATAGCAATATAATTCTTTTGACTGTATTCAATTTTTGAATTATATTTCACTATAGTCGAAGCTGAAGCTTTCTGTAATTGTAAATCCATACAAGCCTTTGTTTTTCCTTTTGGAAAGAAATGTCCCATATTTCCAATACTTTCCTTTCGACCTGAGGATTTTATATTGCCTATGTATTTCGATATCATTTTCTTTAATTTTGATTTACCGATATCTCCTACAACAAGAAAGAGAAAGTCATCTGCCGAATTAAATCTATCTTGATATATCTTTTTGGTAGTTTCGAAATCAAGGGCTTCAAAGTTTTCTAAATTACTGAAACTTAGCCTTGGATTTCCTTTGTAAACAGTTGCTTTTAAAGAATCGATAAAAGATTGAAAAGGAGGTCTTTTATTAGTTTTGAATCCATGAATAACATCTGATTTGTATTTTTCAAAAGCTACTTTATCGAATAATGCTTGCTCGAAACTCATGTAAATAACTTGCATCAATTTCTCAAAATCTTTAATATTTGAAGTTCCCTCTATTAATTCACTGTATTTATTTATTTTTGGTGAAAACCTAACAGATGTGGAAAGTAAAATATCTTTCAAATCATTGGAGCTATTATTTCCTAATCCAAAATTTGAGACCGATGATGAAAACATTCCTATATTAGGCATATACTCTACAGGGAGCTTTTCATAACCTCCATTGCTACGTGCAATTACAACTATCTTTCCTGGTTCAAGATTACAATATTTATATGCCACTTTAGCACCATTGGAAAGAGTAAATATCTCGGCTGCCAATTTGCTAATTTTCTCGGTCTTAATTATTTGGACTGGCTTAAGACTTTCATTAAAAAGCATCTTTTTTGTTTTCTCTGACTCTTGTTTGGCACTGATATTAAATTTTGTATCATCCACTACTGATTTTATATCGGAGATAGGTGGGAATTTCAAACTATCAGGACCTGTTAAAGAAACCACTCTATTTTTAGTAATATTAAGTTCTTTATATAGCTTATTTATATCGCTTAGATTAATTTTATTAATGTTTTTATTAAAGAATTTAAATAGCTCATCGAATTTTAGAATAGGATTCCCATTTAAAAAATGCTCTTTTACCTCTTCAAAATAGGCATGATTATCTGTAAGATGCTTCTGAGTATTCATTTCATTAAATGCCAACACCAGCTGAGTTCTAGCGCTTACTAATTCATCCAATCTGAAACCTTTTTCTTGAATTTCTTGACTAATTTCTAATATACTTCTCAAACTTTCTAAATCCCGATTTTGCTTTGGAACAACACCAATAGAAAATTTCGAATAATTTCGAATATAAGATGATTGAGAAATCCATGCATCTAGAAATGGCATATTTTGAGTTCGTTTAATCTTTGCTATCCTATTAGTCAGCATATTATTCAATAATAATAACTTAATACTTTCAAGGATATCCTTATATGTCGCTTTATCCTCATTGTTTTCTTTATGTCGTACTATTATCTGAAATATATTTGCATTTAGCTCTTTATCTGATGCTGTGCAATATTTAGTTTCATCATGATCATCAATTGAATAAATCGTTCTAACTGCTGCATTTTTTGCTAGAGGAATAGATGCAAACTTATGTTTTATTTTTTCCTCTATTTGCTTCTTGTCAATATCCCCTATAACAACAATAGCCTGTAAATCTGGACGATACCACTTATTGTAAAATTCTTTTATCTCGTGAGGTTTAAATCCCTGTATTACCTTGAGACTTCCTATTACATTTCGTTTCGAGTACTTTGAATTATTATATATTACAGGAGATGTTTTCTTCCCAACTCTACCCCTTGCGTTCATTCTCATTCGATGTTCCTCGGTTATGACTCCCCTTTCTTTATCAATTTCTTCCTCCGTAAAAGAAATCCCACATGACCAATCAGATAAAATCAATAAACATGAATCGATTAGTCCATTTCTATTAGGAACATTGTTTAAATTATAGACAGTTTCATCCTGTGCAGTGTATGCGTTAATATCGCTTCCAAAACTAACTCCATTATTTTCTAGGTAACTAATCATTGTGTTTCCAGGAAAATGTTCAAGCCCATTGAAGGCCATATGCTCTAGAAAATGTGCTAAACCATCCTCATTATCCTCCTCAAGGATTGCTCCTGCATTTTGAAGAAAATAAAAATTGACCTTTCCTTTTGGGTTTTCGTTATGATAGATGTAGTATGTCAATCCATTTTCTAATTTCCCTATTATATAATCCTTATTAGAATTTAGCTCTTTATTTAAATTTTGGGCAAAGCATTTGCTAACTCCTACAATAAAAAAGAGTAGGCAGTAAAAAATATATTTATAATTCATGATTTTATATAGTATGGAGAAGCCTATCAGCTTCTCCATTTATGGTTTATTAAAAGTTTATAATCTATTTATTAACAATAATATGTAAAGGTGATTCTATTCTTTTCGAATACCCCTCATTTGTAGCTCTTATAAATATGGAGTACTCCCCGTTGGCGATATTATTATCAAGAGGAATTTCGATAGCCCCATCACCTCTTACTCTGGCTAGCTTAGTAATTTCAGAAATATCATTGCCTGTTTTGGAAGTAATCTCATCTATTTTATACAAAATAGGATAAGTTCCCATAACGCCCTGAATACGATATGAAACCCATGGAATATTATTATCCAATCTACTTTTATCATTATTATTAGATGGGTCAAGAGATCTTATTTCTAAACTATCAGGTTCGAAACTTGCAGCATCAACTTCAAGATATCCAATATTAGGTTTATTACAGGACGAAAAAATAACTGTGAAAATAAATATGCTTATCGAGATTATTGTGAATATATTGTTTTTCATATTCTTTGTATTTTTATATCTTAAGTTAATATTAAATTTCTCCAAATACATATGCGTACTCCATCGAGTGTACAATTCCTGTATTTGTTTGAATATTTGCGGAAGCAATATCCCATGGTTTCATGAAATCTATAGACTCAAGATATAAATGTGTTGGCCCTTCAACATCAAAAGGACCAAAACCATCCTTTTTTTTGTATAACCATATTTCATTACCCCCAAGACTTGTATAGTTTTTACCTCCTTGTTTTGGATTACCAACTCCATCAGGCACATCTTCTTTCATTAATCTACCTTCCAATACATGTCTTAATATTAAATCCTTACATTCGTTTTCTGGGATATCATCCACCTTTTTATATCCTTTTGGTAACATATATCGAAGTATTGATAAATTGGTAGGACCAAAAAAAGTAATCTGAGGATAGTCAGGGTCAGTGCCTTCGAATAAGGATTCCAAATTAGCTCTTTTAATCACCAATATAGTTGAATCCCAATTATATGAATCTGATTTCATGTAATCTAACATTGTTTTATCAACAATCCCAGTTACATTTCCTGTATCAATAAAATTCTTTTCTTGACAAGAAATTAAAATTATAAAGAGGGGAATTATATATTTAAAATGTTTCATTTTGTTTATTTTTAATTTTCACTAATAACTACTCTTTGCTTAACCAATAAGTATTTTGTCTCATCAGTTTATTGGTTTCCATTTCAAGATAATAAACAGGATAAAACAATGCTCCTTGGTCAAACTCATCTTGAGTAATGGCAGAAATTTTTTCGTTTAATTCAGTTTTCCAGAAACCTGTTCTTATGCAATCAAACCATCTATGACGTTCATATAGTAGCTCTTTTTCACGTTCAAGAAAAATTGTTTTATACAAATTACCTGCATCCTCACTTGGATCATATAGTTTTGCATTTGATCTTGCTCTAACAGTATTTAAATCATTAATAGCAGAACTATTTTTTCCAATTTTTGCATAGCATTCAGCTCTTAATAATATCAAACCTGATAGTCTGTATATAATAGCATTTTCGTTCCAAGCTTCGAATTCATCATAGCCCCATCTGTCACTTATTATAGCCTTACGTACTGTTTGCTGAACAGCATAACCCTCAAATATTGGATTAGTTTTGAGTTCATCAAATTTATAGAAATAGGCATCTCTCCTTAAGTCTCCCGCTTCATACATAGATTCGACCGTAGTATTTAGAAGTCCAAAGAAATTATATGGATGTTGCCCTTCTCTTGATTCGCCATCCCATGGCCATTTCTGTGATAAATTTTCAAGATTTGAGAAAGGTGTAATATTTGAGCCTAAATCTACAGGATCGCAATCTACTTCGAATATCACTTCAGGATGCAATTCCAATTTTGCCTTAGTTATATATTCTTCAGGATTTGCAGCTAACGAGTACTCTTTATTTGGGCTATCAATAAGTGCAGTAGCAGCATCTATAGCTTTCTGAATTAATGTATTGTCATTTGTTAAGCTCCCTTTCCATGCATACAGATGTGTCATAAGTGCATATGCTGCGCCCTTTGAGGCAATTTGCTTTGTCCCAAAATTTGCTCCTGCCGCATCTTTTACATTAGAATATTCAACTAATAATTCGACAGCTTTATTACAATCTGCAAGTGCATAATCAATTACTTTCTTCCAATCTGATTTGGCAATATCAGCTCCAAATGTTGAATTTGGAATAATTGGAACATCTCGCCAAATCTGAACTAAATTGAAATAAGATAAAGCTCTGTAAAAATATGCCGCACCATTGTAAAAATCTCTCCTATCATCCACTAGTTCTGCTTTATAAATATTTTCCAGTAATATATTACACCAAGTTATTACAGTATAATAATCTTTCCATGAACAAACAGAACTTGTAGATTTTATTCTAGAAGGGTCAAGATTTGAATATAATCCAAAATCTCCTTTTTTCTTATCGGCTTTAGTTCCTTGAAAAACTGGATATAATCCATTTAAAACTTTTGCGTGTCTATAGTGGTTATTTATCTCCATTAATACTGACTGCATATCAGTATCATCATTAAAATAACTTGGAAAAGTTACAGAATTCTCTGGTTCAAGCTCCAATTGGTCTTCACAAGAACTTATAAATAAAGCAAATATGAAGATATATAATATTTTTCTATTCATTTTTTTAAAATTTAATATCAATACCACAAGTAATTTTCCTAATCAAAGGATATTTTTTTCCAGAATCAATACCGTTTGGAGAAACTGTTTCTGGATCAAGTCCTTTGTAATTTGTACTTGTCCATAAGTTTTCTCCACTTATGTAGACTCTTAAATTATTTAGTTTGATTTTTTTTACGATTTCCTTTGGTAGGTTATATCCTAAAGCAAATGTTTTCAGTTTTATGTAGTTTACATTTTTCTCTATCCACAAATTTGTAAATGACTCATAATTACTCCTGTAGTCTGCGGTATTAAATGCATATTTTGCATCATCTCCTGGTTGTTCCCACTGATCTATATTTGAGATATCTGTAAGTACTGGAGCAGCCATATCTGCGGGGTGAACTCTTATTGAATTAGCTCTTGAATAATTTAATACTGTTTTTCCCAAAGAATAAGTAAACAAGAAGTTTAGATCAAAATTTTTCCATTTCAATTCGTTCAATATGCCTCCATATGCTTTTGGCAAGGGAGAACCTTTAAATACTTTATCTTTATAATCAATAGTTCCATCACCATTAACATCTCGAAATTTGAAATCTCCTAATCTATAGGTTCTTTCTACTCCTCCAGCATTTAATTTACTTACAGATCCATCTGGAGCATACTTTATGGGCAAATCATTTTCATCTTGTATTAATCCTTCTGTCTCCAATACATAAATCCCATTAACTGGTTTTCCAATAATAAATCTTCCGAAAACATCGGTTCCATCAGGTGACTCTCGATAAAGATTCCAGTTTCGGGCAAAATTTATGGTAGATTTCCACTTTAATTCCGAACCTCTCAAAAGGTCTAATTTTAGAGATAATTCTATTCCCTCGTTTGAGATTGCTCCAGCATTCATTTTTCTTTTATTATAGAATGAATGCCATCCTTTTAATGGCACATTAAACAGTAATTTATCCGTGTATCTATAATAATAATCAAAACTTAAACTTAGTTTATAATCAAATAAGTCTAGGTCTACGCCTAAATTTGTTTGGCTTGTCTCTTCCCAGCTTAAATTTTTATTGAACAATCCGTCTGATGAGTCTGATCCCATAGCTGCTTTGCCATCAAAGGTTGTTGAATTAGGCTCCAATACACCATATGCAAGATATGCTTGATCGAAGGTGTTCCCTGATAGTCCCCAACTTCCTCTAATTTTAGCAAAACTTACTTGTGGTAGATTGCTCATAAATCCCTCTTCACTAAACACATATCCCCCACTAAAACTAGGGAAAAATCCCCATGGATTATTTTTACCAAATTTTGAACTCCCATCTCGTCTGAAAGTAGCTTCAAAAAGATATTTCTTCCTATAATTATATTTCAATCTTCCGATATAACTAATTAGTCTTGATTCTATATAATTCGATGAATATCCCATCAATTGCTCTATATTTCCATATTTGTTTTTATGAACCCATGGGAATTTTCCATTCGCATAATGCACATAATCACTTGGTCCTTTATCTGCATACCCTCCATGAGATGTAAAATTGGTTGCTTCATATACATAACCCAACATAGCTTCAATATTATGATCCTCATTAAAGCTTTTTGAATAATTTAGGGTGTTTTCACTTAATATGGTTCGAATTTCCTGCATTCCACCTTTAATACTAGAAAATCCTCTAAAATCAAGTTCTCCAGGTGTAAATACATTATATTTTTGAATCATATAATCAGCAGAATTTACTATATTCAGATTCAAGCCATCAAGTATTTTGTAATTAAATCCTAGGCTGGATCTAATTCGATAGTTTTCGTTGATTTGTTTAACTTCATCCATAGCACCTATTACTGCTTTGACTATATGCTCTGAATTTGGTAAAAAACTTGTTGTTTTGAAAGGAGATTCAGGAAGATCATCAGAAAGTCCATTCGCTCCAGATCTTTTTCTTGAGGTAAAAGAAATGAATGTATTATTAGTTAGATTTAATTTCTTCGATATTTTAAAATCAGTTCTAGATATTACACTCGCTCTATCAAATTTAGAATGTTTAACTATACCATTCTCCGAATAATATGATGCTCCAATACTATAAAGCATTTTTTCAGTCCCTCCTGTAGCTCTTATATTCGCATCAACAACCTTTCCTGCTCTAAACATTTCATCAAACCAATTGGTTGAATTATTATAAAAAGGGTTTATAGAATCTTGATACATTCGCTGAACATCAGGAGCACCATAAGGGCTGCCATCACCCCAGTTACCATCATATACAGAACCCCATTTTCCAGAGTTTTGCAATTCCCATGCTTCAGCATAACTATTTGGGTATATCTCACTACCTGTTGCATAATCTCGAACAGCCAATCTTGCATTTCTAATAGCCGCATTTCTATAGTTTCGAACATCCTTACCTGCATATACGGTTGGAAATTCAGGAACAAATCCATAAGAATAAGATATTTTAGAACTAAAGCTTGTCTTTCCTTTACGACCACGCTTAGTTGTAACCATAATAACACCATTCGCAGCACGGGATCCATATAAAGATGCTGCCGCAGCATCCTTTAAAACTTCAATTGATTCGATCATCGATGGGTCAATATCAGCTATTGGACTTGTACCAGTCGTATTATTAATACTTTCGATTACAGGTACACCATCTATTACCCATAATGGGTTGGATTTAGCTTTCTCAAGGGTGTTGAAACCTCTAATTATGGTTGAAGATTGATTACTTCCTGGAGCTCCGGATATATTTTGAACATCCATTCCTGCAATTCTACCTTGAAGTAAATTAGATATATTAGAAGCTGGTACATCTTTTAAATCCTTAGAACTAACCGATGTTACTGCACCTGTCATTTCCCTGCGAGTTGTTGTACCATATGCGACTACTTTAACTTCATCCAAGTCTGAATTATCATCCTTTAGTTTAACACTAATGTCCTTACCATGTTCATAATTTACCCTAGCTGTCTTTTTACCAATAAATGATATGATAAGTATTCCGTTTTTATTTTTTACATTTATTTTGAATTGCCCATTTATATTTGTTGGTGTGCCAATAGTGGTTCCGTCAAGCTGTACAGTCACTCCAGGCAATGGCGCTCCTTTCGAATCAGTAACTTTACCTTTTATTGTATATGTTTTTTGTTGTACTGTTTTTATAATTTCCTTAAATACAACAATTACATTTTCTTCCAGTTTATACTCAAGTCCAGTATCTTTTAATACATCAAATAAGACTTCTGAAACTGTTGCATTATTTTTTATATAGTTGATTTTTATCGATTTTTCTATATCCTCTTTCTTGAATAATATTCCATATCCAGATTTAAGTTTTAAATCTTTAAAAACTTCTAGTAAACTGGCATTTTTGTATTCTACATTCTTAATTTTTTGCGAGCTAACACTAGCTATTGCCGAAAACTGAATTACGAATATTAGAAATAAGATATTCCTCATAATCAAATAGATTTTCCGATACTTCCATTCTTTTAAAAAGAAGTAAGAATTAATCATTTTTTTCATAAATTTGTAATTAGATATTTAACTTTGAATACATTATTGTATTCTTATTTTTATTACTCTGGATTATGTTGGAGCATATTCCAGAGTTTTTTTATTTTCTTTTCACTATCAATAATTTATCTTTTAAATCGAATTTTATATCTGATCCATATTCAAATAGTCTCAACATTTTTTCTAAGTTAATTTCTTTATTTATCTCGCAGCTAAATTTTACTTCGGCAGCTTCTTTGTATTCAAAGAATATTTTTAGATTGTACCATCTTGAAATTGAATGAAGTATATCTTCTAATTTGTCGTCTGAAAACCAAAAAACACCTTCTTTCCATAAAGCATACTTTGATGCTTCAACATCTAGTAACTTATAAGAGGATTCTCCCTTGGTAAAATGAAATTGTTTATTGGGTATAAGTTTTACTTTGTTATTTGAGTTCTGAAGTCTTACTTCTATACTTCCTTCTACCAAACTAGTCTCTGCAAATTTGTCATTCCTATAATCCTTTACATTAAATTCTGTCCCAAATACCTTAATATCCATATTTTCAGTTGAAACAATAAAGGATTTCTCCTTGTTTTTACTTACATCAAAATAGGCTTCTCCCTTAAGTTTAACATGTCTTTGATTTGATGTAAATGAAGCTGGATATTCCAACTGTGAATCCGAATTCAACCAAACTAATGTTCCATCAGATAAACAAATTTTATAGGTTTTTCCAATAGGTACTTTCAGTATATGCTTCTTAGTGCTGCATGAAGAATCTATTTCTTTGTTATTCGCCTTATAAATTAATGACTTCTTGGAGTTTAATATTGGATTAGTTATGCCATCTATTTTAAGTGTACCAGGAGTTGTATCTAGCCGAATTACTTTTTCTCCTGGTAATATCAGTATGGGATTTTTCGTATTTTCTATCTGTATTATTTTACTCTCTTGCTTGATTAATGGTTTATTGCTAATATAGATAATTGTAAAAATTGCTATTGGTATTAATATTGCCGCTACAGCTCTAATTATTATATCATACTTTCGAGTTTTTCTTCTTGAATTTGATATAATAATTTCAGTGTTCAACATCTTCCAGACTTTCTCCGAAGATATCTCTTTATAAGTATTTTGCTTAGCAGCTAAAAAATCTGGGGATTTTATTTTGTTGATTAATTGAACATCTTTAAGATGCTCCTTTTCTAAAATTTCAAGACAAAGTTTTTCTTCTTCTGTAATTGTTCCTGATAATTCCTTTGCTAGTAGTTTAGAAATTTGTAAATATTTCTCTGTATTATTATTCATTATTTTTCAAGCTTTCTACTTATTAAGAAACTTGAAAATGAAAAAGGGATAGGGAAAAGATTCTATTTTATTCGTTTTTTATTTATTTCCTGAATGAATTATTTGTGAACTGTATAGGGGGCAATTCCAAAAGTCCAAAAAAAATAACCCTTTGTAAAAAACCATGAAAGCCCCACCAATAGCGCAAAGCAAAACAAAAAAGCAAATTATTGCAAATATACACTTGCTTTAATTTGCTTTATTTTTGATTTAATAAACGGCATTTAAATATAAGATAATTGATCTGTTTGGGAGTGAAAATAAACACAACACGCAGATAATCAATTACTAAACTGCTTTAATTCCAAAAATAACAATTAAAGTGACTAATGATCAAAGGGTGAAAAAAAACGGAACTGTCGAAAAATAAAAAATGTCACCCTTTTTGTCACCCTTTTTGACCTTTTTTTAGAAGAACTTTTTAATTGCCCCTAATACGTTAAATACTCTGATGACAGATGTTGTTTTTATCTCTACTTCATCAAATTCGGCAGTGTTTACAGGAGAAAGTTTTATAAAGCCTTTCTTTTTGGACTTTCTGATAATCTTTATGGTTCTTAAGCAATCGGTCACAATGGCGTATATTTCTCCATATAAAACGTTTTCATGCCAGTTCGGAAGTTCTTTTATAGCAATTATATCTCCATGATTAATTAGATTCGCCATTGAGTTGCCTGTTACGTTGCACCAAAGCTGTGCTCTTGAAAATGGATGGAATACAATATTGTGGTCTGGTGTTATTGTTTGATTATTGTAGATTTCAATAAATCCTCCTGCGAAATCAACATCATAATAGGGTACACCTCTGTCTGCGTCACATATACAAGGAAGAGATTGTAGCATTTGCCCCTTTCCTGTAATTAGCCACTCTATATTTAATTCTGGGTATTGTGCGACTATAGTCGCAATAAAGGTGTCTGGAATTGAAGATTTCAATTTGTCTCCATCTAAAAAACCTCGACGCAAACCAGTTTCTTGAAAAAATTTATTTTTACTAATTCCTAGATAATCAATGTATTGGAGTAGTCGTTCTTTTGTAGTTGCGATATTCATCGTATTTAAATTTGTTGATTGCGATATTAATCGTATATTTGCAATGTGTTACTTAAATAACACTAAAAATAATAATATTTAGGAAATGAAAAAATCAAAAGTACCATATCCTGAGAATTTAAAAAAGCATAAAATGCTTGAAAGAGGCGATATAAAAAGGATTCGTGAGATTTCAGGGATAAAAAGCCGAGTATATGTTAGTGAAATATATCTTGGTAAAAGAAAGGAAACAAAAAGAATCGCTCAGGCGTTTGAAAAACTAATGAATGCAAAGAAGGTGTTTATTGAGGAACTTAAGAAAACTAAAAAATAAAAGGAACTTGTATTTGCAAAAATATTTTAACTATGGATTCTTTACATAAAATATTAAAAATACGCGGCAATAGGCAAGAGGAATATTGGATTTCTCAAAGCTTTCTTTTGCAATATTGTAAGGAATTAAACGAGGAATACTTGCGCCAAAAATGTAGATACAAATACAAAAAACAACTTCATTCTTCGCAAAAGCATTTACAGTTTCTACCTGATACTGGTAAATCGTGGAGATGGGCTAAGAAAGATGGAACATTTTATTATGACTATGACAGAATACCTGATAGGAAGCCTTCATTTTACAAGTCTAAGCTGCCTACTCGTACTGAGTTACTTGATATATACAATAGCTTTGAGCAGAACAGGAAGTCTGACAAATACAATGAGATTAGAAACAAGCTTATTACTTTACAAAAGACTTACTTTCACTCTAATGATATTGATTGGTATATGTATTCTTGTGAATTTTCATTTTCTGCTGAAAAGGCTAGACAAATGGCTGAGTCTCGTGCATGGCTTTTGCTTATAACTGATCATATCGAAACTAAAAAATATAAAATATTCTGCAAACGTAAGGAGGAATTCTACTCGATTTGTGCAGATATTTTGGCAGAACTTAAGCTTGAAGGTTTAAAGGTGAAAAATGGCGAAACTCTTAGAAAAAAGATAAACAAATTCCCTATTGAGGATACTACGCTACAACGCTATTTCTTTATTTCTCGCAAATATGGTAATACTAACCGCCGTATTGTTGGCGATTATATGATTGAAAACCTAGAGACTGGTGAACTTCTAGAATTCGATATTCACAAGGCTATTATGTATGATGCGTGGATGAATCCTTATAATCCGCAGGTGTTATCAAAAACCTATCTATACGAGAATGTTTATTTAAACAGAATACAACAATTACAGGATAGCTTGGATATTGAACCTATTAGTTATAGAGCATTTTGCGACCACCTTAATAGATTTGGCATTAGAGTAATGACTACTAAAGAGAGATACGGAAATAAAGAATTTTCAAACAAAGTGCAAACATACACTCCTGCATATGCTGTTAATTATTCTGATTCTATGTGGGTGGTAGATGGTTCTGGTACTAAAATGGCTTATGCTAAATATATATATGACAAAAATACTGGGCAATACACAACCAAGCAAGCAACCCTATATGCTGTAAGGATATTTGATGTTGCTTCCCGTAAACTAATTGGTTATTCTATTGGAGATAGGGAAACTAAGGAGCTTGTGCAAGAGGCGGTACATATGGCAGTTAAAAACAATAATGGCAAAGGCTGTATGGATATATTGTCTGATAACGGTCCCGCTTTCCAAGATGCAGACGTTAAGCTTATGCTTGATATGGTATCAAGTGGGAGCCACAGAACAATTAAGCCCGGAAATTCGCAAGAGAATCCTGCCGAGATGTTTATTAAATTATTTACATCAATGTGCCGAGAGTTTGACAATTGGTTATACCTAGGATTCAACTCACATCATAGAGATAATCAGTCTAATCCTGACTATTTGACTAATTCTGATAAGTTACCCTCTAGAGATGAAGCTATAGAGCAAATTCACGAAGCTGTAAATAAATGGAACTCTAGCAAATTGTATAAGTCTGAGCTTTGCGCTAACGATATTTATGAAGCTAGCAAAAACCCAGGACTAAAGAAATTAGACGACAAGGTAGAGAGATATCTTTTTGCAGAAAATACAGTAGTTACATTGGGATATCAGCGTGGTTATGTAAATGTTTTCCAAGAGCGCAAAGGCGAAGCTCGCAAACATTTTCTATATGAGATACCCGATTTTAGCAATAATATAAAACTTATAGACAAAGCACTCGGAGGTGTTTCATCCGAGATGTCGAAGGTAAGAGTGTATTACAATGACAAATATGCTGATTTATACACACTGGAAGGAAATTACATACTCACATGTGAAACAACAGATAAGGTAAGTAAAACACCAGCTGAAGAAACAAAAGAAACAATCAAAGCACTGGGACATCACAAACAGAGAAAGGAAACACTTATCGATAAGGTTGATGAATTTAGAGATTCGGTGGTAGAGAGTCTTGATTATATAAAATACGATTTCAAACTAAAGGACAAATCCCTAAAAGGAAATATCAAGGATGAACACAACCAACAGCAAGAAGAGGCTAAACTGATATTTAGAAATAATTACAAGGAATTGCGTTCGAAAACTGACAAGACACAGAAAAAACTAGAAGCTAAAATAAAAAGAGAAGAAAGCAGAGCTATAGAGAAAAGTGCAAAAGATAAAGCTCAGAAACGAAAGAGGATGTTGAAGAATAAACTTAAAGATGATTTAGATAAAATTTTTGATAAATAATAAACTTAAGATAAATTATCATGGATAAAAATCTTACAATTCAGCACAAAGAGGGCATTACAAACGAAATGCTTTCATACATCCAAAGACATTCAATGTCGAATAATGATTTTGCAAAAAAATCAGGTGTAAATCCAGCCTTTGTATCATTGATGATTTCTAAAAAGAAAGAGGTTAAAGACGCATGGTACTTAAAAGTTGCAAACTATGTTGGTTACTCAATGAAAAGAGAGTACTGGCCATTGCGCAAAACTGATGAATTTATAGAGGTTTTCAATGCCATTGCCGATGCAAGAGAAATGCAAGTTAACAAAACTGTTATCGGTGAAACAGGATGTGGAAAAACTACTGCTGCCGCTAAATACCAAGCTAGTTTCCCTTTACATACCTATATCATTACAATTACTGATGATCACACAAAGAGAGTAATGTATCAAGATCTTTGCGAATTAATGAATCTTAGTACTGCTGGGACAGCTATCAAGATGCGCAAAAGAATTGTCAATAGTATGAAAAAGATGCGATTAAACGGCAACGACCCTGTATTGATAATTGACGAAGCTGAAAATATGACCGAAAAAATGCTTCAATCTTTAAAAGCTTTTTACGACAGCTTAGAGGGACAATGCCCGATAGTTCTTCTTGGGACTTCACAGTTCTTGCAAATGCTTGAGAGCTTGTCTCGGAAAAACAAACAAGGTATTCCTCAATTTTATTCAAGGTTTAAAGCAGGAATAATAAGACTTGACCCCATCGACCGTAGTTTTTCCCAATTCTTGGAGAATATAAAAGACAATAAACTAATTGATCTTTTAAGAAAGACTTGCAACGATTATAGAGAGCTACACGACAGGCTTGTCTATGCTCTTAAAAGCTTAGATAGAACAGGCGAAAATCTAAATTACGAAACCTACAGCCTGATACATAATATTAAATAAAAAGTATTTAAAAACTGTTTAAAAACTAAATAAAATGACACAGAAGGAGCTTGATAAACTAATCCGCCGAATGATGCCAAAGATTCAAAAATTATTAAAAATCGACAAAGAATCTTACTTGACAATTCGGTTTGAGGTGGGAATGAGGTGGCTTGAATCAATGGATCAGATTAATAAAACTCAAGCGTTTTTGATATCAAAGTCAAAAACCTTTTGGGATTGGTTTCATAGCATGTACTATGGTAAAGATAGGACTATAATCAGTCAAAAAAAACAAGATTACACCACTTTGCCTGTAGGACTTAGACGTGAGACCTATATACTTGAACAGTTGCATTCCTTACCAGTAAAGATACCTCACACGCCAATGTACTATATTCTTGAGGATATAAGAGATTGGGCACAAATAAAACGAATAATGAATACAGTAAGACAAAAACTAACCTCTATTGAAGGTACCGACCTCGAATCTATTAAAAGATATGCTAGAGATAGATTTCAAGAATTCAATCCGCATTATAGACTTACAACCAAGGCATGGGAAGAAATATGGTGCGATATTGAAAAACAAACCAAGGAGTTTAACGATAATTATAATCCTGAGGATGATGATTTAATATTATTTTTTTCCTCACTGTTAGAGAGTATTAACCCAAACCAAAAAACCCAAAATGAGAAAACGAAAAACTCGCAAAATCAAGACTGCTCAGCAGATTCTTGAACAAGTTAAAGAGCAAAGGAAAGATAAAAAAACAAAGCTTGTACGTGTAGATCACAGAACAATCAAGGAGGTGACAATAAACCCTAAAACACGATGACAAATGGAAGAATTTATAATCACTGTTATATCTGATATTGCAAAAAAGAAGAAAGATAATAATAAAGTTCCTGTTCATGCTCTTGACATCGAGATTCAAAAAGAAATGCATAAGAGAATTAAAGACAAGATGCGTGAAATGTGGAGAGACAATAAGCTTATTGTGGGAACCACAATCAATCATTTAACTTTTTATGTAAATAAAACCATATGTAATCCCTAAAAATGCTATGAAAATAGATTTTAATCATTTTTATATTCCAGATGAAATAATAATAAAAACCTACAAAAAGGCTGGAATAACAGTTAAAAGAGCATTGGTAGTTGAAAGTATATCAAGTTGCTCGTGTTGTGAACCTAAAAAATATGTCGACTGGGTGGTAGTAAACCCTTACACCCAGCAAGAGATTAAAATGTCTGATCATTTTCAATCTCTTTTTTTGGAGATTAAGAGCAACATAATTTTAGATAAATTAAACAAAACTCAAATAGTATCAAGTTTCAAATATAAATAAACCGAACTCATCAATGGAAAGACAATTTACAACCCAAGAATTGGAGCAAATGCTTAAAGCTCAAAAGAAACAAGACCAAGAAAAGCGCATCAAGAAACAGCAGGCTTATAATGAACTGAAAGCCGACTGCGTGAATAGTATTAAGAAAAAGGTACTTCCTATTTCAGCTGAAATACTAAATCTATTCAAGTTTGTAGAAGGAGAAACAAGTGCATTTAAGGATGTTATGTTCGAATATTCAAAATTGAAGACAAAACAGCAAATGTCTTTTTCAATTAAGGAAAAGGATTTTAAGGTCGTGGTAAAAGGCAATAAAGTAAAGAAGTTTGACGAAAGGGCAGATATTGCCGCAACAGCCTTAATTGAGTTTCTGGAGGAATGGATACAAGGTACAGACAAAGGAATCAAAGACCCTATGTATCAATTAGCGATGACCTTGCTAGAAAGAAACAAGACTGGAGAATTGGATTATAAATCAATTTCAAAGCTTTATGAGCTTGAGGCTAACTTCAATAATGAACGTTACTCAGAAATTATGGCATTGTTCCGTGAGAGCAATATAATAGAAGGTACTGCCACAAACTACTATTTTGAGCGCTTGGATGAAAGAGGGGTTTGGAGAAAAATAGAAGTAAACTTTAATCGAATGTAATTGAAATTACTGTTAATCATAAATGGTTAATTATTCTATTGATTAACCATTTAAATACATTTAAACCCTACGAAATATGACTTCTTCAAAAAATAAGAAAGACCAAAATAAGGCTGAATTACTTAAATGGCAGCCTGAAAAAGAGGAAATCAACAAAAAGAACTCAAAGGATTTTCTAAGTGTAGTAGTTCAAGCAAAATATATAATTCCAGCTCTTTTATTCTTGGGATTTGTATCATGTTTATGGGAGGGCACTAGTTCATTATGTATTGCACTTATGATAATAATACTATTTGTTTTTTTAGAGAAAGATAACTTAAAAGATACTGTAGAATGACCCAAGACGAAGCTATTGCAACCTATAAAAAAAAATCCTCTACAAAAAAGGAACTGAGAAAAGCTTTAGCCTTTATGCTAAATATCGAATATTGTGAGATACAAAAAGACACGAAATCAGAATCAATATTTTCGCAGTGTAAGAAAATATTTACGGACTCATATTTAGAACATGTTGAAATAGATTACTACTGGCAAGCTAAAGATTCATTTGCTTTAACGCAAATCATCTCAAAACTAAACAGATTGGTCGAACTCAAAGGAGGAGATACAAAGACAGCATTTGAATATATGATAAACAAGCTGCCCAAATGGTATAAGGATAATGCTTTTTCTGTAACAATTATAAATTCTAAGTTTAATGAAATCATTAGTGAAATCAAGCAGTCACATGAAAGCTCAAAAGCTCCAATCTCCAGCGATTACAAACAAAAAATTATTGGAGATCTACTCTCCTAGGAATTTAAAAAGAAGCTTGGCAAAGGTGCAAACAATAGAACAGGCTATAGACACACCGAGTCATAGCTTATCAAGCCTAAAAAAGCGACTTGGAGATAAGAAAACAGAAGCTCTAATAAAAGTATATCTTATAGAATTAAGCGAGGCGCTTAACTTAAAACGTCCGCTTACAGAATTTCAAATTGATGAAATTGCTTTTGAGGTTTTAAATGAATTTTACAATCTCAGTATGGCGGATATACATGTTATATTCAGAAGAGCAAAAACAGGCTACTATGGTGAATTTTACGATAGTTTGAATATGCCCAAAGTACTAAAATGGTTTCGTGATTATTTTCATAGGCGTTGCTCTCTTATCGAGGAAATAAATTATAACAAAGACCAGAGCTTGAAAGCTTCAAGCTCAGACCGACAGGCGATAAAACCAAGTTTTATAAAACAATTATTTAAAAATCATAAGAAATGACAGCAGACCAGTACCGAAAAAGCATATTGAGTATGTGCTATCAAATGGGATGGACTTTCTTTAGTGACAGATATCAGAAAACTTGTGTAGATTATATAAGGCTTAATAAATGGATGGAGCAATATAGTTATCTACACAAGCCATTAAACGATTATAAAGCAAATGAATTTCCCAAGCTATTGAAACAATTCAAAGCTCTAAAAGAAGATATTGTTTCAAAAATAATTAAAACAATAGATACTTAGAATATGGCATACAATAGACTTAATTATCTTGAACGAATAAAATTCATTCAAGACTTTTACAAAAGGGAAAATGATAATGGTGTCAGTAATGTAAAAATAATTGAAAAGCTTAAGCAACACAATATACATATAAGTGCAGCAACTTTTTACAATTACATGGCAATCCCTGTAAAGCGTGAAATAATGCGAGAACAAGCTAAAATAGAAGCAAAAAAGAACCAACCTAGTCTGTTTTCGGATGAAGACTTTTACAGTGGTTGATGACTAATATAATTCTTGGGCATGAGCCTAAAGTAGAGAAACTTGTTTAATGAACGTTTGTAACCTTAATTATGACTATTTATCAACCCAATAAAGACAGAACAACAATTCCTCCTAAAGCTAAGGAGGAGTTGATTATTAATAAACGCAAATGCGTTTTGAAACTGGATAAAAATTTCCATGTTTACATTCATGGATCTAAATCTAAAATTGAATTAAGCCAAGACAAAAAAGGCAAATTTGTAAAATTATATTATAACGAGATAAAATGAGTGTATGAATAAAATTGATTGTAAGATTATAAAGCGGATTAATTCATCCTATGATGAATGGGTAAAAGGCAAAAAATTTAATCCTGAACTTGATAAAGCTTTTCGTACTGTATGGGTGGAATCAGCCATTAAAGAAGCACAATTAAGTGCAGATACAATATTATTAGCTTTAAAAATAATAACCGAAGGCGATCCAATAAGCATTGGTTTAGATGAAGTATCAGATCTATGCAAAAAAGCCTTGAATGCATATCATAATGAGTAAGTTAAAAATAGATTTAGAAACACCAATGAACCTAATTAATAAAGAGGTAGCTAGAATCCTTCCAGAATTAGAAAAAGATAATACTTTTAAAGCAATGGGAGTGCGATTTGACTTAATTGAAATACAAAAGAGATTAGCGCATATTGTGGAATATGTAATTTTTCATAATGAGAATAATAATTAAAATAGCTATTGAAACTATATATTTCAAAGACTTTTTAGTTTTTTTTCAATATCCACAATCTGATTTTTAAGCTTCTCATGTTCTTTAAAATTATTGGGTTTGCAATGACACAACTTAGTTACTAATGAATTTTTTTTACTAGTCAATAATTCTTTTTCAACATTAAATGAAACTTTTAAAATAGTATAATTAAAATAATCACGAGCAATGAAAAAAGAAATTAAAATCAGTAATAAAGATAATGCAAGTAAAGACCAATTAGAAGATGAAAAATACAAACATATTAAAACAATTAAAAAGCTTAAGATTATATATCTTATAGCCATAGTAACAATTTGTTTTTTTCTCTTATTATTTGGTATTGTATTACTTACTAATTTAAGTATTTGTGGAAAAACACTTAATAGCCATCCTGCAACAGCTCCAATTATAGCAATAGCAATGCTCTCTTTATTCATACATCTATTAATTAATGATTATAAAAGTAAAATAAAATTATGTAATAATATTATATCAAAAATAAAAAAATTAAGTTAATTAAAAAAAGGAGCAAATGCTCCTTTTTTTATGTTGAGTATTTCAATCCACTTCTTTGTTTTATTGTCTCCACAACTCCCTCTTTATATTTATCTTCCATCTGTTGTTCCTCTATTATACAATTGAAATCTATGATTTGATAATTTACCACATCAGCTTCAGCAGGTCTTTCTGCAATCAACTTTAACTTTGTAGTAGTTTCACTGCTCAAATCCATTAATATACTCTTCACTATATTATATATATCAAAAATCTGTATGCCAGACAATTGATTATTAGCGATGCTTGATGTGGAATGATTAGCATCTGTAACCACATGCACACTTAAGCTCATTATCTTTGTATTCCAATCAATACTGTACTCTAGGAAAATGGCAGGTAAAGCATATAGCTCAAATCGCTCTGGAGAAAGAGGCTGACCTCTATACAAGTCAATATACTTTATACTTGGAACATTGTATTTTTCAAAAAGATATTTCTTTTCAGCAAAAGCTTCCTGTATTTTTAAATATAATTCTTTCATTAATTGTTAGTTTTTAATGGTTGATATTTCTCATATATCAGCTTTATTTGATTAATCATTAACAATTTACCATTAATAATTATTTAATTGCCTTAGTTATCGCAGCTTGAATATGTCTGCTGATTTGTTTCTCCAGTACGGCAGATTTTCCAATAAATTGCCGTTTTGGTATTCTGATATTCACTTTCCTAGAATGAGAAGATACGGTATGTTCTCTAACTTTTTCGGTTCGCCCTTTTCTTTTTCTTGTATGAGCATCTCTTGTATGAGTAGAAACTTTAACAACTGTATTAATTGTGCCGCCCTCGTTGTGAATTTGAGCATAAGGAACATCAGTTCCAATTTCTACACTTTCAGGGGTAGTTTTAGTAACTCTAATACTTCGTTTTAATCTACCTGATTTTATAAGAATGCCTCTTTTGTTTATATCTCTAGATCTTGCTTTCCAAGGCTTTGTGTTGTGATTAATCCAATTTTGCTGCCTAAACCTATCTTTAAAGAAATTTACAGCCAATACCCCTGCATGCTTTGGCAATTTGGGGTATAGCTTAGTTAAATTATCTATTTTCGTTATAAATTCGTTCATCTCTAATAATTAAACATTTATAATTAACAATTAATCATTACATTAATAGCTTAATTCAATATTTCTAATAGTTCTAAGGATCAATTCATTTAGCTTGTCTCCCATTTCTTCAACTGTCATCTCTTGGCTTTCTTCACTATTGGCAACTAAGTCGCCTTTGTGGATGGCATCAATACTAATTTGAATATTCTTTACTTGTTTGGCTGAACCTACAATATTTGAGATTGGATTAGTTGTTGTTGATTCAGTTAATGCGTTTTCATTATTAGGCAACGAATTTGCATTAGTAGATGATTTAATACCAAGTGTATTCAGATATGTTTCATACTCTTTATTTATATTTTTAATTGAGTCTCGTAAATCAGAGTCTTTAAATGCCAATCTGTTGATTTTGTAACTAAAGTATCCTAGTCCTTTTCTTGGTATATTAACACCTGCGTCACTGAAGATATCCTCTAATTTATGAACAGACATATCTTTAGATGTTTTTAATCTGTCTCTGTTATTTTTATAAAAAGTGTCAAGATATCTATTTATGTGTTTTTCAAAATTTGCTCTTATCTGACCTTTTGCTTCTCCTTTCTGATCATCAAGATACGACCTGAGTTCTGTAATTATTGATGCTTTGTACTCATCCCTTTCTTTTGACAGCTCTTTTATTTCATTGTCTCTTGCTTTAAGAATATTCTGCTTGTATATATTATCACTTATCGTTTTTTGATAACTGGCAATATCTTTTAATACATCCTTCTCCTTGGTAAGTTTTGGTAGATATTTCTGATACTTGTCAAGCAAGGTTTTAAGGGCTTTGTTTCTATTATCAGAACCTGCTTTATTCGAATTTATGACTTTGAATAAATTATTAAGTTCACTTGTTTCTTTTTTTATATTCTCTTGTGCTTGTAAATGAAACTTCGACACTTCCTTTTGTTTCTTTGAAAATATTGTAAATGCAGTAATTGCCCCTCCTATTAAAGTAGTGATTAAGCCAAGAGGTGATGCTTTTGCTGCTAAATTGAAAATAAGCTGTGCATTTCTTGCTGTACGTATTGCTTTAGTTAGCATTATAAATGCTTTTACAGATTTTAATATCGTTTTTGCCTTTTGAATTAAATTTACTGAAAGTAGCACTGCTTTGTATGCCGTATAACTTGCAATCAAACCCACTAGTACAGACTTCAATAGCTTTGAATTCTTCTTTGCCCATAATATAGCATTGTTAAACTGATTTAATATCTTAACCAAAGGCGGCAGAACACTAGTTCCTAAATTAGTCAATACTGTATTGAAACGATTTATTCCAAGTTCCTTAAGCTTGTTAAAATCTCCCATAGCATTGCTTAGTGCAGCATCAATATTAAATTTCGAACTATCAAAAGCCTCCAATGTATTAAAGAAGTCGCTAGCCCCAATCTTTAATTTTACAAATAAATTTCTTAATCCTTCAGGACCTCCAATTTTATTTATAGTTTCATCAATTGCCTTAGGCGACATAGTTTTAAATTTGCCAGATACTTCTTTTAATACCATGCTTAGATCTCTCATATTGCCTTTTGCATCATACATGCTAATACCGATATCTTTAAGTCCTGCAATGGTTTGTTTTTGTGTTAAACCTTCAAATGCTGATTTTGTCATAGTAGCTGCCGTATTGCTATCTTTAGCAATAGAAGTAAAAGCTGCAAATATTTTATTTGCTGTATTTACATCTTGTCCAGCACCTGCTGCTGCTCCTGCATATTCGGTTTGCACTCTAGCTAATTCTTGGAAGGTGGTTATACCTACCTGTACTGTTTTTGCATTACTCTCCAGATAGGCATCAATGTCGCCTACTTCTAGTTTAAAAGCTTTCATTGCTTTTGTTGTCGAATTTACAGTATCGCCCAAATCAGCACCAACCGCAATTGAAAATTTTCCCACGGAAGCAACAATTTGCTTTGCATCGTCCCCATATTTCCCAGTAGCTGATTGCACATCATAGAATGCCTTTGATGTTGCTTTCACCTCAGTTCCAAGAGCCAAAGCTGTATCAAGTATTGTATTTTTATACTTTTTTAGTTCCTCCTGGCTTTTATCGAGGTTAAGATTCTTGATATGTAGAAATTCTGCATTGAAATCAGCAGCTTTACTAGTTGCCTTCCCAAATAAAATTCCTAAGCTGACTAATCCACCAGCAAGCAAAACATATCTATTAGCTAATAAACTCAAGCCTTTGTCTAACAAAGGTATTTCTTGGCGCATTTGAGAAAACATTTTCACATGATGATCCTTTAATGAAGAAAGCTTTTTCTTCATATCAGAAACATTGCTATTTATCTTTTCTTTAGCCTTGCTTAATCCTGTTTTTACCTTATTCTTTAGCTCTAGAATAAGCTTAATTTTTGGATGTGCCATTTTGTAATTGTTAGTTGTTAATTATTAATGGTTAATGTGATTTTTATTCTGTTTTATCCGTGTTTAAATTAATTTTTGTAACTTTGTTTCATAGGCAAGTGATACCTGTAAATATGAGCGCTCTGTAAGCTGAGGACACAACTCTCTAAATATCTGCAATGGGGTTAACTTGCCGAAGTCCTCTATTTAATTTTAAGACCAACTCTTACATGGTTTAAATCCTCCTTAACTTTTCCCTTTACCAATTTATCCTTAGCTGAATACCAATTTTGTATTTCTAAAATATTTCTTCCTTCATTGATGCTAACATCGCTAATGAACATTTTTTGCTTATAAAACTTAACATATCTTAGCTGAATTGTTTTACCTCCTTTACTTCTCATATAAATCTCATCAGGTGATTTTAAAAGCTCTTCTAAATGGGGGAAAAGCAAATGTCTTTGTTCTTCACTATTTAGATATTTACCTTTTGTATGATTTTTAAATACTTTGTTGGTCAAGATTACTTTTCTATTTAAATAGTCTTTAAATCCCATATAATTGGTGTTTTTCTTCTTTTTAAATAGGTCTTTTACATTAGCTCCAGTAATGGTTTCATCTAGGATAATCTCAGATTTGTCTTTAGCTATCTTTGAAAATGGATCTAAACCATAATCGGTGAATTTTAAGTCATTAATCTTTTTGTTGAAATCCTTTTCTTTGTATGCCATATAGAATTGATCAAAAGTGAAAACCTGACCGATATCTCCTCTGTTTTTCAGCATGATTTTCTTTTGCTTGTCTCCCAATGCATCTTCAAGTATTTTAATAGCTTGCTTACCTGAAGTAATAGTTTTGGCTTTGCCTAAATATTGAATAAACTCACATCTACATCTCCATGCATTAGGTGGCCATATTCTTCTTGCCTCAGGGTCTTCTATATTAAAAATCAATCCATCCAATAAAGCATGCTCATCTCTTACTTCATTATCCCCTGCTGTTTGGTATTTTATATATTTTGTAACCGTATCTTTTTCACTTAAAAACCGATGATAGCTACTCGCATTTTGCCCTACCGCAATAGAAAAATCATACTCAGTTTCTAACCAAGTAGTATTTAATTTATTAACAAAAGGTTCAGCTTGTCTTTTAAAATCTGAAAAGTTTCTAATTTGAAGCTTTTCTTTATCTATAAGCAATTCATTTATCTTAGCTAATCCTGCTAATTCTCTAGCATGGGAAAAATGAAACAGATTGTACTCCATAAAGGCTAAAGCCTTATGGTCTGTAGCATTATAATCAATCTTTAATCTTCTATCTCCCCAACCTTTATGCAAGCCTTTGGTTAAATGTTTTCCTACCAAAATAGATTTCTGGAAAATTTCTTTATCGCAATTTTTATTGTGATAAGTCTTATCTAAGATTTCATTTTGCAAACTCTCTATTTCCTTATTAAAGCTTTTGCTTTCAGCTTTGAATATTGCTTTAGGAAAATCATTAATATTAGGAAAATTATAGCTTGCCTCTGCCTGTTTTTCATTAGACAGAGGCTTCTTAAAATTTGCGCTATCCTCCTTTTTCTTTTTGCCTAATATTGGAATATTAAAAGTCTTGCTAATCCATTTTTCATCTATATCAAACTCTCTTAAAGCCTCTTTCACTATTGCCCAATGATCTTTAATTGGTATTGCCTGACTGCGATCAAAACTCCATTTCTCATTTTCTGAGAAATTAAACCCAAATTTGTTCATTATCGGGATTAGTTTATCATTCACCAAAAACTCAATAAATACTCTGTCGCTTTCTGATATTTTGTTATCTAAGGTTCTTTCATGAACCTCACTTTGGCTTTTTGAGGAACCATTATCCGAAACCATAGTACCTCCAACAATAGGTTTAGATATCTCAGAATTTGTCCTGTCTATTTGCTTATCATAAACCTGATAGGCATCTTTACTGCCATCATTTTTAATATCAATATTAGTTCCTTCAGGGAATACCGCTTGTGCAGCCTCGCCAAGTTGAGAAAGCATTTCTTCTATTTTATCTAATTCTTTTGCATCTCTTTGGGTTGTAGTCGCAGTAATTAATGGCATGCCAAAACGTTCTGAAAATTCCGCCCATGATTGTTGTGCATTTCTTTTCCAGATAAGCTGCGGTATTATATCATTTAATATGCCTAAATAGCTAGGCTCGCCAATTTCAATAATATAATCTCTTAAACTATTGTCATTATAATGTATTCCCTTGTCTCCAGTGGTTTCCAATAGCATGATTTTTTTAGTAGGAACAATATTTCTTGGTGGAAGTAGTTCAAAATTCATTTTCCCAGTATCGGTCAATTCTAATACTCTATATCCTTTAAAGAAATAATCTAAAGCCAGATCCAAGAAATTATAAAACCATGAAGATTTAAACCATTCGGTTTTTTCAGCTACTTCCTTTCCTGTTTTTTTATCCAAAACAATAAACTTAGAAGACTTCGTTGCAAGCTTTCTGATTTGAATTTGAGCCTGTAGATGCCCATCTGTCATCAGGTCATCAAGTAAATCATGATAATCTGCCCAGCGTGGATCATCTATATTATTTATTGTTTCTAATGCCTCTCTCCATTTGTTAATATCCTTTCTGGAGGAATCTTTAAACTCACCTACAATCTTGGCTATAATTTTATCATTTCTTGGTTTTGAAACTACTTTTTTAGATTTTTGCGATAAAGCCGAAAATTTAAACGATTTTAATGTTTTACCTATATTCATACTAAAATTATTTTTAATTGGCTGAAAATTGAATTTAAACAGTATTTAAACGGGTATTACCATTTGTGATTATTCCTTTTGTGGGATTTAACCCTCATATTCACATTTTGATTTTCCTTTTTTGGCAAATAAGCATATTCTCCTTTTTTTGCTCCTCTAAGCCATTTCAAGGCATCCTCATATCTTTGCGAACGATGTTCTGGCATTCTATCAGGTGCTTGAGAAGTGTACAAATGATACAAGGCGATATCAATCACATTCATTATTATAAAATGGTTTCTAGTTTCGCCACAAAATATTTTATCTATATCATAGTCAATTGATAAATGATTCTTAATTTGATCTATGGCGGTTAATTCAGCTATCATTAGTTTAGTGTCTTCATATGAATCCACCAATAAGCTTTTAATCTCATTTTTTATCAATAATGAATAGTCTTGTTCTTGAATGAATCGTTCCATTTAAAATCTGTTTTTTCTGCGTTTGGTACTTCTGGATTTAATTCGAGCTTTAAAATTTTCAACTCTGCATACATTGTTTAATTTTGCTATAGCTGATTGAAGAGCATCAGGAGCATCATCATGTGCACCACTTCCTTTCTCAAAAACAAGAATTTGCTCAATTAATGCGATAAAATCCGCTGTTTGCATTAGTTTGTCATTAAAGAAAACATTCATTCTTTCGAAGTATCCACTCATGCTTTCAATTCTATCAAACTTATTTGCTTTAGATTTCTTGTCCGCTACTACAGGTATGTAATAACCTCGTCTGTCTCCTTCAGCATCAAAATCAGAAACAAAATCATCCATTGCGAATAATCCTTCAATTAGATAGGATACTGCAAAATTTTGCAATTTGTATTTTTCATATGTGTCATATAACCATGAAGCTGCATTTGCTCGTGAAGATTGTCTAACAAAAGCATCTATAATATGAAAATCCTTGCCTTTTTTACCTACCAAAATCATTGCTTTGTAATCAGCATTATCTTTATATGATAAATCGCCATATAGACATAAGGCATCATATTGATCTAGCCTAAGAATTTTAGTTTTCTGAATCTGCTTATTTTTAAAAATAGCACCTTCCTGAATATGAGTATGCATATATTCACGCATAAACGAACGATAGGGGGTTTTATGGAATTTTATCCTCCAATATTCGCTATCTGTTTTCTCTGGCCAGGAAGGTTCAAAATTGACAACATCTTTTACGGCATTTACACTTAGAACGAAATGTGTCTGTTTGTCTCCTCGTTCTTTTGTCTCTTTGTTTATTCTATTAAACTCGGTTTTAAGCTGATTAATAATTGTGTTTTTATGAAAATTATTGTTAGCTACAACAAATCTTTGTCTTTTTGCTCCTTCATCAAAACATCCTTTTAAATCTTCCCATACCCATTCGTAAGCTTCACGACTAAGTCTTTCATTATTACAACGTTTTTTTGTATCCACATCATCAATAACTATATAATCAGGTCTCTCAGCTCCTTCTCTTATACCTCTTACGGATTGCCCAATTGACATTGATACAAACTTAGTCCCATCGGTGGTTGTGAAATCACCATCAGCCCAATCTCCATATTTAAATTTACGACCATAATCATTTATGAATCTTTGGTTGTATTGTAGCTGAGATTGTATATCTGAAATTAGTTTCTTAGCCTTTGGATCTGTTTCTCCAACTAAGAGCATAAATTTTAATTTACCACGAACATAAAGCCAAAGAGGAATGCCCATATCCAAATGAACTGATTTTGCACCAGAACGGAATATTTCTGCCAAAAAATCTAGAATATCATTATCATCAATAATTTTCGCCATCTTTTTGTGATATTTAGCACAAGGAGATTTTGCATATTGAGGAAAATGATATTCAAACCAATTAATATAATTACTCTCTAATCTTTTCTTTCGTTTTGATTTTTCTGCTATACTTTCATTTATATCAATAGATGTAGACTGAGCAATTTTCTGACAATGTTGTTCGTAGTCTTTTATAAGTTTGTCTATTGCTTTCATGATTCTAGAGAGGCTTTATATAGTACAAACTGTTTATGAAATTCGGTAAATTGGATAGCCATTTCGGGATCTTGAGAACTCATCCAGTTATCAAATTCTTTGAATACTGTTATGACTACCTGTGTAGATACTTTTCCAGAAACTGCTTCTATTACTCTGCTTAACTTAGATATAGCATCTGCATTTATGCTAGATGTCTCTCCGTTCGAAAGTTTTTGTAATTCTTTAAGGAGTAATTCTTTTATCTTGTGTGGTGAGGCTGTGAGTTCAGCTTTTCTTTCATCCCAGTTTTCTAATTTGCGCCATTTGCTTATTGTTACTTTGCTAAGATTTAGATCTTCTGCTATTTGGGTATTAGAATCCCCCTCAAAAAACATTCGTTCGGCAAGCTGTTTTAATTTACTATAGTTTTGCTTTTTCATATACATAATTTTTTACAAAACTACATAAGTGAATCATACAATACTTAGATTAATCCAAGGCTTAAAAAGTTAAATGTAAGGCTATTACTACTACTTGTTTTGAATGAAAATACGCCGTAAAATTGTAACATGATTAGATAAAAAGCAAATTAAAATGATAAAAAAAATAAGCAATACTGAAGCTGAAATTAAATTTTATGGACAGATAAGCTCCTGGTCCCAAAGATCGGGTAAAGATTTCTCTATGCTTCTTGACGAAATAGAGAAAAAATATAAAAAGCTTAACATACGATTACATTGCTATGGAGGAGAGGTATTTGAAGGGAATGTAATATATAATAGCCTTATAAATTCAAGCTTAGAGATTAAATTCATTATTGACGGAGTTGCCGCATCTATGGGTTCTATTATAATGCTTGCTGGATCAGAGGTCGAAATGGCAGAAAATGCTTTTATCATGATTCATTGCCCTAGTGGATATACAAGTGGTAATGCTGCAAAGCATTTGAGTGCAGCGAAACTACTTAGGTCAATGGAAAGAAATTTTGCAAAACAATACAGCCAAAAAACAGGAGAAAAAGAATCTGAAGCAGCAAAATATTTTGATGGTGTGGATCACTGGTTGGATGCTAACGAAGCCTTAGCTAAAGGTTTGGTAAATAAAATTATAAAGCCAAGCAGCAAAGATATAAGAAATTTAGATAAAAACGAAGCAAAAACACTTGGAGCAGAAGCTTTATATCAACAGTATAAATCAATATTAATAGATATTCCTAAAAATAAGAAAATGGATAAAACCCTTATGATTGCCCGATACGATTTGAAAAATGTAACGGCAGACAGTTCAGACACTGCAATAATGGAAGCAATTGATGCTAAGCTAGAAGCAGAAAAACAAGCAAAAACAAAAGCTCAAAACGAGTTAAAATCTTATAAAGATTCTGAAATAGATAGCATTATCGATGCAAAGTCTAATGAAGAAGGAATAAGCATGTCGGACGATGAAAAAGAAAATTATATAAAAATAGGTAAAAGTGCTGGACTAGATGCCCTTAGAATGGCATTGAATGCATTAAAGCCACGAACGTCGCTATCAGAAATGTTGCATACTGGAGGAGGACAAGCATCGACTCAAGCAACAGGTAAAAAAGAGGACAGAAAAAACTGGACTTGGAACGACTATCAGGAAAAAGACCCTAAGGCTTTAGCTAAACTCGAAAAAGAGAACAAAGAAACTTTCAATGCTTTATATAAAGTAGAGTTCGGAGAATTACCAGAATAATTAAAAAACCTTATTAAATAAGATAAATGGGAACTGTAAAAAAACAAGTTTGGATAAAAGGGGTTGTTGCCAGACTTCAACAAAAAGAAGATGGATCTTGGTTAGATGGTGTTGATAATTTAGATCAATATGTGGATAATGATACATTGCATTTAACCGATAGTGGTATCGACCCTGAAGTATTAATCAACAATACAACTTATCCTATTCCAATACAAGATTTTGACGATGAAGATATCGCCATCAAATTGGATAAATATCAAACTAAAGCCACATCAATTTCAGATGATGAATTAGAGGCTTGCACATATGATAAAATTGGTCGTGCTAAAAATAAGCATGCCGATAATATGTCGGACAAAAAATTTCAAAAAGCCTTACATTCTATCTGTCCTGCAAAACATACAGCGAATACTCCAGTATTAATTGCTAGTGGCGCTGATGATGGAACAGGCAGAAAAAGATTAGTAAGAAATGATATTATCAATCTTAAAATTGCTTTTGATAATGCAGGCATTGCCATAGAAGGAAGACGTTTGGTTTTAAATTCTCAACATTGTGGAGATTTACTACTAGAGGACAAAGAATTTAGAGCCCTGTATACTAATCACAAAAAGGGTAAAATTTCAGATATGTATGATTTTGAAATTTACCAATCATTGTATTCACCCTTGATTAATAAAACTACAAAAGCAAAAGTTTCTTTTGGTGCTGTAGCTGGAGATGGAGATTTAAAAGCATCAGTGGCTTTTGTTAAGAAAAGGGTTAGTAAAGCAAAAGGCAGTACTAAAATGTATTCCTCAAAAGCCGAAAACAACCCTACTACTCAAAGAAACCTAGTCAACTTCAGACATAGATTTATAGCCTTGCCACAAAAGCAGCAAGCACTTGGGGCAATCATTTAATAATTATTTAAATAGAATTTAAAAAGACAGATAAAATGAGCGATAACCAAGAAATAGATCTAAATAGACTTACACAAAGAGAACTGTTAGTTATACTGAATAGCAAAGTACTTGAAATGAATCATAAAATGGATAAACTTTCAGGAAGTTACACCGACTTATTGGTGCGTGTAAGCAATATTGAAACAAAAACAAAAGTTTGGTCTGGAGTTATTGCCTTTTTATCTTCTTTGCTTACATCAATTATTGTAGTACTTATTAAAAGTAAACTATGAAACTATCAGAAGAAATTAAAAAAAAGGCTCAAGATTTAATGCAAAGTAATAATTGGACTGAGATATTTACAAACGATAAAGGTGAATTTTTTTCCAGTATAAATCTCGCTCTTATTTCTGTTGACAATAAGAAAAGTAGAGTCAAGTGCATTGTTGCTGAGCCTGAAAGTTTAGAGCAGTTGATAGCTTGCAAACAACAAGAATTGCTAGATGCTGAGATGAAACTAAAAGAAGCTAATGAACAAAATGTTGATAATCTGGAGGAGTCTGAATTGGAAAAACATTTTGATTTAATAAAAGATTTAGACAAAGAAGTTTCAAGAATAGAAAATGAAATTGAGGAACTTAAAAATAAGGAATAATGAGCGGAGTTGATATAAAAAAAGGAACTATTGGAGCTAATGCATCAGGTTCCGCCGATAGCACTTCAGGTTTGATAGCAACTTGCGTATCTGTATCGGCTAAGCTCGAATATGGTAAGCTCTATACAATCGGAAATCTTAAAATGGCAGAGGATTTAGGCATCACTTCCGAATACGATAAAACGAATAAAGTTAGATTGTATTATCACATAAAAGAGTTTTATCGCATGGCTGGAGATGGTACGGAATTGCATTTAATGATTGCCGAACAATCAAAAACCATGTCGGAGCTTTTAACTGATGTTAACTTGGCTCAAAAACTTATAAATGATGCCGATGGGCAAATCAAACAATTAGCCGTTTCTATTAATCCTGCAAATGGATATACTGATACTGCTGTTGATGGTTTAAATTCGGAAGTAAGAGCGGCTATTGCAAAAGCACAGGAGTTTTCAAATTGGTGTTTTAATCATTATCGACCTCTAAATATATTATTGGAAGGCAGAGACTATGTAGGTAATGCAGGTTCTGTATTAGATTTAAAAGCAATACCTGACACTCCTGCTGAAAAAGTTTCAGTAGTAATTGGGCAAGATTGGAACTATGCTGAAAAACTTGATGATATAGGCAAAAAACATGCTGCTGTAGGCACTGCTTTGGGTTGTGTTGCTAAATGCAAAATCAACCAAAATATAGGTGAAAATGAAAGCATGAATATTACCGATTCGGGTAAAGATGCCTTTATGATTGGTGGCTTATCATCACATCAGCAAATTAAAGATGTAGAACATGAATGGAGTACCTTAGATGGCAAACATTATATTTTCCCTATTCGTGAAATTGGACTAGTAGGTTTGCGATGGAACAATGATCATACCTGTGTCGAAGCATCGATTGATTCAGAATCTTATGTGAATGAACATACTATTTCGCTTGGAAGAACACTTGATAAAGCGGCCAGATTATTAAGAATTCAATTACTACCAAAAGTAAAAACTGTACAAAAATTAGATCCTAAAACAGGTAAATTAACTCTTGGAACTGTTAAGTATTTTGAAGGCATAGGTGATATAGCCTTTGAGCTTATGGAGAATGCTGGAGAAATATCCGAAGGTAAAACAAGTATCGATTCAAATTCCGATTTACTATCTGGAGAAAAGGCTTTAATTGCCTCTTTCACAGTAGTTCCCTACGGAACAATAAATAAAATATCTGGAACTATTAACCTTAAGAACAAATTGTAATGGCAAGAATAAATAAAAATGGGAAAGCCTACGACAGTGGTGATGTCATTGTCAATATGTTGGGGAATCCTGATTCAGAAGTTACAGAGATTACTTATGAAACTACCCAGGAGCATCAGCGTAATTATTCTTTAAAAAGAAAAGCAAGGAGTTGGAGCATGGGTAAAATTGAAAATTCATGTTCCATAACTTTTCCTATGGAAGAAATTGTGGCAATCGAAAAAGCTGCAAAAGGTAATCTTTTATCCATAAAACCATTCGATATAAATGTAAGTTTTGTCGATGAGTATAATGATATCATAAATGATACTATTACCTGTAAGTTTCAGACGCAGGGGAGAGAAGTTACTGGAGAAATGGGTCTTGGGAAGCAATTTGAAATGTTTGTGTTAGACATAAAGTACAATAATATTTAATCATTAACTCTTAATTGTTAGAATTTTAGAAAAATGGCAGAAAAAGAAAATATTAAAAAAACTGATAAAAAATTAGTATTACCTGAAGGTGTAACAAATGCAATGTTTGCAGCATGGAAAGAAAGATATGGACAAAAGAAGGTGAAAGTCGCAACTCTGTATCTTGACGATGAAGAAACAGAAACAATGGATATCGTCATACGTGTTCCTGATCGAAACACCATGGGCGAGTTTGAAAAATGGATAGATAAAAGCCCTAATAAGGCAAAGGAGATTCTTATTAAAGCCTGTGTCTTGTCTGACAAGACTTTTATCTTAGAAAATGATGATGCTTTTTTCGCAGCTTTCAGTGCAGCAGCTGAATTAATTCCAGTAAGAAAGGCAATAATAAAAAACTAATAGAGCACTACCCGAGGCTATATACTAATGATAGCCTCGGTGATATGTGCGACTTAGTAAGAAAAACAAATGCCTTGATGAGTTTTTATTTCAATATTCCACATCCCGAGGATTTGGATGATGAAATTTGGATGGAAAAATTAAGGCAAATACAATGGCTTGCAGAAAGCAAAATTTTAGGAACAAAGCTTAGTGATGGATAATGGTTAATTGTAAGTGGTTAATAAAATCACATTAACAATTGATAATTACAATTAAAAAAACATGGGTAATTATAGAATAGACTTAGCAACACGATATCAGAATGCATTTGGCTTTTTAGCAAAAAATTTTGGATCAAAAATTTTGAATGTAGGTATATCAAATTCAGGTATCTATAAGAATTTTGAACTCTATGAGGGTGAAGAAGAAGAGTTCGAGAATATTAGCATGAAAGCTAAAGGTATAATTTTGAATTTTGGTTCATTGCCTTTCACTCAAGGTAAATCAGGTTTATTTAAAGGAAAGATGGCAGAACTGTTTAATAAATCGGAAGAAAAAACAGGAAGCTTCTTTGCTCCTCCACCAATGGTTAGTTTTAATAGATCCAAAGCAATAAAGGAAACCTATGTGAATGGTTCTGATGCGGTAGTTGTCGAAAACTATGGCTTAAAGCCTTGGAATATCAAACTCTCAGGAATTATTATAGATATGGAGAGTCATCATTACCCTAAGAAAAAGGTAGAGGAACTAAACAATTTCTTCGAGATAAATGATAGGGTTGAAATAACTGGAAATCTTTTTTCTGACAAGGGGATTGATTCTATTTACTTTAAATCAATAAGCTTCGATATGGTAGAAGGTTTTCCTGATACGATAAAGTACTCTCTGCAAGCTCGCTCTATAAAACCAATTGAATTTGAATTAAACTAGTAGTAATGAAATCAATTTTAGTACTTATAACACTCTGTATTATGTATGTAAACTTACATGCTAAAGTAGAAATAGGCTCATACAAATTTGAGCAAATCAACTCTGTAGAGATTGATGAATCAGTAATTGAATTATCAGATAAGGCAACAGTAGTTCTGCCTAAGAATATAAAATCATTTAAGCAAAAAGCCCTTTTGGACTGTATTAAGGTTGGTGACAAAGCAAAAATATACTTGGGTTACAATGATAAAATACACCAAGAATTTGAAGGATATGTCAGAGAGATAGAAAGTGATGCACCTCTGAAAATACACTTAGATGATGAGATGTATATATTTAAACAAAATAATTTTGTAGAAAGTTGGGAAAAGCTAAGCCTAAGTGAATTATTAAAGACCATAGCTCCAAATCACAAACATCAATGTCCTGATTTGAGTTTTAGTAAATTTATTATTGATAATCAAAGCTCTTATCAAGTCTTTCTATATCTAAAAAAACAATATGGTCTTTATACATATCTTAAGGATAATATTTTGTATTGTGGCTTTGCTTATGATATAAAAAATAGTTCTGGAGCAACCCATAAATACGAATTTAAAAGAAATATTAAGGATAATAAGTTAAAGTTCAAAAGGAAAGAAGATTATAAGATTAAGATTATCGCTATTGCAAATAAAGCAAATGGGACAAAAATAAAAGAAGAAATAGGAAGTACAGACTCAAATGCCATGGTAAGGACTTTAAATTTCGGAGATGTAAGCAATTCGGAATTAAAACAATATGCTAAAGCTAAATTAAAACAGCTATGTTTTGATGGCTATTCAGGTTCTATTACAGGTTTTGGAATACCTCGTACAAAAGCTGGAGATATTTTGAATATCATCGATAATGATGAACCTGAACGAGCAGGCAATTACCTTATAGAATCGGTAAAAATCAGATGGGGCGAAACCTATTTTGAACGAATTAATAAAGCTAGCTATAAAGTATAATGGAAGAGAAATTTCAGCGGCTAGTTGAATTGCTTTTAGAAAAGAGTATCCCAAGTTTCGTATTCCTAGGAACAGTAAAAGAGATTGCTGAAAATAAACAATATTGTACCATCACTAGAGAAGACAAACCGACTCTATTTAAAGTGCGTTTAAATGCTATTATTGGTGAGTTAGAAAATAATATTACTAGCATACCAAAGATTGGATCTAGAGTATTATGCAGCCTAATAGAAAATAATGCAACTGAGGCTTTTGTTTTAGCTTGTGAATGTCCAGAAGAACTCAATATCAAGTTTGGAGAATCTACTCTAATTATTAATCAAGACAATATATTAATTAATGGGGGAAAGCTTGGTGGAATTATTATCGTGGATAAGCTTGTTAAGCAATTAGGAGTACTTAGCAAAAGAGTTGATGGAATTATTAATGCCATAAAAAATGGTAAGCCAGCATCAGGAAGTATGGATGGTGGAACCATGTACCAAACAACCATGTTGGCTGAGTTAGAAAAAATAACTGAAACTGAAAATTTCTCTGATATAGTTAATGAGAAAATTAAGCATTAATAATTTTTAATGATTAGTGAACTAGAAGTAACTCATAATTAATAATTAACAACTAATAATTAAAAATGAATGATATTTTAATTGATTCAGTAAGAAATCCAATTATACGAGATGGTGATTTTGTTACAGGAAACTCAGAGCAGCAACATATTGATTGTATTGTAGAGGCACCTAAAGGTCTACTAAGGCAATTTCCTATTTCAGGTTTTGGTATTAAACGATTTTTAAAGGGCTCTAAAGATAAACTAAGGCAATTTGAAAGAGAATTAAAGATTGAATTAAAAAGTGATGTATTCTCTAATCCTGAAGTAAACATAAAAAACATTGATAATCTTGAAATTAAAGTGTAATGGCAGATTTTGAAAAAGCTTTTAAAAAAACTCTCGGTCATGAGGGAGGATACTCTAATCATAAAAAAGACAAAGGAGGTGAAACTTATAAAGGTATTTCTAGGGTTCATTGGGGCGATTGGTATGGATGGATCATTATAGATGAAATGAAGAATCTTGAGTTTGCTTCTGGTAATTGGATAGGGCATTTGGATTATAATATAAGTTTAAATCAAGCAGTAATGGATTTTTACAAAGAGCAGTTCTGGAATAAACTACTTGCTTCTCAATTAAGACAAAGAATCGCAAATGAATTATTTGACACAGCTGTAAATATGGGGCTAAACTATGCTATAAAATGTCTTCAGAAATCCTTAAACATTCTAAATAGGAATGAAAAAGATTATAAAGATCTTTTAGTCGATGGAGGTTTTGGTTCTAAAACTTTGAGTGCATATAAACTGTACTTTGAAACAGAAAGGTTTAAGTCTAGAAATATAAAACTTCTTGAAAATTGGTTGTTAAAATGGATTAATTTTTACCAACTTGTTAAATACGAGAAAATTGCTAAAAATAACAAAGAGCAGGAAGTTTTTATTCCTGGTTGGACAAATAGGGTATAATCATGGGAATATTAAACAAAATCTTTACGCAGGGTGCAAGTAATCTTGTGGAGAAAACAGGAAATGTGATTGATGAATGTATTTCATCCGAAGAAGAAAAAGGAGTTTTAAAAGAGCGATTAGGCAGTGTAATCTTAACAGCATTAACCTCTTTATTTAACATTCACAAAGAAGTGTTAACAGTTGAAATGAAAGGCAACTTTTTACAAAGATCGTGGCGACCTATTTTAATGTTGACATTTGGTTTTATGCTAGTGTGCAGATGGTTCGGTTTTGCTGATAGTAATATTAGTACAGAGCTTGAAATGGAAGTCCTTAGCATATTAAAAATCGCTATTGGCGGATATGTTGGAGGAAGATCTCTGGAGAAAATAGGTGGCTCATTACTTAAGAATGTTGACATCAATTTATTGAGGAGAAAAGATCGCAAGGAGGCTTTTAAATGAAAATAGTAATACTTGAAGAAGGTCAAAATTTAAATGATATAGCTATACAAGAGACAGGTTCACATGAATCTGTCTTTGAAATAGCTTTAGAAAATAATTTTGATTTAGGGCATGATCCTCCAGTAGGAACTCCAATCAAAATTCCAAGAATTCAGAAACCCGAAATAGTTAATTATTACAAGGAAAGAAACATTAAAGTAGTATCAGAATAATGGCACGTACAACTCAGGAAATACAATCTGTAATAGAGAGCGAAGTAAAAAAGAATATGCCTGAATTAAGTTCAGAAAGCAAATTTGCTATCTGGAGACTGTGGTCTTTTATCATAGCTTCTACTATAAATCTTTTTGAACAAATAATTGATTCAACTAAAGATTATCTACAAAACTATATTGATAATAGACGCTACGGAAGACTTGAGTGGTATATAAAATTAGCATATGATTTTAAGTTGGGTTATAGGTATAAATTTAATACTGAAACAGGTAAGCTCGATTACATAAAGTATAAAGATTACAGTGCGGATACAGATTTAAAGATAATAAAAAGAGTTTCCATAACTGAAAACGACGAAGATAGTAGTTTGACAATTAAAGTAGCAACACAAGACAAGAATGGCAATCTAATAAAGCTAAGTGATGAAATGTTATTACAATTTAAAAACTATTTAAACGATGCAAAAGTTGCAGGAACACGTTTAAATGTAAAATCATTGAATTCTGATAAAATAATAATTGGAGGAAATGTGTATTATGATGGAAGTTATGCCTTAGATGCTGTAAAGGATAATATTAGAAAAAGCCTTGATTTATTCAAGAATGAATTTGATTTTACAGGTCAGATTGTAAAAAATGAAATTATCTCCTGTATTAGAAATACCGTGGGAGTTGAAGACTTTCAGTTAATAGATTTAAAAGCAAATCACGGAGGCGGTGAAAAAACAATAGAAAGAACATATGTCGTTGCATCAGGTTATTTTAACTTTTATGATAATGAACTAAGTGATAAAAATGTTGTCGAATCATTTAACTATATAACAAATGAGTCGATGGATTAACTTCAATATCAGGAACTATATCTTATCATTACTAGGATATATTTTTAGGGGACATTCACTATGGATTAATTGCTTATCATATCCTCTTTTTCAATTATGGAATGGTTCAATTGATTTTATTGGATTTAACCAATATAGAAAAGACAAATTTTATGAAGCAAACCTCACTGGACAGACCCTTAGTTTGCAAGGGCATCTTTCAAAGAAGTTTAATGCACAATTCCAAATTGCACATTACAAAAGTGGTGGTCTTGTGATTTATTCTAAAGAAGAAGGTTACCCACGCACGGAAATTAATAATACAGTGATTTTTGGTAAGGGAGAAATTCAAAACAGTTTAGGAGTTGACTTTATAGTGTATGCACCCAAAAGCATAATTGCAAAAAAGGAGCTAGTTAAATCAGAAATAAGAAAATATAAATTAGCAGGAAAAACATTTATAGTTAAGTAAAATATGAAAAGACAAGTAGATAAAACAGGAGGTAAAAAATGGTTTAACAATAATTTGATAGATGATTTCCAGAATCAACTTTATAAGGCGATTGAGGGTTTTTATCTTCCCTATGGCAACTGTATCATCTCGGGTTGTGTTGTAGATCAAAAAAATATATCAGAGGGTATGGTTTTTCTAAATGGGAAGATTATGCCTTTTTTAGGTGCTGATGTAGACAAGTTTCCAGTTTATTTGAAGGTCGAAAAAACAGATGAGTTAGCACAATATGATGATGGAATTAGTAGAGTTGATGCTGAAATATACCTAGCTGTTGTAAGCACTACAGTCCCCGAAACGAACTATATTACAATTAATCAGAATGGAGGAAGAACTTTTCGACAAGCATTTCAGGATTCATTACATCGCATGGTGACAGATGCAGATATTAACAATTGGAACGGAATAGAACAGAGAGCAAAAACTGATGCAACAAGCAAAGCCAATGTTGCTTTAAGCTCTGCTAAAGCTGATGCAGCAACCAAAGCCAATTTGGCAATTGACCAAGTGCGAGGGGAGCAAGGTATAGAAGAAACAAGCCCAAAATGGAGCTTAAAAAAACTTTATGACTGGGTTGTTGGAGGTTTTATCACACAATCAAAAATCAGCCACGCAATTGATTCCGATAGTGAAGAGCATGTGGCAAGTTCTAAGGCGGTGAAGCAATTATATGATAGCAAAGTGGATTTAAATAATGAAGAACAAATTATAAAAGCAAAGCAAATAAGATTAAAAAGAAGTGGTTATAATTTAATATTAGATGGATTAGATGGGTACATGTCAATAAAGGGATATTTAGATGGGATAGAAAAATTATGGTTAGGAACAGGTGCTGAGGCACCCAAAAAATTAAAACTGGTTCATCAATCTGCTGATACCGAACAGGAAATAGAACTAATTAGCTGTGATTTTGCAGATCCTGTTACAATAAAAAATGGAGATACAATTTGCAATGATTTAATAATTAGATAATGCTAAAAATAAACTCAAACAAATTAAAATTCAGAGGAAAGCCACTCAAGGAGTGTGTTGTTTTCCTTAATGCAGTACAGCTCACTAATGGCAAAACTGTAAAAGTAGAATTATACCCATATTTTAACCATGAAAGCAAAAAGGAAGATTCTGCAAGAAATCATTTAAGACATGAGGTTTTCTATAATTCTCCTATCTCGGTTACAAATGAAAATGAAGAAATAATCATAAACGACAATTGGCAGCTTCTAGAGGATTTTGAGATTCAAACTCAAGGTCATATTCAATTTTTCTCCAAACCTGATGTTTGGGAAATAATAATTCAAAAAACCAAGGATTATATTATTAATCTTGGAATTTGCACAAACTCAGATATAACACAATTATAATGGGATTACCAGTAAATAATTTACATGTGAGCGAAATACTATCAGCACTTGGCATTTCAAGCAAAAAAACTCGGGATATTTTTTATAAATCTAATGGAGCACTAAGGTCTGAATATGAATTAAAACAAGTTGTCAAAGGCAGTTTGGATTCTTCATATTGTGATAGCCTTCCAACTCTGCGAAACAGAAGAAATCTAGCAAGCTTTAAAAGCTATGAGAGTAGTTCGCTTGCATGCAGTGCATATAATTATACGCAATCTTACGAAGGAATTGTAAGAGATGTAGCTATGGGTAAGCAAGGAATTTCAGTTTATTCAAGCTTTCCTTTTACCGTTAGTTCTACTCATTCAAATCTAAGGTATATAAAAACAAACAATACCGTAATCCCCTACTGGGAAACTTCATTAACAGGCTCATATGACCGATCAGCAGAATTGATAATTAGAAGCAACGGACAAGAAAAACGAATAAGAGTAAGCCAAAGACGAAAACCATATTTAAATGGCTGCCCCTCTTCTTTAACGTTTAGTCCTCCTAATGTTACCTATAAGGAATTCATACTCTCATCAAACTATGATATAAGTGATTGGGATTTAAACTACAGTGGTTCACATTTGTCTGTAAGTATCTCAGGTTCAAAATTACAAATATCGAGCTGGCAGGAAGTTGACCCAGGAGATGGATATACTGGCACTATACGCCTAGAGCTTGACGGCATAATTGAAAGTATATCTGTACAAGTACGGGGTGATTATCACCCACATAAACCATAAATTAAATTAATGATAAAAAACTATTCAAAAGCACCATTACCATTTCAAGGGCAAAAGCGTAGATTTGTCCAAATTTTTAAAAAGTATTTAGAACAATTTTCAGAAGAAAAAATCTTTGTAGACTTGTTTGGCGGCAGCGGTTTATTAAGCCATACCGCCAAACAAGTCCATCCGAACAGTAAGGTTATTTGGAATGATTTCGACAATTATTCCAAGCGTTTAGCAAATATTCAGAGGACAAACAAAATTCTTCACGAGTTAAGAAAAGTCCTAAAAGATTACCCTAAAGACAAACGAATAATAGGAGAAACACGAGAAAAAGTAATTGAAATACTAAGCCATGTAAATAAAGGTTTTGTTGATTGGATTACGCTTTCATCTTCGCTAATGTTCAGCATGAATTATGGTAAAACATTAGAAGATTTTCAGAAAAGCACTTTATACAACTGTATTCGCCAAAGCGATTATAATGCAGCTGGATATTTAATAGGTGTAGAAGTTGTAAGGAAGGACTATAAAGAAATTTATAATATTTATAAAGATTATCCCAATGTAGTATTTATAGTTGATCCACCTTATCTGTCAACCGATTCCAGTTCATATAACAGTGATGGGTATTGGAAATTAAAAGATTATTTAGAAGTATTAAATGTAATAACCAATCAGAATTATTTTTATTTCACCAGTGATAAATCGCAGATTGTAGAGCTTTGCGGATGGATAAGCAGCGTTTCATCAGTCGCAAATCCTTTTGTAAATGCGAAAAGAATAAATGTCTCAACGGCTGTAAACTATAGTTCAAAATATACTGATATAATGTATTATTACAAGAAAGATTAATTAGTTTTTAAACAGCGTTTAAAAAACATTTACAAGAGCTTACGATTTAGGTAAGCTCTTGTTGTATTCTTTATAAGCTTCTTTTTCATGAACCCCAAGAAGACGTTCCAATAAATATGCAGTCCAACAATTTTTGTAATAGAAATCAACAAAATTTGATTTTAGATAGAGTATTATCTCCCTTGTATTAAAAAAATTAATATTCACCAACTGCAAATATATATCCATAAACTTACAATACTCTTCACCTGTCCGAGGCATTGACTCCTTAAAAGATTTATATTGCTTATAGTTTAATTTAAGTGTCTGATTGCGTGAATTTATGATGTTTAAAGTTTTAAGAAGTTTGTATGTGTTTGACCGAGCAGTATCAAGAATTAATTGTTCAACTTCATCGTTTGTTCTGTCTCCTTGCAATACAGCTGTTACAAGGCGAAAAGATTTCCCAACTTGTTGAGCAATATCTTCTTTGTCTTTTTTGCTCAAAACTCTTCTGAGCTCTTGTAATTCGAATGTAGAAATATTCATTTTGTTTCGTTGTGGGTTATTTACTACAAATATACAAGAATGATAAAAGACAAAGCTCTTGTATTGAATATAATATCATTAACAGTCTAAGCATTATACAACCATTCATTTAGAAATTTACATACTGATAATAAACATTGCTCTAAGGGCTTAATATCGTCCATTTATGCACGATATTATTAGTGTGATTTATTAGTATGTGTAATTTGTTACACAAAATAGGAATATTATAAAACCATCTTTAGCTAGTGCTCTATATTTTGAATATGTGCGAAATAAGACAGTTATTTCAGGAGGTTTAGTAAATGTAGTTCAACAGATTAAATGCTTTTATTTTTACTTATTTTTAATGAATTAGCTGTTTTGACTAATATCATAATTGTTAATGTAGTAAATCACACACAAATTACAGTAATATTTGTTTAATTTAGCAGCAAAATCAAAATTTAAACGGTCGGATTTTTTCGGAATTTTGGAAATGCCGTTTATAACTGGATCCTATAATTCAAAAAAGGCAGATAATAAAACACACAGATAAATATGATTAGATAGTTTTTTCTTCAATTCGGAGAAAGCTTGTTGTTTATGATATTTAACTGTATGTGTAGTAATTCCAAGTTCTTCCGCAATATCAATATTTCTAGATCCATTTAATACCATCTTGCAAACCTTGCTTGTTTGGCTTGGAAGAGTTTCTATTGCTTGAATCAAAATTCTAAAAGTTTCTTCTTCTATCAAATTTTCTTTATAGAAATCTTCATCATACAAATCAATCTTTAGCTGAGAATTACTATTATCTACAAGCTTTTTTCTTCTAATAATATTTAATGCTGAATTACGAACACTAACGTACAAAAATGCCTTAAGACTATCTGCATTTTTTATTTCGTCCTTCTTATTCCATAGCATGGAAAACACCTCTTGCAATATATCTTCTGATTCTTGGTGATTATTTACATACTTATTCGCAAAAAGAAACAGCCCGTTATAAAATGAATCAAATACTTTTTTAAATATAATTCTGTCGCCTTTTTTAAATTTTTTGAATTCTTTATTGTCAATCATATTAAGAGAAATAGATATTGTGATAAGTAATGACAAAACAATCGAAATACAGTTAAAATACAAAATATTACCAGCCTAAATATGTTTTGTCAAACAAATCTAAAATTAAAATAGCGTTTTAATGTTAAATTACTGAAATTTCAAAGCCTTTATTAACCATGCCTAAACGGTGAAATCCATTCAAGAACTATAAAAGCTCTGAATCTCAATAAAATAAAACAATACAGCCCACCAACCATTAACGGTGAAAGCTGTTCAGAATCCTCAGAAGCACCGCTATTAGACATTCCCAACGCCGCTAACCAAAGCCAACAATTCAAATCAAAGATTTCGAGAATAAGCACAATTCCCAATTAACACAACCTAAAGTATTATCAAAATTGGAAATACAGCTCAACAAAGAAGCTATAAGAAAATCTATTACTACAAATAACTCAATCCATAAAACCAATAAGAATATCTCTTAAAAGCTCTAAAAATACAGCAAAATAAGGCAATACAGCCCACCAACCATTAACGGTGAAAGCTGTTCAGAAGAAAGCTGTTCAAAGATCAGAAGCACCGCTGCTAGGCATTTCCAAGGCCGAAGAACTATAACAAAATTTGATTCCTATTTATCAGATATCACCCAATTACCAAAATTGGAAATAAAGCTCAACAAAGAAGCTATAAGAAGATCTAATAAAACAAATGATTCAATCCATGAAACCAGAAAGAATATTTCTCAAAAGCTCTAAAAGCACATCAAAATCAAGCTCTGCAGCGCACCAATATAAACTACCAACCCTAAACGATGAAAACCATTCAAGAACACTAAAAACTCCAAATCTCAATAAAATCAGGCAATACAGCCCACCAACCATTAACGGTGAAAGCTATTCAAAAAGCACAGATGCACCGATATTAGGCGTTTCCAAGGCCGCTAACCAAAGCCAACAATTCCAAACAAATATTTTCTAGATTAAACACAATCCCCAATTAGCACAAACTAAAGTATTATCAAAATTGGAAATAAAGCTCAACAAAGAAGCTATAAGAAGATCTAATAAAACAAATGATTCAATCCATGAAACCAGAAAGAATATTTCTCAAAAGCTCTAAAAGCACATCAAAATCAAGCTCTGCAGGGGACCGATACATACCACCAACCCTAAACAATGAAAGCTATTCAAGAACTATAAAAGCTCCAAATCTCTATAAAATAAGACAATACAGTCCACCAACCATTAACGGTGAAAGCTATTGAAAAGAACAGATGCACCGCTGCTAGGCGTTTCCAACGCCGCTAACCAAAGCCACCAATTCAAATCAAAGATTTCGAGAATAAGTACAATTCCCTATTAGCATAAACTAAAGTATTATCAAAATTGGAAATATAGCTCAACAAAGAAGCTATAAGAAGATCTAATACAACAAATGATTCAATCCATAAAGCAAATAAGAATATCTCGTAAAAGCTCTAAAATACAACAAAATCAAGCTCTGCAGGGCACCGATACATACCACC
>JAOARN010000021.1 GCA_025210485.1 Marinifilaceae bacterium | reverse complement strand
TTATTAACTATATTCTAAAATCAAAATTAAAAATCGTGGAGACCAAAATCCTTCAAACCGCCCTAAGACTAAAAGAGATCGCTTGGCAATTGAATTTTACCGACAGTAGCCACCTTGCTAGATCCTTCAAAAAAGAGTATGGGATGACCATAAAGGAGTTTAAAAACAGAGGCAACAGCTGTTGTTCTTAAATCAGCACCACTCTATCTCCCAACAATCACCGCCCATCTCCTGCATCTACCAAACCACCTTTCCTCTTTTACCCTATCCCCCGACCAAAACATCAGCATAGAAACAGCAATAAATCCACCTCAAAAGGGATAACCGTAGATATCCACCATACAAAAACATAAGCGTAAAAAAACACCAGTTAAAAACGGTATTGAAAGGTACTTTGTCCATGGTTCCTTCATGGTTTGTCCATGGTTCCTCCATCGAAAACCCTCAAATCGATGGACAAACCATGGACGAACCATGGACGAACCATGGACAAACCATGGAGGAACCCCCTATTTGATATATGGAATTCTTTCCTTAAAACCACACAAAAACACTCCCTTCAATTCAACTATTCTTTTCTTTTAAATTATGTTGTAAATATTTATAAAGTTTTCTATCTTAGTTGCACGTAAGGTCGTTATTCATGCTTTATATTTTTAGCAATCCAAATATAAATGAATTATCGACCTTTTTTTATGAACAAGTCTGTTTTCAGAGATTAAGTATTAATTATGAGAGGTGTCCTACTGTTAAATATTTTATTCTATTTATTTAAATTATCCTCAAAGATTATTAATATTTTTTGATATTCTACTTCATTAAAAATGTGAAAAATTACAAATATTCATGTTGCTAAAGGGTTATTCAGATATAAAAATTAACATGTCAGTAGATAATTGAGCTAAATTTAAGGAAATGATCAAAATACATATGTTTCAAGCAGGAAGTGGAGATTGCTTCTTGGTTCAAATTGAACCTGATACGGATAATGAAATTAATTTATTAATCGATTGTGGTTATAATTACAGACAAGGGATAAAACCTAAGTTAGAAGATCTAATATCAAAAAAAAGAAAAAAGATAGACCGATTTATTATTACACATTATGATGCAGATCATATTCAAGGTGCTTTGATGTTAATCAACGATAATGGAAAAGCTGATGATCCTAAACTTTTTCCTATTGAGCAAGTTTGGTTGAATACTTTTAAGCATTTGCAATTTTCAAAAAGAGAAAATGTTAGTAATGAAAACACTATAGAGATAGTTGAAGAATTAAAAGAGTTGGATAGAAAGGTTAATGAATTCGATTTGGTTGGTGATAAATCTGCTAGACAAGCAGTTTTGTTGGGAAAACAGTTATATGAAAATGGTTATAGTTGGAATATAGATTTTGATAATCTTGCAGTATCACCAGAAAGTAGGGAGAATATTGAACTCTATGATGGACTCTATTTACAGCTATTAACTCCATCATATTCTCGATTAGAAGAATTGGAAAATGATTTTATTGAATATCTAAAAGATAAAGGTATTCATACGGCTGATGATGAATTGTTAGATGATGCATTTGAACTATATTGTAAAACAATCAATAAAGACAATGAAACATTTTTAGGTAACAAGGCAAAAGCTTCAAAAGCAATAAACAATTATTCTATAAAATATTTCTCAAAAGAAATTGAGTATAGTCCTGATACTTCGATAGAAAATGGAAGTTCTATTTCCTTTATTTTACATTATAAAGGGAAAAAGATCCTATTTACAGGAGATGCTTTTGCTGAAGACATTGAAAGTGCATTATTACAAGCGTTTCCCCAAAAAGAAGATTATCCTATTAAATTCGATGCAATTAAAATGTCTCATCATGGTAGTTTTAATAATTGTAAACCAAGTTTATTTAAAATAATTGATTCAAATAAATATCTATTTTCGACAAATGGCAAAACACATAATCATCCTGATGTTGAAACTATTTCTACAGTTATAAATAGACAAACAATGGAAAGACGGGGGTTATACTTTAATCATTCCCTAAAGCACATTTCGGAATTCAAAAATCCGAAATTACAAAAAGAATTTAATTATTTCTATAAGCAAATAGAAAGTGTTGAGATATGATTGATTATAGAGATGCTGTATGTCGAATTACTGCAGTTTCAAGCAATGTTTTAAAAAAGAGTAAGGGATCTGGTTTTTTTGTAACCAAAAACACAATATTAACATGTAATCATGTTTTATCTGTATTAGATGATATAAAAACAATAACCTTTTCTACATATCAAGTTCCAGCTAAGAAATATACGGCCGAAATAATTTCTCAAAGTTTAGAGTTTGATTATGCTATTTTAAAAGTTAAACAAGACGATTTTCAAGCTCCTTTAAGTTTAAGATTGGTATCTTCTCATTTATGTGAAGGTCTTAATCTAAAATTATTTGGTTATCCTGAACATTCAAATGAAAGAACTACAGGAGTAAATATTGAAGCTACTATTAATAATATAAATCTAGCTTTTTCAGATGAAATAATATATGATCTGATTTTAAATTTAAATTCTGGAAATCAAGTAGACCATGCAGGTATATCTGGAGCTCCTGTTTTTAATTCAGACTATGATGTTGTTGGTGTTTTTAAGAGGCAAGATTCTCAGACATTTGGTGGGATTAGTATTAATAGAGCGGAACAATTTCTAAGAGATTGTGAAATTGAAATCAAGCCTGATTCCTTACAGTGTTTTTCTAATTATTCAAATGGAATATTTGCTCAATTCGAAGATTCGAAAATATATTGTGAGAATTGTGCAGAAGAATTGACAAAAGCTATTAAACCACAATCAATTTTAGAAACAATACAAGGGGAGTTATTTTATCCTCCAAAATATGATAATATTAATGAAATAATTAAGTACTTAAAGCAATCAACAAGTGTTGATAATAAACTTTGGAAAGGTTGGTTGGAATTATTGACTTTCATAAAATTATTGAAAGGAAAATATGACGAGATTAACCATATTAATATTCCCCTAACAAGAACTGAAATTCAGAAGAAGTTTGGATTGTTTAAAAAGGAAAAGGCTATAGATATTTCTGTTGAGATAGATTTTTATTTTTCGGAAGGTGAAACATACTCATCAATCGTTAAGAAGTTTATTCATAAAAAAAATGACCAAAATAAGTTGGGTACGAATATCTGTCATGTATTTAACTCCGATCAAAATCATTTTGGAAATAAGCCAATTAACGCTTCGGCTGTGATTACTAATATTACAAATCCTAAAAACTCAGGACCAAGTATCTGTGGAGCTTATGTAGGTGTTTTAAGCCTTGAACTGTTAAGGAATAAAGTAATAGAAAGTAATACATTGGAAGAAATTACTAATAATTTAAAACAACTAATAGAAGATGCAATTAATTAAATCTGAAAATACTATTACTAGCTTAATGCAATTTGAAGATTTTTCTTTTTACAAAGAATTGCATTGTTGGATAAAAGATGAAAGAGATTACAATATTTATGTCTTTGTAATTCAGCTTAAAGGAGAATCTGAACTGATGAAAATAAAAGATGATTTAAGAGATTGTTTAGCGATTTATTTTCAAAGTCAGACGTTGGATAAAGATGTTGAACGATGGAATATTTATCAAGTATTTTTTGTTGAAGAACAAATTAGCAAAGATCTCAAGTTACAAATAGAACAAGATAAGTTTGCTACACGAAAACTCGTTTTTGATAATATAGGAAAGAAATTAAACGATGTTGAAATTGAGAATAAGTTAGGTTTTGCAATTTTTGATTTTGAATTGTCATCCAATACAAAAACAAAGAAACCGTTGGAAAAATTACTGGAAAGAAAAGAATTAGATTTATTCCATAGTATAGAAGAGGCAAATGGAGATATTGATAAACTATTAAAAAAAGTAGAAAATGAATAAAATCAAGCAAATTAATATATCTGATTTTCGCATCTATCAAGGAAAACAAGAATTCAATTTTCAAAATAATCGAGGCACGGCAAATTTGGTTGCATTATATGCACCAAATGGTTTCGGAAAAACTTCTTTTTTTGATGCGGTAGAATGGGGATATAGTGATAAAATTGATAGAATAGGACAAAGGACAAATAATGAGGTTCAAGAGTTGGATTATAACGAAGAATTAAGGGATAAAATAATTTTAACAAATCGTTCGAGTTATAAAAATGACCCAAATGTTCGTGGACATGTTGAAATATTAACAGAGAAAGGTTTTTTTAACAAAAAAGTTAGTTTGTATACTCGTAGAAATACAAATGGAACAAAGAATGATTATAGGGAAGGAATTGTAAATGGTAATTTAAAAATCGACAATGGTAATAAGTTGGTTAATTCAAATATTTTGACACAAGATCAAATAGATCGATTTTTAAGATATTTAAGTCCAGAGGAAAAGTTTCAAGAATTGAAAGATTTTTGGACCGAAGGCGAAGAAACCCTCAATAAATATAAAAAAGTAGATGAAGCTTTTAAACAGATAATCAATAAAATAACACAAAATAAATCAGATAAACTAAGGTTAAATAAAGAATTCGAGAAGATTGTTTTTGATCCACAAAAAATCAGTGATATCAATAATGCTCTTGATAAGTTAGATTCTAATCAACTATTGACTACTAGTTTTACTCGACTAGAAGAGCCTTTAACGGTAGAGTTGTTCAAAAAACTATCTAAGGAGCTCAATATTACAAATCAAAAGATATCAAACACCAGCCAAGAAAAGAAAAAGCTAAAAGAAGATATTGAAAAAATTATTGATAAATTTGATATATATCAAAAAAATAAAGTTGATTTAAATAAAATCAGAAATGACCAAGTAGAAATCAAATTAAAAAAGAAAAATTTCGATAGTTTGAATTCTACTATTGAAAAAAAGAATGAATTAGAGGAACAATCTTCTTTAAATAAACAAGTGCTTGATGACTATCGAGATATTCTTAAAGCTCTAGATTTATTTTTAGACACAAAAAAAAGTGTAAATAAATCAGAAGAAGAAATTGCCAAGTGTAAAACAAATATTGAAAAGACGGATTTTAATCAGTTTTTGGTAAGTAAATGGCATAGGTCTTTGGCTAAAGGACAGAGTATAGTTCAAAATGAATATGATTTAATAGTAGGAGATTTAAATGTAATTAAAGTTCAATCTGAAAAGTATTTTTTTGATAAAAAGGAAAATGAACAAAATAAAGAACAACTACCTAAACTTCAAAAAAAATTAAAGAAGATTCAGAATAAAATTGACAAAAAAAACAGTTTAATAACTAGTTATCAAGAAGCTAACGACACCAAGCAGTGGGCAAAATTATCGCTACAAGTCGAAAAATGGGATCAAAAAGTTTATGAGCTTAAATTACTATCTGATCAGGTAAAATCAAAAAGTGATGATTTAAAATTAAAGAAGAAGGCGTTACAAAAATCAGGTACTCTTGAAGAGAATTTAAAACGTATAAAGCTTTGGGGAGAGGAATATGTACAAGAAACTAAACAGGAAAACTGCCCTCTATGCAATAGACGTTATGATGATTTTGAAAAATTATTAGAACAGATCAAAATTAGCACTAAAGATTTTTCAGATGTTACTGATCAAAAAAAGGAAATTGAAAAAGTTGAGAAGGAAATAAAAGATTTAGTAAACGAAATTGAAGAGATACATAAGTTCTTTAACGATAATATAAAAGCAGAAATCGATGAATTAAGAGGTGAAATACGTTCAGAAGCTAAGTTAAAAGGAGATAAAGAACTTGAAGTAAATGCAATTATTCGTAAAACACAGTTTTTTACAGCTGAATACAAAAATTTTACTACTTTATTGTCAAAATACCTTGAAAAAGAAGAAAAATTATCTGACAAATTAATTACTAAAGTAACGCAAGGAATAAAAAATAAAAAGAGGATTCTTTTATCTAAAAAAGAGAGAATTGAAAGGATTTTGGATAATATTAGTGTTTTTTCGATTTCTAATGATAAGAAGAAAGCACAATATTTAAAATCTATATCTGAGCATAGAAAGGATATAAATGAAAAACAGGGAAAAGATCAGTACAAGAAGGTTGTAGAACTTATTGCTAGATATAAGATAAAAACGGAAGAGCTTGATCATAATGGCATTGAAGAGCTTGAGGATATTAGACGCAAAGAATATGAAACATTACTATGGCACATAAAGGTTAAATCCAGATATATCATTTTTTTAAATAGAGCCATAGATTCTAGTCCTTGTGGACTAAGTGAGAAGCTCATAAGTAGAGAAATAATAAAGAAAGAATCTGAAAAAAATGAATTACTAAAAAAAATAAGGGAATATGAATATAAGTATGAAATGCTTATTGATTCTACAAACTATAGCCAAGATGAATTGATGCAAAAGTTAGCATTCTATAATAAGACAATCAATGCCTACAGTAATTATGAAAAAGATCTTATATCAGTAATAGCTGATTTGCAACTAATGGAAGTTGGGATTCGCCAAAAAGATATTACTGATCAACTGAGTAAAATAACAGAGGAAGACAAAAAACTGGATAAATTAAAAGAAAAAGTATCAATTCTAAAAAAATCTTGTATGTCATATATACGAGACGGAATCTCTAATTACTTTAATAAGGATGTGATTAATCAAATTTATCAAAGAATCGAACCTCACCCAGAATTTAAAGAGATTGAATTTAAGGCTGATGTGGGTAAAAAAGGTCCAAGACTTTTAATTACAGCCAAAGGTAGTGACGAAGTAAATCCGAACCTATATTTAAGTGCAGGTCAAGTAAATGTTCTCTCATTAAGTATATTTCTTGCAAAGGCATTTGAATATGGGATGGACACAATAAGTACCATCTTTATGGATGATCCAATTCAAAACCTAAGTGATATCAATATTCTTTCCTTCATTGATATTTTAAGAACTTTAACGAATGAGCATGATAAGCAAATAGTTATATCAACACATGATGAGAAATTTTTCCGTCTGTTACAAAACAAATTGCCTGAGGAGTATTGTAATTCAAAATATATTGAATTTGAATCTGAAGGGAAAATAAAGAGAAACTAAACATAAAGACTTTTTAAGGAAGTACTTTGTCTAAAATTCATTATTTCATCTAGTGGGATGATGGTTCAGGAACTTTTTTTATAAAGACTAAGAGAAATGCCTAAAGGTGAAATAATAAGTAAAACTCCTGACTTTAAAAATCAGCTGGGAGTATTATTTACATTACTAGTGGTGTTTTTTACTAAGCCAAACTCATTTCTGAGCAATTTAATTTTTGAGATAACAATTGCATGTCTGAGTATATCTTTTCGTTCGTAATTCTGACATAGAGTTTGTATGGTTTTAATATTCGTATGACCAAGCATTTTGCTCACTGTTTCAATGAGTACTCTCGGAGAGGGTAATGACTGTAACGAAAGTATGCTGGGCAGGGCGAAAGGTGGTTTTTATTCATACCACAATGGTCACCTATTTCTTTCAAATACGCATTGTTTTTTTGTTGATGAGAACGTGTAACAGTACATCTTTGGGAAGCCATTTATATTTTTTCAAGATCTCTTGAGAAGTATCCAACAAAAGAAAGAAGTTCTTCCACTTGCTGTATACTCTTTTCTATTTGTAATTATTCCTGTATTCAAGCGATAAATACAATTTTTCTATCCATTTTCATAAAATAATAGACCTCGATAAGTTTTGGATATTGATCTCTTTTTTGAGGTCTATTATTTAATTTATTGTGTATCCTTTATTAGTTCATTTAAAGTTAACCATATTAAAAAGTGGTCTCCTTTTAGCGACACATTATTTTCTCCATCCATTTAAGTTTTTGTTTGTTTCTTTTTCACACCCTTCTTATGGGAAAGAGATGCAAACAAGAGTTCTCCTCTGCTTTGAAACAATGTCCCAATTTTTTAAAGCTACCAATTATTTAAAGCAAACCTTCTTTTGTATGCACGAGTGAATGTAATGTGTCACTCATTTATCTTGTATTCAAATCATAAATAGAGATATTATTGGCATTAAGAGAATCACAAGCATTGACGATAATATGCTTTAGGTGCTGTTTAAGATGATAAAAGACATCTCAAGACATTACTATATAAGTATTGCTTTAGAGGTGCGGAAAGTTAAGTTTTTGAGTAATTGGAGGTAAGATACATTGGTTACTTCTTCTTGTGGTAATTACTCAACAAGCATTAGGAATAATGTTACAATAATTTTACTTTTATTACATTATTTCATTCTTACAATAAAATCAATATATATCTATTTTTTTAGCATAAGAAAGAGGATGGTTGGCGGCCCTTGTTCGGGGTGTCTGATTTCTATATTATC
>JAOARN010000020.1 GCA_025210485.1 Marinifilaceae bacterium | reverse complement strand
AGAATTTGTATTTGCTGTAGTCATTGATATTCTTTCAGTTTAGCTTATGAGATTGTATGTTGTTTATTTTGTTAGTCTTAGATGCTGTTGTTTTACTGGGTGTTTGTAATGTACGCGTTTGTGGTTGGTGTGTTTGGGTTCTTATTAATTATGATAATCAAATTTTTAAGAATTTTACATTTTGCCTCTGTAATGCCTGTTATTTTGGTGAATTTTTAAATAGAGTAATTTAACAGCTTAGAATCCTTGTGATTATGTTTATAATGTCAGTCTGTGAATTTGTATTTGCAGTAGTTATTGATATTCTTGTAGTTTAGCTTGTGTGTTTGTATGTTGATTATTTTACTAGTCTTGGATGCTGCGGTTTTGCTAGGGTTTGGAATGTATGCTTTTGTGGTTGGTCGGTTTAGGTCTAATTTTAATTATGATAATCTATTTTTTAAGGATTTTATATCTAACTTCTGAATTGCTTGCTATTTCTATATGTTTTTGAATAAAGTGATTTAATAGCTTGAAATCTTAGTGATTATGTTTATAATCCCTGTCTGAGAATTTATATTTGCTGTAGTTATTGATATTCTTGCAGTTTAGCCTATTTGATTGTATGTAGATGATAACACTAGTCTTGGATGCTGCTGTTTTGCTAGGAGTTTGGAATGTATGTCTTTGTGGTTGGTGGGTTTTGCCTGTTGTTGATTATGATAATCAATTTTTTTAAGTGTTTTATATTTTGTCTCTGTATTGGCTGCTATTTCTTTGTGTTTTTAACTGAAGTTTCTCACCACAATACATTCTGGTAATCAGAAACTACTATCATAAATATGTTTATTTTAGTATGTGCAAATTTGTATCTGATTGTAAAATAAAGACTTACAAGAAAATGTTGTTCTTTGTAAATTTCAAAGAATATTTATATTAGAATTAGCAAAAGTTATATCTTAGAGTAAATCCTTAAGTTCCTTCCCTAAGTTCAATTAGTAAATACAAATTTATAATAACATAAAAAAAAGAACAATACTTCGTTACATTTTAGATAGCAATAGTCCCAAATTCTATAAGCTTCCTTATTATCTTTATGTTTTTTTTTCAGTTTGTTTAGAAACTTTATCTTCAGATAATCAGTATTTTAAATTCATCTGAAACTTCAGTTAGAAAAAACCACTCTTGGATTTCAAAAGTAGTTGTATGTATTTAATTGACTAATATTTTGCGTGGTAGATTACAAATTTCGAACTTGAAATATAGCATCACAAAATCAACTAAAATCTTTTTAACTAAATTCAGAATATTATAGAGATCGACTTTAATATTAATCCCAATACTGAGGATATTGCTCAGGAGCTTCGCCCTTTTGATCGATTAACTCGGTTTTTACATTTTTTTCTGATTCAATAATTTCTTCTAACAGTATATCAAACTCCCAATTATCTCCAAAATCAAATAAAAATTCAAGTTTTTGATTCTTTACCAATTCCAATTCTTCAATTTTATGATCAATAGTGAATGGAGGATTTGTATAATCGGATATATGTCCACTTGGAAATCCTGTGTACTCTATCTTGTCTCCAAATTTGGTTTTATAACTAAGTTCATACATATGATCCATATCAAAATTGAACGCATCAATTATTGCAACACATAAATCATCTACAAGTGCTGTGCTATCAATTTTAATTTTTCTCCATACTTTAGCATATTGAATCTTAAAAACATATGCTCCTTTTAATCTTTTTGTATTGAAAACTAATCGTTTTTTTAATTCGGGAATAATCAATTCTAATTTATCTGCCAATAGTTTTGCTAATTTATTGTAAGCAAAGTTATTCTTAATTTCTTCTGAATGAATTGAATCCTGTAAATTTGAATAAATAGAATCACATATGGAAGCAGTATAATTATACAAGCTAATTTCTTGAAATTCCCACTTCTTTTTATCCTTGGACAAAGAATCTTTTAGCTTAAGAAGACCAAACAATTCAAAAAATATAATATTTGTTTTATCAAGTATTGTGCCTGAAAAATAATCATAATGTTCTGCTGATATATTAGCTTTTTTAAGATACTCTAATAGGTAAATAAATAGAATGCTATTACCGCTTTCATTAATAGCTTCAAAATCATAGCCGGAAAATATATTAGAAAACAAGCAGAAATATTTTTCGGTTTCAGAAAATTCTTTCCATTGCTTTAATAAGTCTGCATTTGTTTTTAACAGAACCTTTTTACCCTGATTTACGACCTCATAAAATCCACATTTTCTATACAAAATAAACAAAGCTATAATATTAGGATAACTTTTAAATGTTGGCCTTTTTGCTTCTATAAATATCTTTCTGTTTACCGATTCATTTAATAAAACCGAGGACTTATTTGATAAAATTCCATTTTTTGAAAGCTCCAACTTTTTTTGCTCTGCCAAGCTTAGAAATATTTCAAAATCTTTTACTATTATCGAATTATCTATTACTTCTTGATAATTGTCGGGGAAATAGAATTTATTTTTATTCATAATATTATTTGTTTTATATTATTTTATACTAATCTAGACCAGTTCACTTTCTATACTTGTTTGAAATTTTACTGAGGGTATACTTAGCACATAAATTTTCACTAAATGAAATTGCTCAATATTTATAACTTCAAATTCTTCAGCACCTTTCCAAACATAAGCAAATAACTGATTCTAATTGTTTTTATACTGCACTTTTGAGTTTTGATTTCTATACAGAATCTAGCTTTTAATCTCCCTTTTTACTCTATTTTGAGTCATTAAATTAAAATCATTGCGATTAGCTTGAGAGATTGTTTGCCAATTACTGCTTAAGCTTTTGCATCTAATTCAGACTGTTTTGATGATTCTAATTTTGGCTATCTAAACATACTTTACTCGACTCAACTCTATAAACCTGTCTCTCCTCCTAATAATTTTATGCAAACAAATTTTGTTTGTACGACTAAATTCTTTTATGCTTTCTACTCTAACACTGGTAGTATAGTCTTCGTTTTTTGATTTTTACTAATTCTTCGATTCTTTTCAGATATAAACAACTATTTAAAACCATGATAAATATTAGGATTTATTTCAGAAATAAAAATGTTCGCATCAATTTGGGGCTAATATATCTTAGATAACATAGTATTATTTTCGGTTAGTATGGATATTATATGATAAATCAAATAAAAACAATTAGAATATCTTTTACAAGTTTAAAAAACACTGCAAATTCAAGCAATACAGTCGCCAACCCAAAACGGTGAAAGCCATTCATTGACCTAAAAGTTTACTATTCAAGCATTCCATAGTTTTTTCATCTGAAATTTTCAGCACCTAAGTCGTATAATAAAATTAGGTTCCAAATTATCAGAATTAGCCCAATTATCAATAATGGAAAATCCATATAAATAATATCTAAAATTAAAAATAAGAAATGTCTAAATACCAATAATAATATCATTTGAAAGTTCAAGCCTTAATATAATCAGGCTCTGCAGCCAATCAGCCTCAATTACCAACCCTAAACGGTGAAAGTAATATTAGTACTAGTAAAAAGCGACTAAAATGCGATTATGAATAAGGAGTATACTGAAAATTTATTGAAAAACTTTTAAAACACAAGCGGTAGCACCGATTATAATATACCCAGGAATTATCGACGATTAGTTTTTATGCTTGTTAGGTTTTAACTTTAAAATTACAGAGTAGAAAGCTGTTTTTCAAGGGGAGGGTATGGTTTGACATAATATAAAGAAGGCACCAATTTATATATTGGTGCCTTTTGGCGCTTCTTCAAACCAAATGTTATTTTAGTTCATATGTATTCATTTCATTTTCAGAATCAAACCAATCACCTACTTTTTTGAAAAAGGATGTCATATGTTCTGTTTCCAAATGCTTGTCAAGATCATGTTGAGATTCCCATTTCTCGAAGATAAACAATTCATCTTCAGTCGATTTGTTTTCATGAATTTCGTATTCGATACAGCCTTTTTCCTTATGAACAATAGGCATTATATTCTTGAATTCTCTGATAAAATCTTCTTTATGATTTTTTATTGGTTTGCTTTTTACTGTTACAATTATCATTATTTATTTTTTAGAAGTTCTACAATTTTTTTGCTAAGCAAATCTGCTGATTGTGGATTTTGTCCAGTTACCAGTCTTTCATCAACAGATACTTTTTCATTCCACATTTTAGCTTTTATTATTTTGGCTCCTCGTTCTATGAGTTTATCTTCCAGTGAAAAAGGAACTATGCTATCAAGTTTTAGAGCTTTTTCTTCCTCGTTTGTAAATGCGCTTATATTTTTGCCATCAACCAGATATTTACCACTGGATAGTATGATGTTTACAATACCGGCAGGGCCATGGCATACAGCACCAATTATACCTTTACTTTCATAAATATCAGTTGCTATTTTAATGATAGTTTTATTCTCAGGAAAATCCCACATTACACCGTGTCCTCCAACGAATAGAATCGCATCATATTCTAAACTATTTATTTCAGAGGTGGATTTAGTGTTTTTTATTTTATTCTGAAAATACTTATTTGACAGAAAAATCTGATTTATTGAATCTTTTTTGTCGAGACTTCTAGGATCCATCGGCACCTCTCCGCCTTTAGGAGAAACAAAATCAATTTCAAAACCAGCATTTAAAAAATTATGCCAGGGATGGCTTAGTTCACTTAGCCAATAGCCTGTTTTTTCTTCTGTATTCCCAAGTTTATCATGCGAAGTGATAACCATTAGGACTTTTTTTTTCATCTTCGGTTTGCAGCTAATAATTAGGCAGCTCAAAAAAGCTAGAATAATAATTTTAGTTTTCATCCTTTCTAGTTTTAAAAAATACAAAATAATAATTAAATATATAAAGAAATAAATAAGAATCAGTTATATTTTTTTATTTAAGTGTGATATATTTATTTACCAATCTTGATCAGGTAATTGTAGATTCTCTTCTTATTTTCTTTTTTGGCTTTCATGCTTGCTGTATCTCCTTCTTTATTTTTTATTGTTAAGTCAGCTCCGTTTTTTATTAAAACTACTACAGCATCGAAGTTATTAGCCCATACAGCATCATGCAAAGGAGTATATTTATTTGAACTACCTTGAGCATTTATGTCAAAACCCGCGTTTAATAATAATTCAACAATTTCGATATTAGTTTGAAACATTGCCGCATGGAGTGCAGTGCCTCCAAATGAATCCCTCGCATCTACATCTATTTTTGTTTTGAGGATCTTCTTTACTAGTTCAATGTCTCCTTTATTTGCTGCCTTGTGTAAATCATCTTTCTTATATTTAACCAGAGATATATTACTTTCATTATTAGCTGTGAGAGAATCCTTGTCTTTCTCTTCCGACTTTGTACAAGCATTTGTTATTATGTTTATCAATAACAATACAAGCAAGCTTGCGAGATATCTTTTATTTAACATTTTGCATCATTTTTATTATTTTCTTGTACTTAAGTTTCTTTGCCAAGTCTAATGGAGTCATTCCATCCCATGCTTTCAACTTCGTGTTAACTCCTGCATCTATTAATATTCTGGCTGTCTCAGTATGACCATGCCATATCGCATCATGAAGTGGTGTGTATCCATTGGTTGGGCCTTGTGCATTTTTTATTTTATTAAAATCAGCATGTTTTACAATTAGCTTCATTATTTCTGGATTACCCATATAGGCTGCTTTGTGTGCAACTATAGCTTTCATATACTCACCCTCAGCGGTCATTATTGCTCCATTTTTGATTAGTTCCTTAAAAAGATTAATCTTATTGTCTCTAGCTGCTACCAATGCTGCAGTATGCTGTCCTGCTCCAATTTCATTATTTGGAATCTGTAGATTTACATCCTTTGCTAAATTCTTTGGTCTTATTCTATCGTCCTCAAATTTATTTTGCACATAAGCCGAATACTTAGCATAGTAATTCTTATATATAGATATAATTTCTTTGTCTATTGGATGGTAGTCTTTATATCCCTTTGCGATAGCAGGAAATTGATCTGCACGACGACCAAACTGATCTGTTAAATTGGCATTGATATGTTTCAAACTTAAAAGGTATTTTATCATTTCGGTATTTTGATACCATGTAGCCCACATTAATGGTGTAAAACTATTACTTGCTGCTTGAAGATTAATAATTGATTCCGCACCGTTTTCAATCAGAACTTTCATTACAGCGACATTTCCTCCTTGAGCTGCAAAATGTACAACAGAACTACCTGTTATAGGATCTAATTCAAAAATATTAGCACCAGATTTTATCAGTGATTTTACTTTTTCGATATTACCAACTCCTGCCGCTTTCATTAAAGCTGTCATGTGTGTGTCTTGATGATTATTGCCCCGTTCATAAACTCTGTGCTTTGTAATCTTTAGCTGGTCCTTAATTCTCTTTATCTCTAATTCCTGGTGTACATTTAATATAATATTCTTCTCCTTTATATCCTTTGCCTTCCATAATACATTATAGCTAGCTATCCATCCCTGTGTGTCATTTCCTGATATTTGAACATTGGTTAATGCATGACTGTTCCATTCTATATTTTCCTGAATCCACTTATACCAATCTGCAAAATCTGATATAGATTTGATCGGTTGACCTGGAAATTCCATATTGACAGGTTTTGCTATAAATTTAGTAAAGTAATTTAGATCCTTTTGGTGGTCAAAGCCCGAAAACCAATTGTAAATAAAGGCATATACATCATTTGGGCTATTTTCTTCTTTAGCTTTTTTATCATATGATTGAGCATTTGTGTTTATAGAAATTATGACAAATGCTATAATCATCCATATAAGTTTATTTGTCTTTTTCATAGGATTAAATTTATAATTTAATGGTTTTCTAAAACATAAATCTTTATGAATGTTTAAGATATTTCACTTGATTGTTAATTAGTTATTTTGGATTTTAGTTGCTGCTTTTTTATAATTCTACATCTATAATAGTTTGTTAATTCAAATTTATAGAACTATAGACATGAGTTTTGAATTAACATTTAATGTTTAGCTTAAATTTAGTCTGGCTTTAATCTTGAATTAAAAAATATTAGGATTTAATTTATTAGTTATTATCAATTGGTTTCGGATAGAATAATGCTAAATTATTAGTAATTATGTACAGCTGTCATTCCACCATCAATTAATATATCCTGACCATTTATATAGCTGGCTTCATTTGAAGCAAGAAAAAATACCATCCCTGATATTTCGCTTGTTTCTCCAAATCGGTTTTGAGGAACTTGAGATTTCCGTTCTTTGGCAATTTCCGCGCCTAGCATATCTTCATTGAATTGTTCTGTATTTATATAACCTGGACTAATTGCGTTTACATTAATCTTTCTGGGAGATAACTCTATGGCTAAAGTTTTAGCCAAATGGCTTATCGCTGCTTTGGTAGAACCGTATAATGAGGATGAATACAAACCTCTATGATGTGTCCATGAGGCATTTATTATTATTCGACCTTTATCTGGCATTATTTTTAATGCTTCTTGAATTAAAAAGAAACTTGCTTTATAATTTATATTTACGATTTCGTCAAATTCGTTTTCACTAATTTCAGTTAAAGCTTTGAAAATACCAACTCCAACATTTGAAAATAAAATATCAATTCGACCGAATATTTTGTTTACAATATTTATAAGATCTTTTCTGTCTTTACTATTTGAAACATCTGAAGCAATGGTGTAAATGTCTGGATATTTTTTGTTTACCTCGTCCAATTTTTGTTGGTTTCTTCCCGTGATGATTACCTTATCTCCGTTTTCCGAAAACTTGATAGCAGTACTCAAACCCATTCCTGCCGAACCTCCTGTAATTAAAACTACTCTCTTATTCATGATATTTTAATTTTTTTCAACCAAAGGGTCGTTTACTTTTGCGATATATCTCTCTATTATTGGGAATTCTTTATTTTCTTCTTCTCTCATTGTCCATCTTTGTCTGATTGTATTATCTAAATAGCTTCCATTTTTAAATAGTCCACGCCATCTAACATCAAATACTACTTGATACTTCCCATTAGTTAAGAAGTCTACTTTTATTGATTTTATATCATGATCATCAGATTCTAAAATACTATGTATCCATGAATGCCATTTAACATACTCGTTCCATGAGCGTATTTGATAATCAGGAAAATCAACATAAATTTTCTCATCAATAAAGTCTTTGAATTTTTCTACACCTACATGAACATTTTTGCAAGTAGCTCTTTCGTACATAGCAAAAACTTTATAAACAAAACTCTTAATATCGTTTCGAGTAAATTTTCTAGATCTATATGTTTCCATCAAACTTGCATATTCAATGCTCGGGTTTAATTCTTTCATGTTTTTTGTCTTTTTATCGGATTTCTGGGCTGTTAATGTTGTATTTAACATTAAAAAATAGATTAATAGTAATAATATTCTGTTCATAATAATGAGTGAATAGACTTAATTAATGATTATATATAAGCTTTGCTTTGATTATTTGTTTTTAATTAGAATAAAGTCTAGGATTAATGTATCTATCGTTTTATTCATATCTTTGATTCTGATTATATACAGGGGATGATGGTAGAGAGTTTTTAGTCGAACTATATTTATTCTTATACCATTCAGTCAAAAATACTATTTCCATAAAAGGAAAAACTACAAAAAAGGCATTGCCATTTTAATTAAAATCTGACAACGCCTCACAAAACATAACTAACTAATTGTAAAAGAATGTATATCTATACCATTGGATTGAATAGCTCGTGGGTATTTAATATTTGTTTTACCAAAAAGCATTATATATCCAATTTTATGATCTTCAGGAATACCTATTTTTTTGATTAAACTTGGGTCTATTGCCTCCATAGTCCATTTTATCATACCGTTCCATAATGTCCCAATATTATTTGAATTTGCTAATAGTTCAAAGTATGATAATGCAATAATGGAATCTTCTATTGGAGTCACATTTTTATTCGAAGATGAGGCTATTACGATATGAGGAGCATCCCAAAAAATTCTATCTTGACCAGTATTCTCCCAAATTTGTTGTAATTGGTAAAGAAAATTCATTTCTGGAGCTAATTTACCTTCCTCTTTTGCCGATTTTATTGAAGAATAAATCATTTCTTTAAACTTCGACATGCTTTCTTTATCATATGTTGCTGTAAATCTTACTCCATTATCGTTATGACCCGTTGGCGCATATGATGCAGTTTTAAGCATCTCGTTGATTAAGTTTTTATCTAAAATTTCATCCTTGTAGTTTCTTGTCGATCGTCTAGTTTTAATCATATTATCAACTAGTTTCGAATCAGGTAAGTCCAAAGTTTTTTCACTTTCTTCTGGATTTTTTCCTACTATCGACAAGGCCGAAACTGGACAGGCTGCCATACAATGTTGGCATTGTATACATTTTGGTTCATTCTCTAAGGTCAAACTTGGATATTGGTCCATATCGATTATACGCATTGGGCAATCGTTGGCGCAAATACCGCAAGAAATACATTTTTCTTGATCAATTTTAAAATCTACCATTATATTCTTTGTTTAATCTTTATGCAAATCTGCAAATATTTATTTGTACATACAACTTGATTATTGAAATCTTAAACAAGAAATAGTGCTTGTTGTTAAAATACAGTTTGTTGCTACAGTGTTAATCTTTTGTTAATTGTATATGACAGTAAAATAATTGCAGATTATTAAAATAAATGATAATTCGTACTAATTAATTATATATTGAAGAACTATCGTTTGTTATGTTAAGTGTAGTTTGGTTTATATATAAAAAAAAGAGTTCAAATTATATACTTGTATTTAATATAATTTTCTATTGTTCCGATTACCAAATATCTATCACACTTTTTAAAATATGGGTATCAATGAATCAATTATTTGCTAATAGTTCTTTCTTATGAGCTCTTACCCAATCTCTAAAACCTGTCGATCTTTCGCCCGTTACATAAGGAATATCATCACGTACAGTTCCCATATATGCCATTCTTCCATCTTGAATTTGTCGCATAATGTCCACTGCATTTTTTGCATATGTAATTTCAATATCTATTGCACCTGAATTGAAAATTGCTTCTAACTCTTCTGGTTCTCGAAGTTCACAAGTTATCTCTGTTCCTAATTCTTCAGATAAGATATTTGCAGCTTCCTCGCCATTTAGAGACTCTGAACTTAGCCAATATTCTTTTTTTCCGTGTTTTTCTTCCCCCTCTTCTAGAACTATGCTTGCCAAATTAGCTGCATCCTCAAGCGATGTCCAACCCCAGCGTGCATTTCCTGAAAACATCGCAAACTTATTATCAATTATTGGAGTTACATTAATCAAGTTTTCCATGAAGTAATTAGGATGAAGATGAGTCCATGCAATTCCACTCGATTCGATATAGGTTTCCACTAATTGATGCCAAGCGAAATGACCCTCTGTACAGTCCCAATTTGCAAATACTCCCCAGTGTACAATATGTTTTATACCTGATTTTACTGCTGCATCAGTAAGGTTTTTGGTCTGAACTAACATATCCACTGTGTATCCTGTCAGAATAAATAAGCGATCTACTCCAGATAAAGCAGTCCCAAAGCTTCTTGCATCATTCAGATCTAAATAAACAGCATCTTTATTTTCTGCTTTCCACTGCTCCACTTGCTCCATTCTGCGCGAGCAATACCTGATATCAACTTTATTATTTAACTCTAGTTTGTTTGTTATTAGTCTTCCTGTCTGACCTGTACAACCGATTATTAATACTTTTGCTTTCATTTTTTTCTATTTAGTATGCATGATACGGGAACTGTATCCCAGCAACGATTGCATGAAACACATTTGGCTTTATAGTCTATGTTTTCCTTCCATTTATTAACAAGGTATGGTTCGGCTATAAATGGACGAGCAATCGATATTAGTTCAATATCTGAATTATTAATGATTTCATTAAATAGGGAAGGGGTTCTATTACCACCTACAAAGGCAACTTTAGCATTTACATGTTTTGCAAGTTCTGTTGCAGCTTCTTTATAATACGATTGAGATTCAATTTTTGATAACTTTGTTCTTATGGCTGGAATCTCCGGATTTGCTGCAAGGTTCCCTGCACTCAATTCTATCATAGCAATACCCAAATTATCAAGTCTCTTGAAAACCTCCATCGATTCATGAAATTGAATTCCTTTATCTCCCATTAAATCATCATAATTGATTTTTATCATAACAGGGAAATCCTTTCCAACTCTGTTTCTTACCTCTGCAACTATTTCGTATAATAATTTGGCCCTTGAATGAATATCTCCGCCATATTCATCTTCTCTTCTGTTGAAATACGGCGATAGCAATAGTGTAATAAAGTATCCGTGAGCAGCATGAAATTGAACTGCATCAAAACCAGCCTTTTTTGCTCTTTCTGCGGCATCTCCAAAAGCCTTCACAATATGCCTGAAATCTTCTATACTTGCTTCCTTTGGAGTTATTCCGGTCATATTGTTTTTTACAGCTGAAGGTCCAATCAAATCCATCTCCGCAGCATTGGGATGTGTTGAGGTGGAACTTCCATAAACAATTTGCAGACCAATTTTAGCATTATGTTTGTGAACTGTATCGGTCAATTCCTTAAGTTTAGGTATGAATTTATCATCATAAATTCCTATCATATTAGGATTTGGTTTATCCTCCTTTAGTATATAGGCATAACCTGTGTTGATTAAACCTATGCCGCCTTTGGCTAAATCTTCGTATATTTTAATTAAACTTTCGTTAATGAATCCTGATTCGTCCGCTGCATTCATCCATGCTGCAGATCTCATGATTCTATTCTTTAGTTCTAATTTGTTTATACTAGTTTTATCAAATATATTTTTCATAAAATCACCTACTGAAAATAAATATTAATTAATCATGCGCTAAGCTTAAGTTACCAGTTTGGTAATCACATAAGAAAACTTCATCAATAATTTTCCATTCGCCTTCTATCTCTTTTAATAAGAAAGTATACTTGCCAATTACTCCCCATATGTTTCCATTTTCTGCATTAGCTTTGTAGTGAGTGGCTGTGCCATGACAGCTAACTTTAGCTATGCCATTTTCGACAGTGGTTAATAAATTCCCAATTTGATGGTGTACGGCATCAAATTTTTCCATAATTGATCTCCATAATGGTACTATTTCTTCTGGTTTGGTAATATGACTTTGTTCGTCGCCAGAAATTACATGAAGCATTTGAACCTCTGGAGCAAATACACTTGCCAATCCCTCCCAATTATGATTGTCATTGTATACAAACATCTTTGTTACAATATCCTCTATTTCGTATCTTTTCATTTTAGTCTGTTTTTAAATTATTACACTGGTTTTACTATATACTCATGTATTTTTACTCTGTTGTCCGATGTCAATTCTATTTCCCAGTTTTCTTTGACATTCAGTTCCAATATGCCTCCTTCTATTTTTTCTGCTTTTAGTTTAACCGAAAGTTCGACATTGTATTTATCATTATTTTCAGAAATTGAAATTGATTCGATACGGTGTTCATTATTCGGTTTTATTATTTTTTTAATTTCTGAGTACCATTTGCTGAATCCATCATGACCAATAAAGTCTCCTTCCACAAATGAAAGCTTAGCATCATTGGAAATATAAGAGTTGAAGTATCCGTCTTCAGCTAAAATATCAAAATGTTCAAACCATTCTTTGGCGAAAGTCTTGATTATTTCTTCGGGATTCTGATTTTCCAATCTTTCTAATTGTTCAATTATTCTTTCAACTACATTGTCGGCTTTTGCTTCTACGCCTTCTTTTGTATTATAAACCCCTGGTATGAATACCATTCCATGTTCGTATATAGGGTCTAGGAAATTCATTTGTGCTAAATAGGCTGTTTGCTCCATTGGTTTTACAAAATCTTCTATGCGAAAGTGATTATAACCAAGTGGGCTATAAGATTCATTAGGACCACCAACAGTGAAACTTAGCAAAAAGTTTTTCCCTTTTAGTTTGTTTCCTTCGGGACCAAATGCAAAGTTGAAATTAAATACATAATCAAACCATTGTTTTAAAATACCTGGCATATTATACCACCAAAAAGGATATTGAAAAATTACTGTGTCTGCTTCTATAAGGGCTTGCTGTTCTGTTTCGATATCAATTTTGTAATCTGGATATAGAGCCATAATATCTCTCACTTCGATATCTTCTCTTTTTGATTTTAATTGTTCTGCAATTCTTTTGTTTGCAACCGAATTATTTAATTCGGGATGTGCTAAAATTAAAACTGTCTTCATGATATTTTATTTAATTAGTTGTACATACAAGTTAGTAATTATAAAAAAATAGATTTGAGAGATCTATTTTTTTTTAATTTCTTGTTTATAATAATTTATTATTAGCGATATTAATATCTGCTGTTAGTTTTTCTGCAAAATCTTTTCCTAAAATCTCACAATATTTATCAAATAAATCACCTAGAGCTTTATTTATTATGGGTTTTAGTTTTTTACCTGATTCGGTGGGGTATATATAACTAGTGCGACCCTCGTGAACTCTTTCAACAAAGTTCATTCCTATAAGCTTGTCAATAAACCTAGTCATGGTAGATGCTTTGAGGTTCATTTTATGGCTAAGTTCGTTCTGGCTTTGACCTGGTTCTTCAATAAGAATTAGCATTAGATGTGCATATGATGGAGACAGACCTGTAATTTTGAATGAATCCTCTGCCATGCTATTGATAAATCTTGATAAAGAGTTAGCTGTAAAATATAGGCAGCATGATTGATATGTTGCGCCGCAGTCTTTACTCATGGTTTTTGTTTTTATTCTGATGCAAATTTAGTAAAATATTTGTATATACAAGTGTTTTTACTTGAATTATTTTGCAAATATAACTTAAAAGCATGTATTAATTAGAAGTTAATAAAAATTAAACCCACGAATTTTTTATTTTGTTTTATTTCCGATTGAATGTCTTAAATTATATGCAGATTATTTTTCTAGCTAGTTTAAATAATATTAGATTATTTATTCTTTTATGTTTATTTTATTATTATTTGTCAGTAGTTTCAAAATTTTATTCAATATAGGCAAGCCCCCTTGTATATTAGCTTAATTATTAAAATTCTCCAGCTAAATTCTCATCTGTATATCTCGATTTCAATTCTAAAATAAAATTATATGTAATAGTTTAAGAAGTATTTTATAACTTAGGTATAGAATCTATTGTATAATCCTTTGTTGATAGTAATATATTCGAATATAATTAGCCGAGTTATTTTTATTATGTATACTTTGAATATGTCCAATAGTATTAAATATGTGTATTAAAGGATATTCTTAATACCTGTGATTATATTAAATAAAATAATTTAACTTTAATTCAATTTTATCAAATAATATTTTATAATTTTGGCAGCTATCAGCTCAGATAAGAGACAATTTGGGGAATTTGAATAATCCCTAATTTAAGATATTGATTTTTATTTTTAAGAAAAAAAGCAATTTACACAATAAATAATAAGTATTACTGTTTATCAAGTTAACACATATAGATAATATATATCATACTCTTTTGTATAATAGTCATTTAATATTATGAATAAAAAAATTAAATTGATTTTAGCGATTATCGCTATTGGTTTATTTGGAGAGAATTCTTTTGCTCAGACATCTACATCTGGTGCAAACTATATATCAACATCAGTACCATTTCTTACTATTACACCTGATTCTAGAGCCGGTGGTATGGGAGATGCAGGTGTTGCTACTACCCCTGATGTCTATTCTATGCATTGGAATGCTTCCAAATATGCTACTATAGATAAGAAATATCAGGTGGGGCTATCATATTCTCCATGGCTTAGAGATTTAGATGTTAAGGATATGAGTTTGTCATATTTAGCTGGTTACTATCGATTGGATAAAAATCAAGTGTTGGCAAGTAGTTTGAGATATTTTTCTTTGGGTGAAATTGTCTTTCTTGAATCCTTAAACTCTGTTCCTACTACAAAAACGCCTAATGAATGGGCTTTTGATTTAGCATATTCTAGACGACTATCCAATAAATGGTCGGGTGCAATAGCTTTTAGGTATATACGTTCAGATCTAACACAGTCACATTTGGCTGGAACTACACAAACTAAGCCTGGTAATTCATTTGCTGCTGATATTAGTGCTTATTACAAAACAGTATTTGGGGCTATTCGTTCTCCGATGACACTTACTTATGGAATTAATATTTCTAATATTGGTTCTAAAATTTCATATACTACAGATGATGAAAAGCAGTTTATACCTACTAATTTAAGAATGGGTGTTGCTTTTAATACAAAAATGCAAAGGAAAAATACAATTCTTGTAGCTTTAGAAATGAATAAGTTATTGGTACCTACTCCTGATGTTGGTGATATTGAAAATCAGGGTGATCAAGATCAGGTTGTTGTTGGTAGTAAAAATACTGATGATTCTGTTTTATCTGGTATTTTTAGTTCTTTTGGTGATGCTCCTGGTGGTTTTGGTGAAGAATTCAAGGAGGTTACATGGTCTTTGGGTGCTGAGTTTTGGTATTTGGATCAGTTTGCATTAAGAGCGGGTTATTTTTATGAGCATGAAACCAAGGGGAATCGTAAGTATATTACTGCTGGTTTAGGTTTGAGATTAAGTCGTTTTGATATTGATTTTTCTTATCTTATTCCATCAAATGCTAATAATCCTTTGAAAAATACTTTGAGAATTGGAATTTCTGCAAATCTCGATAGATTAAGATATTAAATGATAAATTATACATTATTTACATGAAAAAAAGCTGTCCTTAGGACAGCTTTTTTTGTTTTAGTATTTTAATATTTTCACTTTCATTTTCACATCCTTGTATGGTCTGTCATTTTTATCTGTTTGAAGCTGTACTATTTTGTCTATCACTTCTAGTCCTTCTATCACCTCTCCAAATACAGTATAATTGTTGTCAAGATGAGGTACTCCGCCAATATTTATTAAATCGGCTTTTTGTTTTTTTGTGAACTTTAATGTTCCTGGAGTTGTATCATAATCGAATGATATCGCATCTTTTATTTTTTTTGCAAATTCCTTTGCTTTTTTTATGTCGGTTTTTTTTAATGAATCAAGGATTGCTTTTTTCTCTTTTGTGTAATGTTTCCTAACTATTGCTTTTCGTATTGGTTTGTTTCTTTCATCTTCTAATGCCTTTAGTTCTGCTTCTGTGTATTTTCTTCCATGAACAATATAGAATTGAGAAACATCTGATTCTTTAAATACGTTTACCTTATCTGGTTTTCGAGGAGAGGCGAGGGCTCCTTTTTTATGATAATGATTAGGCTTGAATTCTGATTCAATACTTCTATTACTATCACCATATCCAATATGCTTTCCTGCTGGAGCATTTCGGGAATCTTGCGAACCTCCCTGTATTACAAACCCCTTGATACATCTGTAGAATAATGTTCCATCAAAGTGCTTGTTTTCTATCAGTTGAAGAAAATTTCTGCGATGTTTAGGTGTGTCCTTGTATAATTTTAGCTTCATATTACCCATATTGGTTTCTATTAAGATTATAGAACCTGTCGTTTCTATTTTTTGGGCAAAGCCTTTATTTATCGAAATATGACTTAATATCAAGCCTAGTAGTATAAATAAGTTTTTCTTTAACATTTTTGGTGTTATTATGTTGATTTTAGCTTTTATGATTTAATTTTTAGTCTATAGTATTTGTAATTGGGGCTTGCATATATGCCGTCGCTATCATTGAGCATCAATAGAAGATATACATCCTCGGCATCCACTGCTGTATTGGTAGTTTCTATTTTTATAAAACCAAAACTCTCTTTGGATTTTATCGTGAATTCTCCTTTGCTAATTAAGTTGTAATGTTCTCCTTCTTTAGCTGTTGATTCTAGTTTTGTATAATCTTTTTCATCATTACCTTCTGGAATAGATAAAATTAATTCTCCATTCTTATTGCTAATATACAGTTCTGTTAAAACTGTGAACTTGCAAGGTAATTCTTTTGTAAATTGGTGTGCTACCAATGATACTTGAATCGAATCTGTTATATTGGAATCCATTGTGCTTGAAAAATAACCATTCTCATATTTTTGAATATTTTTCACATCCACCTTGTAGGGTGAAAATTCAATTAATGGGTGTCCGTTGTATTCAAGATTATCTTTTGAACATGAAGTCAAGAATAATATGATTGAAATATTTATAATAATTAATAGCTGTTTCATAATTAGAAATTTTAGATATAAATCTTTAGTGAAATTAGTTTTAATTATAACTTAGATATGCTCATTTTATTGTTTTCCCTATATTTTCAGTCTGTTGTCTAAATTAACTAGATCGTTCTTATTCATATAGACAAATATAAAACTACCTTTTAGTATTTTGGGTTCTGTTTTAAATTTTTGTTTAGTGCAATTTCGCTACTAGGTATTTTTGCAACAACTCTGTAATCGTCCCAACTAAGACTATCTTCTTTGTCTTCTTTACGAATGTCGTATCCTTTTCTTTTTAAATCAAATACTCGGTGTCCTTCGAATGCTAGTTCTAATCTCCTTTCTAGTAGAATTTCATTTAATATTTTATTATCAGCATAATCGTCTGGAAGTTCGTCAATATTTCTCATCGATTTTAAGATGTTAATCGTCTTGCGTGCATCGTCATATCTTTTGTCTTCGGCATATGCTTCAGCTGTATTAAGATATATTTCGGATAATCTTATTAAGGCTATATTATCAAGACCATACACATCATTATAGCCATTGTATTTAGTTTGATAGTATACCGTTTTTCCTTGCTTACTTGATCTTTGAATTAGTGACCATCTATCTGCTTTTCGTGAATGCATTGCTTTTAGGATATCTAAAGTCGGAGCAATGTCACCATATCCATTTCCCGATTCAGTTTCCATGTAAATTGCCTGTAATGAGTTGTTTATTAAGTTTTGGTAGTTCTGAAATTTCAACTCAAATATGGATTCTTTACCTAAGCTAAAGCATTCTCTATATTCTCCAGCTTTAACTAATTCTAAATTAATATTATCAATTATTTCTTTTCCCAAATTATAACAGTCCTCCCATTTTTCTTCATATAAATATACTCTATTTAGTAAAGATTGTGCAGTGTGTTTTCTGGCAAGATAAATAGAATTGTTATCTTTTATATTGAATAGTTTTATGGAATTAACTAAATCGGATTCTATTAACTTATATACCTCTGTTGTTTTCGCTCGGGCTGAATATTCCTTCTTCTTCTGGAATTCAAAATCCTTAGTTATAAGCGGTACTCCTAAATCAAAATCATCAACTTGGTAGCTTGGTTCTCTGCTATATACTCTGGATAAATCAAAATATGCAAGTGCTCTAAGAAAATAAGCCTGTGCCTTAAGCAATGCTTTGTTTTCATCGGTCGACCTATAATCATTTAACTTATCTGTATTATTGATTACAAAATTCATTCTAGAGATTATATTATATGCCTCTTCCCAGATATCAATATGATAACCAGCTTTATTTTCTGATTCATTTTCAAATTTATCAGAATTATCATCTATTATTTTTGTATTATCGGCTAGTATATCTGCCGTTACAATAAAATCACGTCCATAATAGCTGGATTTTTGTAATTCGATATATCCAGAGTAAAGGTATGATTCCATGGCATCATAACTCGATGCTAGTTCTTCTTGCGAAATAGAGCTTTTAGGTTCTGTATCTAATAAGTCATCACAGGAAAAGTTTATCAATGTCGATATTGTTAATATTATATATTTAAGATTTTTCATTGATTTTTATTTTTATAAGTTTAGAAAGAGAGTTTTATGCCTACAGAGTAGTTTTTTGCAGTTGGATATATTCCATATTCTGTTCCTGTAAACTCTGGATCCCAGCCTTTGAAATTACTAAAAGTCAAAATATTAGTAGCTTGGGCGTATAGTTGCAATTTTTCTAATTTAAGTCTGTCTGTGAATTCTTTCGGTAGATAGTAGCTTAGCATTATATTTTTTAAGCGTAAATAATCTGTAGACATAAAATTTCGGGTCGAGGTTTTGTATGGCGATTCCGAATCATTACCGTAGTAGTAATAACTATTTCTGGATGGTTTGGCTACCCAAGTTATATCTCCTGGTTTTTGCCATCTGTCATCATATTGACTCTGGTACTGATTTCTATCAAGAGTATTTCCCGATCTAGCTAATCTGGACATGTCACTTCCTTTTACTTGTCCTCCTGATTGGAAATTGAAAATCATAGATAATTGCAGATTTTTATAGCTTATATCTGTTCCAAATCCTCCTAATACTGTGGGTTCGATACTTCCCACCCAAACTTTATCTTCCTCCTTTGGTTCGTAAGTTATATTATTATCTTTATCGTAAAACATAGGTCTTCCATCTGCTGGATTTACTCCTGCCCATTTGTATGTTTTATAGGTAAATACTGGTTCGCCTACTTTTAAATAGTAGGATATATAGTCTTTATTATCATAAAGTTTTTTGAGTCTGTTTTTGTTTTTCGAAATATTAAAGTTTACAGTCCATTTTATATCTTTTTTGTTTATAGCTACTGCATCTAGATTAAACTCAATACCTTTGTTTTCCAGCTCTCCAATATTCTCAGGACGACTCGAATATCCTGTCTCTGATGGAATGGGTCTATTGTAAAGTAAATCTTCTTTTATGGCTTGGTAAATATCTACTTCTCCTCTTATTCTTCCTTTGAATAAACTGAAATCTATACCGTAGTTGAACTCCTTATTCTTCTCCCATGTAAGTTCACTATTTCCCATTGAAGCTTCCTGTATACCTGGTTTGCCCATATATGAACCTGATGTAGAACTATAGCTTTTGCGCCAAGCATGATCCGAAATACCTTTACAACTGCCAGTTTCGCCATAGGCAAACTTAAGCTTCAGATTGTCTATGAAATTTAGATTTTGCATAAATTTCTCTTCTGATATTCGCCACGACGTAGATAAAGATGGAAACAAACCCCATCTCGAATCTTTACTGAATTTAGATGAGCCATCGCGTCGAACTGTCAAGTTTAAGAGATACTTGTCTGCATATTGGTAGGATAGTTTTGTGAATATACCAGCTAATTTGTGATCCGATTCATCTCCTGTAGCTGATATAGGAATTGCAGTTGAATTTAATTGATCGAAATGATAACTAGGCAATCCATATGCAACACTTCCATCCGATTTTATTTTTTCATTTTTGAAACTAAAGCCTGCTAGTGAGCTAATGTAATGTTTTCCAAAATATTGATTATAGCTCACAATCTGGTTAGTTTGAAGACTTTGGGTTTTATTACTATTATTATCTATTCTTCCATTAAATGGTTTCCCTGTATGTGTCCTAGGGTCATATTTTTGTTTGTAGTTTTTGTCTTGGTAATATAGATTATAATCTGATTTGAAGTACAGATTGTTAGCAAGTCTGTATTCTAAGTTAATACTTGAGCTTAATATGTTGAAGATTGTTTTTCTTGTGTCATAATCTGCACTTTGCAAGAAATTATAATCATAATCCCCCAAAAGTGGATTCATATTATAATTGCCATTTTCGTCATATGGATTGTTAAATGGAAGCACAATCAGGCTACCCCTGTGAGGGTTTGAATAAGTTCCACCTTCGGCAACTTCACTTCTGTTCGATCTGCTAAAAGATATATTAGTCTTTATCTTGGTACGTTCATTAAGATTGGATGATAATTTGGTTCTAATTGTGAATTTGTCATAACTAGTATGCTTTACATGACCTTCAAGTTTATTGTACGAACCGCTTATGTAAAATAAATTCTTGTCATTTCCACCTGATATTGAAAGATTGTAATCACTTAATTTTCCAGTTCTAAATACTTCTTTCTGCCAATCATAAGTCTTTACAGCATCATAATTTAAACTTCCATCTTCGTTTTCAACCAAACCATATTCTTTATATGTTTCAATAAGTGGTTTGTAGTATCTGTCATAATATTTTGTCGAACCTCTTCTGTATGTATTTACATAATTGTCCATGGCCTCTATACTAAGCTCCATCAATTCCTTCGAATTCAGTATGTCAATTTTCTTTATAAGTTTGCTGATACCATGTGAGGCTTGAAATTCTATCTTTGTTTTTCCTTTTATCCCTGATTTAGTTTTAATAATGACTACTCCGTTTGCTGCCTGGACACCGTATATCGAAGCAGATGCAGCATCTTTTATTATATCGATGGACTCAATATCATCTGAGTTAATATCCCTTAAAGGCATCTGAATACCATCAATAATATACATGGGTAAGTTACTGGCAGTTAGCGAACCACCACCTCTGATTCTGACGGAGACATCACTGCCAGGTGAGCCATTCTGAGAAGTGATTCTAACTCCTGCTACTTTTGATTGTAGAATTTTTTCTATATTAAATATAGGTCTATTGGCAAATTCTGTAGATTTTATGGTTTTAACTGCTCCAATTATGTTTTTTTTCCTTGACTTGTCATAACCTGTAATCGAAATTTCATTTAAGCCAATCGAGCTTTCTTCCATTTCAATAATATAACTGATATTGGCATTTAATTTCATTTCCTTAGTTTTCATTCCAAGAAATTTAAATACTGTTAATTCGGATTTGTTACTACTCAGAATAGAGAAGTACCCATTTATATCCGAACATGCCCCTTTCTTGTTTTCTTTAAATTGAATATTGACACCAGCAATAGCTTCTTTATTTTTCGAATCTATTATTCTTCCTCTAATATAATTGTTTTGCGCTCTTGATATGAATGATAGTAAGCAAAATACAAGAATCAAAAAGTTTCTTTTCATTTATCTTTTAGTTTTTAAATTAATCAACTCCAATAAAAAAAATTATAGTTGACAGGGAATAGCTTTTGTTTAGTTAGAGATTGAATAATACTGAAATTTAGTTTTTTAATTGAGTGAAAAAAATCAGAAAATTTCAAATTTTTAAGGCTGCTAAATTAATAATCTATTTCTTGAGCAGGGTATCAGGTTTATAATTATTTAATCATTATTCTAATTTATAATTATTCGAAATACAAAAATTAAACTTCTGAACTGATTTTTTTAAAACTAAATATTTCCACTATATTATGTTATTAAATAGAAGTAGTGAAATAAAATCTATTTGTTTAGTTAATAACAAGTTTAAAAAAGAAAAATTAAGTTAAAATAACCTAATAATCTGATAATGTCTAGTGTATGACTTCATGTGTGGTAAATACAGAAAAAAATCTAGAATCCTTAATTGTTAATTATTTCAGTAAATGCAAAAAATCAATAGAAAAGCTTATTAGAAAACGTTTTAAATTATTAAGAAAAACTAGAATCAAACTAGAGGTCTCGTAAAAATTTCTATATTTGTCTATTTCATAAAGAAGACGAAACTAAAAAATAATCTAAAATTAAAAATTTATGTTTAAAGGACATCCTAAAGGACTTATCCCTGCGGCTCTAGCCAATATGGGAGAACGTTTTGGTTTTTACACCATGATGGCGATTTTGGCTCTGTTTATTCAGGCTAAATTCGGTTTGAGCGAAACTCATTCGGGTTTAATTTACGCTACTTTTTATTCTTCAATCTATTTCTTGGCTATAGTTGGTGGTATTATCGCTGATAAAACTAAAAACTACAAGAAAACAATTATGATTGGTTTGTTGTTAATGGCATTGGGTTATTTCTTAATCGCTATTCCAACTCCAACTCCAGTACCAAACCTAGCTCTTTACCTAACAATGACTTGTTTTGGGCTATTCGTTATTTCTTTTGGTAATGGTTTATTTAAAGGTAACCTTCAGGCTCTTGTAGGTCAGATGTATGATAATGATAAGTACAAGCCAATGCGTGACTCTGGTTTCTCTATCTTCTATGCATTTATCAATATTGGTGCTATTTTCGCTCCTATGATTGCTCCTGCTGTTAGAACTTGGTGGTTAGCTAGATCAAACTTCAAATACGATGGTGCTCTTCCTGAATTATGTCACCAGAAATTAGCTGGTACTTTATCAGAAAAAGCTGCTGTGAGATTCCAAGAATTAGCTGACTCTGTAAGTTTGAATCCTATTACTAACTATACTGATTTTTGTAATGATTACTTAAATGTATTTAATGAAGGTTTCCACTATGCTTTCGGTGTAGCAATTTTCGCAATGGCTATCTCTATTGCTATTTATATCAAAAACAAAGCTAATTTCCCAGATCCTGGTAAAAAAGCTAAAGAAGAAGCAGAAAGTGACGCTAAGATTCCAGCAATGGATGCTAAAGAAATTAAGCAAAGAATTTATGCTTTATTAGCTGTGTTTGGTGTTGTTATTTTCTTCTGGTTCTCATTCCACCAAAATGGATTAACTCTTACTTATTTTGCAAGAGACTATACCGTTCTTGAAATTGCTGGATTCCAATTATCTCCTGAGATATTCCAGTCTATGAACCCATTCTTCGTTGTATTCTTAACTCCTGTGGTAGTTGGTATTTTCGGATTCCTAAGAAAGAAAGGTATCGAGCCTTCTACTCCTAAGAAAATTGCTATCGGTATGTTTATTACTGCTTTAGCTTTTGTTCTTATGTCATTAGGTTCTTTAGATTTACCATTATTGAAAGAAGTTAAAGAAAATGGATTAGCTGAAGCTGATAAAGTAACTCCATTCTTATTGGTAGCAACATACTTAATCCTTACAATTGCTGAATTGTTTATTTCACCATTAGGTATCTCATTCGTATCTAAAGTAGCTCCTCCTCAATACCAAGGTATTATGCAAGGTTTATGGTTAGGTGCAACTGGTGCAGGTAACCAATTATTATTCTTAGGTGCATTGCTTTATGCTGGTGTTTCTCTATCGATTGTATGGTCTGTATTTGTAGGTGTTTGTGTGCTTTCAATGTTGATGATGTTGTTTATGCTTAAATGGTTAGAGAAAGTATCTGAATAATTATAAAATATATTGTAAAATAATATTTTTATTCTCTAAATAATGTTAAATCCAATAAAGCCTATATAAGGCTTTATTGGATTTTTTTATTTTTGCAAGCCTCAATAATAAAAACAAAAATACACATATACATGATTTTTTTAAATTGGATTATATTTAAGTTTTTGAATTTATCATATATAAAATAAAGTAAATTGTAAGTATTGTTATTATGTTAACATGAAGTTTTTGAAATTTAAAATGCAAATCAATAAGTATATTTTAAGAAAATATAATCTTAACTAAATTTGCTTATGTCTAAATTATCAGAAAATTTATCTTTAAGCCTAAATTTTAGGGGATAATCTGATTAATTCATCCTTTTACATAAGCAGAACTAAATTCGGAGTAGTTAATATTGTATAATTATATAAACTTGTATTAATAATTGTATCTTTAGATTAACAAAGAAAGTTATATATTTCACAAAACTATTAACATGATATGTAATGAGCTTTCTTCTAGTACGATAGGTTTAGCTGTAAATCTGATTGAAATAATTTAATTTCATTTAGTATTTAATAATTATGATAAAAACGCTGATAATTGAAGATGAGTTAAGGGGACAAGAAACCCTTTATCAATTGTGCAAAAAATATTGTCACTCTATCGAGATAATTGGATTCGCTGATGGAGTGGAGTCAGGAGTTAGTATGATTGATAGTCTTAGACCTGATCTGATATTCCTAGATATTAATTTGCCAGATGGAGACGCGTTTAAGCTTCTGAGGCAAGTTAGGTATAAACAGTTTCAAATTATTTTTACCACAGCTTCGAATGAGCATGCAACTAGGGCATTTAGGGTTTCAGCTCTAGATTATCTGTTAAAACCTATTGATAGAGATGAATTAGTGGAGGCTGTGAATAGATTTATAGACACTAAAGTAGATTCCTCAATAAATGAGCGTATTGATACTTTGTTAAGTAATTTAAACAGCATAAATCCTAAAATTATTCTTCCAACTAATAATGGATTGAAAATTACAGAGGTCGATTCTATTGTTAGATGTCAAGCTGATGGCAGTTATACTAGATTCTTCTTTAATAACGATGAATCCTTTGTTGTGTCTAAGTCTTTGTCTAATTTCGAAGAATTACTTCCTAGTAATTTATTCTGTAGAATACATAATAAGCATCTTATTAATTTAAATTACGTTAAACAATATGTAAAAGGAAGAGCAGGTCGTGTAATTCTTATGAATGAGCATCAAGTTGATGTTTCTGAGGGTAAGAAAAACGATTTTATTAATAGATTAAAAACTCTTGCTAGTTATCTTCCTGATTATAAGAAGTGAAACGTATTCGTCAAATGAAATAACGTATTCGTAAACTCATAATGCGTAGCTATTGAATTTAGCTTGTAATTAAACATAATAGATTGTATATTACGGCTGCATTTAACCTAATCTGTAGTTATGAGTTTATTGGAAAAAATTAAATTAGATGTTATTTCTAAATTTGGAAAGCAATTAATTTTCCCTAAAAATTGTTTTGAATTAGCAAGTGATATCTCTTTTTATACTGGTGATTGTCTTGAGGATGAACTTATTCTTGAGATGTTTGGATTTCAGGAGGCTGACTCTCCGCCATGTTTGGAGGCTCTAGATTCTTTGGCAAGATATGTAGATTTTGATTCGTGGAAAGATTATACACGTGTGAATTCAAAAAGTAATGATTTCGAAAATCAAAAAGAATGGGCTAGAATAAGTGAGGAATTAGTTAATCGAAGTTGTGAAACATATAATTATGTAACTAATATTGTTGGTGAACAATATGAATACTATTCTATTCGATATAATCTATTGCGAGGTTTTGATAAATTTGTAAAATCTGATGCTTGTTTTACTTCTTTTATCGCTCCTGTTGGATATGGAAAATCATCTATATTAGCAAAATGGTTTCAGATAAATTGGTTGAACGATAATTCGAATGACATACCAGTATATATAAACGCATATCAATTCTGTGCTAAATACGGAATTGAAAATGGAATCGAGGATTGGATTAATAAATTTGTAAATAATAATTATGATATCTTTGGATTAGCTACTAACTTCGATTTTAATAATCAGAATATTATCGTAATTCTTGATGGTTTAGATGAGATACTATATTCTCAAACTGATATTGAATCTCTTTATTTGAAGTTAAAAACCTTTATTCTTAGATGTACGCAATATAAAAATATTAAACTCATATTAAGCTCTGAAGACGAATATTTAAAACATGTATTGTGTTTTGGTCCAAGCTCCAATTCCTGTCTTAATCAATATTGGTTTCAGCTCAACTCATATGATACTTATAGTAAGGATGTTTGGTCTATGCCTTTATCTCCTGGTGAGATACAGACAGTTCTTAACAATAGTTTAAATAATCAGGCTAATTATTCTGTTCGATATTCTGATTTAGAATTCCCTATACGTAAGCTTATTAACTCACCAAATTTACTAAAACTGTTTATAAAGGTTTATAATAATCAAACCGATTTTAGTGATCTAAATTATTTTAAATTGTTTTTTAAATATATCGAAAATAAGCTCATTTATGTTAGGTATAGTGAAGAAAAGTTGGATATATTAAATAAAATAATTGAACTTATTACAAAAAGAAAAGAAACTTTAATACTACGAAAAAAAGATTTAGAATTCGAATTGCCTATTAAGTACAAATCTATGGGTAATTATAGTAAGGCTTATCAGGATTTGATAGATGCTTCTATTATAAAAGAGTACTCTTGTGTTAATCATGATGGGAAAAGGACAAGCTTTTTACGTTTTTATAATACCGATATATTTGAAATTATATATGCTTTTATAATATATAACTCGGAGGCTTCTATTTCCATCGATACATTTAAGCAAATTATCGATATGGATATTCAGAAGTCAAATAAAATACGAATTGTTTCATACTTGATAAATATAAGTACTCATTTTAATGATTATAGAGTATTCGATTTCATTAAGGATATTGATCCATATATAACAAATAACAATTTCTTTAAAACACAGGTTGTTGTCGATAATTATCTGAGAAATATTCAAATGTTGGAACAAGAAAAAATTCTTGAGCATGCTAATACCAAATGGGTGGATGATTTATTATTTAATGATATTTCTGATATTCATTGTGTCAATCATTATAATAGAGATTTACTACAAGAAGTTATTTTAAAAACAAAATCACGAAATACACGCATCAAATTATTAAGTATTATGATGATAGATGCTATTATGAAAGTTGATTTTAAACAGGCGAAAGAGTTCTTTGAAATACTTGATCAAGAGGAAGTTGATACTTCGTGCAGAGGCTTTACTATTTCTTTGTTTTCATGTTCCAGGATTTTGTATAAGCACTTTGTTGAAAATCATATTGATGAAGAAGATAATCTCAAAATGTTTTATTACCGAGAGATGGCATATGAAGCTTACAGAAAAAAGAATGAATTCCAAATGGAGTTCGACTTATTGTATTTAGCCCTTCTGTGTTTGATTCGCGATTATAATAAAATGCTTGAATTATGTGAGGATATATTTTGTGTTTGTTTTAATAATGAAGAAATTAAAAGTTCGGTATTCTATTCTATTGTAAATTGTTATAATACAATCGCAAAGCATGAATTAGGACAGGAGATTAAAGAAATTGATTATAGTATTTTTATTGATTCTGAACTTAAGGTTAACCAATCAAATAATTATATATTTCAAATAATGTATAATTACACACTGTCAAGTTTTTATCAGTCTAATTCTTTTCATAAAAAAGCCGAAATATATTATAATAATGCCTTTGAACTTGTCGACTATTCAGGATTTAAACTATGTAATTTAAGGCTGCTTGAACGAATGGCTCAATTTTATCATGACAGAAAAGATGAGGTGAAAGAAAAATTAATTATGCAAGAGTATGTTAAACTGTCAAAGCAATTTAGGAAGACAGAAGCAGTTATGATGAATTAAACTTATTTGTAGTATTTAAATTAGAAATTTTCTATTTTTATATATGCCCATGTATAAAAAAAAGCGAGCTGATTTTATTTAGCTCGCTTTTTACTTTTATCGTATTTTGCAATTATCCTTTGTAGAATGGGATGCTTACAATTTTAGCTTTTAATGCTTTTTTTCTAACTCTGATATAGATTTCAGTTCCAGCTTTGTAGAATCCTGGTTTTACATAACCCATACCTACAGCTTTATTAATCATTGGAGCCATAGTACCTGAAGTTACTTCACCAATTTCGTTTCCTTCTGCATCTTCAATTTTATATCCATGACGTGGAATACCTTTGTCTACCATTTCAAATCCTTTAAGTCTGCGACTTGGTTTGTTTTCTTTCTGGTCTGCAAATAATTCTCTGTCAATAAAATTATTTCCTTCAACAAATTTAGTAATCCATCCTAAACCTGCTTCGATTGGAGAATGAGTATCATCAATATCATTTCCATATAAACAGAAACCTACCTCTAAACGTAATGTGTCTCTAGCACCTAAACCAATTGGTTGGATACCAAATTCTTCGCCAGCTTCCATTACTGCTTTCCAAAGTTTTTCGCCATCTTTGTTTTCTACATAGATTTCGCAACCTCCTGAACCAGTGTAACCTGTAGTAGAGAAAATAGCATTTTCAATACCAGCAATATTTAATTTTTTGAAAGTGTAATACTCCATATCCTCGATTGGTTGGTCTACAATTTTTTGCATTGCTTTCAATGCTAAAGGACCTTGAACTGCTAATTGGCAAATCTCTTCTGAAGCATTATATAAATCAACACCAATTTCAAGACCCATAGCACGAGCGTTTTCACAACACCAATCCCAGTCTTTCTGGATATTTGCAGCATTTACAACTAATAAATAAGTTTCTGAATTAATTCTGTAAACTAATAAATCATCAACTATACCACCTTTTCCATTAGGGAAACAAGTATACTGAACTTTTCCATCAGATAAGGCGGCAACATCATTTGTAGTAAGTTTTTGCACAAAACCGAATGCTTTAGGACCTTTAACCCAAAACTCACCCATATGAGAAACATCAAAAACACCTAATTTTTCGCGAACACAAATATGTTCTTCTTTAATTCCTGTGTATTCGATAGGCATATTATAGCCTGCGAATGGAGCCATTTTTGCTCCTAATTCAATATGAAAATTAGTAAATGCTGTTGTTTTCATCTTGTATTATTTTATGTTTCGTTAACATCTGTAAAATTAATCGCAATCTACATACTTCCTGAATATTAACAAATGCTAATATATTGGTATTTATGCTTATTTGATAATGATAATATTAATGAAACTCGATTAAATATAATAGTAGTTAAATGAATTCTAAATAACCACTGGCAAAAATAGGAAATTTATTATGAAATATTTTCGACTTAACAAAAATTTTAAGAAAATTAAGATTTTAATTTTAATTTAACAGAAGCATATATATTCAATGCCTATTAAATTCTTATTCTAGCCTTTTGTTTATAATCATTTTTTTATAGTCGCTGGGCTTGCATTTCTCAAATCTTTTAAATGATCTTATAAGGGAAAGCTCTGATCCAAAACCTGATAATCTCGCAATCTCTTCATTTGTCAATTTTAGATTTTTGTATATCAGTATTTTGGCAAGTGATACTCTATGTTTATTTACATAGTTTATAAAACTCATATTGAATTCTGCATTAACGACTTTAGATATGTATGCCTTATTCGAATTTAAATGTTTCGCTACTGTTTCTATGTTAATATATTGGTTTTTATAGTTCTCTTTATTTACAATATAGTTGACAAATTTGTCCTTCAATATTTTCATTTTTTTGTCAAGCTGATAATCTAGTTTGTAGGCTTTACCAGCTATTTGTTTCATGGCATACATACCCAATATAAAATAAAAACATGCAAATATTAACGAAAATAATAAAATCAGTATACTGTTGTGGTTAAATATTCCTCTGTTAAGAATGGCTGCTATCAAACCTGGAATTGCCATCAGTATTAGAAAACTATAATTTATTAATCTGAAATATTTAATCTGAAATTTATCAATAGATAGATAATAGCGTATCAATTTCTTCTGATTTTTAATAATTCGTTTTAAAATCATAGAAGAATAAAGTATGATTTGAGAAATATGAATATAACGAATTATGTCATATTGTATCTCTAGCATTAAGCTCGTCTCGTTGTATTCCGAGTATGAATCTAGTTTAATCTCGGTTAAGTAGTTTAAATAATGTCCTTTATCAATAAAGCTTATATATAAGCTAAATAAGAAAAGGGCTGTGATTCCAGGGCTTAAATGTATCAAAATATCATTCCTGTTTATTTTAATATCAAACAAACTTTTATGATAAAAATAAAAGCATGGAAAGATCGATAGTAATGCTGACAAAAATATTGAATCAAAATAAAGGTATAGTGTTGGATTATCTTGAAAATAAAGGAAATGACCTATGAACATTAAGCAGCTATTCAGCATAAATATACTTAAAAAGATTTTGTGCTTGTTTTCCGAATTATATTTAAATAGCAGGATAATACCCATCAAAAAACAAATAAAGGCTGGTATTAATATTGTAAAAGTATGTGACATTAAACTTATATGTGCTGTTGTGTTTATATAAAATAATTTTATTGGAAACAATTCATTAATAAATATATTACCATATTAGTTAAAAGAAAAATAATTAGATAAAAACAGTATTATCATTTTTATTATTTTGTATAAATCTTAGGTATTGTATTGTGATTTTTAAATAAACATAATAGTCGGTATTCTTAGCCGTTTTAATTATTCTGTTTTTTTTGATTCTTTTTTTAATATTAAAATTAATTCATCGTATATTTAACTTATTAAAAACAATGAATCAAAACTTGTTTTTAATCTGATTTTCGAATTTAGTTTTTGAGATATAAGTCTAATTTTTATTTATTCTAAATTTAAATTTAAATTAAACTTAATATTTGCTTTTCTGTTTTGTAGCAGCTTTAAAAAGTTTTAAAAACAACAAAATGTTTACAAATTAACAAAGCGTAATATATCAAACACTGAATTTAAAGACCAAACATTTATTTTGTCCAAAAAACTAAATTATTACCAAAAATCTTTTAAAAGAAAACCACTCACCACCTTTGTCTAAATCTGTTAATTCTTTTCTTAATCTTAAAAAATTATATCTTTGCATAGAGTATTTTTAAAAATATTCAAAAGTCCTAGAAATTAATTTATTAGATAAGAATACTAAAAATTTCCATATGAAAAATATTATTACTGCACAAGAAGCTGCTGCAAAAATTACTGATGGAATGACCATTATGATTGCGGGCTTTTTAACAGTTGGAGGAGCCAATAAAATTGTAGATGAATTGGTAAAATCAAATGTTAAGAATTTAACATTAATCTGTAACGATACAGCTTTTGCTGATAAAGGACTTGGTAAATTAATAGATAATAAGCAAGTTAAGAAAGTTATTACATCGCATATCGGAACTAACTCTTCTACTATTGAACAAATGAACAATGGAGAAATAGAAGTTGAATTTAGTCCTCAAGGAACCCTCGCTGAACGCCTAAGAGCTGGTGGATCAGGATTAGGTGGTGTTCTTACTCCAACAGGTCTTGGAACTAAAGTAGCTGAAGGAAAAAGAATAATTGAAGTAGATGGAAATGAATATCTTTTGGAAAAACCTTTAAGAGCAGATGTTGCACTACTTGGTGCTAGTGTTGCAGATACTCATGGAAATTTAATCTATAAAGGTACTTCGCAAAACTGTAATCCACTTATGGCTATGGCAGCTGATCTTGTTATGGCTGAATATATGGAATTAGTAGAAGTAGGTACTTTGAAACCAGAAGAGATTAAAACACCTTCAATTTTTATCGATTATTTAGTAAAATAAAACAAAGAATAAAATATTATGGAACAAGCAATTATAAGAGTTAGAATGTCATCACATGATGCACATTACGGTGGAAATTTAGTAGATGGAGCTAAAATGTTACAATTATTTGGCGATGTTGCTACTGAATTATTAATTAGACGTGACGGCGACGAAGGTTTATTTAAAGCATATGATATGGTAGAGTTTATGGCTCCTGTATATGCTGGAGATTATATCGAAGCTGTTGGCGAAATCGTTGAAGAAGGTAACTCTAGTCGTAAAATGAAATTTGAAGCTAGAAAAGTTATTGTTCCTAGAACTGATATTTCTGAATCAGCAGCTGATATTCTTGAAGAACCTATCGTAGTATGTCGTGCTTCTGGAACTTGCGTTACCCCAAAATCTTGTCAAAGAAAATAATTTTAACCCATGGAAAAACTAATCATTACAGCTGCTATTTGCGGCGCTGAAGTTACCAAGGAACATAACCCTGCTGTTCCATATACAGTTGAGGAATGTGTTCGCGAAGCTGGTTCTGCTATCGATGCAGGAGCTGCGATTATTCACCTTCATGTTCGTGAAGATGACGGAACTCCAACTCAGGATAAGAATAGATTCAAATTAGTAATGGATGCAATTCATGCTAAATATCCTGATGTAATTATTCAGCCTTCTACTGGTGGTGCTGTTGGTATGTCTAATGACGAACGTCTACAACCAACTGAACTTAAACCTGAAATGGCAACTCTTGATTGTGGTACTTTGAACTTTGGAGGTGACGAAATCTTCGAAAATACAGAGAATACAATTAAATATTTTGGAGAGAAAATGATCGAAAGAGATATTAAACCTGAATTAGAGGTGTTTGATAAATCTATGATCGATATGGCTTTACGTCTAGGTAAAAAAGGATATATCAAATCACCGATGCACTTCGATTTTGTAATGGGTGTTAATGGTGGTATATCTGGTACTTTACGTGACTTCGTATTCCTTAGAGGAAGCATTCCTGCTGATGCTACTTATACTGTAGCTGGTGTCGGTCGATTCGAATTCCCTCTTGCTGCTGCTGCTATTATTGATGGTGGTCATGTTAGAGTTGGTTTTGAAGATAACACTATGTTAGCTAAGGGTGTGCCTGCTAAATCGAATGGCGAATTAGTAGAGAAAGTAGTTCGTCTTGCTAATGAATTAGGAAGAGAAATTGCTAGCCCTGCTGAAGCACGCCAAATTCTTGGATTAAAACAAAAATAGGTTTTACTAAACATATAACTGAAAAATCCAAACTTTTATTTTTAAGATAGGAGATTGATTAAGAAATTAAAGCAATGGGTCTAAGGATCTATTGCTTGAAAAATTACACTGAGATGAATAAAGGAAATAAATTTGGAACCCACAGAGTAATTGAGCCAAAAGGTACTTTACCACAGCCAGCTCAAAAATTAGACAACACAATGTCTATTTATGATAATGAAGTTTTGATTGATGTTCAAACTTTAAATATCGACTCTGCTAGTTTTACTCAAATCAAAGACGTTTGTAACTCGGATACTCAAAAAATGCACGATATGATTCTTGATATCGTTGGCGAAAGAGGTAAAATGCAAAACCCAGTTACAGGTTCTGGAGGTATGTTAATCGGTACTGTTAAAGAAATCGGTCCTAACTTCCCTCATGATAATATCAAAGTTGGTGATAAAGTTGCTACATTAGTTTCTCTTTCGTTAACTCCATTAAAAATTAACGAAATCAAAAATATCAACAAATCAAACGATCAAGTTGATGTTGATGCTCAGGCAATTTTATTTGCTTCAGGATTATATGCAGTTCTACCTAACGATGTACCTGAGAAATTAGCTTTAGCTGCTCTTGATGTTGCTGGTGCTCCTGCTCAAGTCGATAGACTTGTAAAAGAAGGTGACACTGTTTGTATCATCGGTGGTGGTGGTAAATCAGGCGTGTTGTGCTGTTACCAAGCTATGCAAAAAGTAGGTACTAAAGGAAAAGTAATCGTGGTTGAGTATTCTCAAGAAAATGCTAACAGAATCAAAGACCTTGGTCTTGCTCATGAAGTTATTGTTGGTGATGCTACTAATGTAATGGATATTTACGAAAAAGTTACTGCTATCTCAGGTGAAGATGGTTGTGATGTTGTTATCAATAACGTAAACGTTGCTTCTACTGAAATGACTTCAATCCTTATTACTAAGGATAGAGGATGTGTTTACTTCTTCTCAATGGCTACTTCATTCACTAAAGCTGCTTTAGGTGCTGAAGGTGTTGGTAAAGATGTGGATATGATCGTTGGTAATGGTTATGCATACGGACATGCTGATCTTACATTAGATATTATTAGAAAATCTGAAGGAATCAGAGAATTATTTGAAAAACTATACGTATAATTTTTTTGAAATGATTAACGAAAGAAGAAAACAATTGTTCCCTGAAGTTACAGACGAACAATGGAATGACTGGAAATGGCAAGTAAGAAATCGTATTGAAACTCTTGATGAGTTGAAAAAATACATCAGCCTTACTAAAGAAGAAGAAGAAGGTGTTAGCAAATCATTGGAAACATTACGTATGGCAATCACTCCATACTATATGACTTTGATTGATCCTAATAACCCTAACTGCCCTGTTCGTAAACAAGCTATCCCTACTGGAGCTGAAGTACACAAGGCTGATGGTGATTTATTAGATCCTCTTCACGAAGATGGTGATTCTCCAGTTCCTGGATTAACTCACAGATATCCAGATAGAGTGCTTTTCCTTATTACTGATATGTGCTCTATGTATTGTCGTCACTGTACTCGTAGAAGATTTGCTGGTCAATCAGATGCTTCTACTCCTAAATCAAATATTGATAAAGGTATTGAGTATATCGCAAATACTCCTCAAGTACGCGACGTTGTTCTTTCTGGTGGTGATGCTCTTTTAGTTAGCGATGATTATTTAGAATCTATCATCAGTCGTCTTAGAGCAATCCCTCATGTTGAAATTATTCGTATTGGTAGTAGAACTCCTGTTGTTCTTCCTCAGCGTATTACTCCTGAATTGGTTAAAATGCTTAGTAAGTATCACCCAGTATGGTTGAATACTCACTTTAACCACTCTGATGAGATGACTCCTGAGGCTGAATTAGCATTATCTAGATTGGCTAATGCTGGTGTACCATTAGGAAACCAATCTGTATTGTTAAGAGGAGTTAACGACTGTGTTAAGGTAATGAAAGATTTGATGCACAACTTGGTTAAAAACCGTGTTCGTCCTTATTATATTTACCAATGTGACCTTTCAATGGGTCTTGAACACTTCAGAACTCCTGTATCTAAAGGTATCGAGATTATTGAAAACTTACGTGGTCATACCTCTGGTTTCGCTGTACCAACATTTGTTGTTGACGCTCCAGGTGGTGGAGGTAAGACTCCAGTTATGCCACAGTATGTAATTTCTCAAAGCCCTAACAAAGTTGTATTGAGAAACTTTGAAGGTGTAATTACAACTTATACAGAGCCTAAAGGTTATGTAGATAGTTGTACTTGCAAAGATTGTACTGATGAGAAAAAACACGAAGGTGTAGCAGGTTTATTACACGGAGAAAGACTTTCGCTTGAACCTGAACATTTAGCAAGAAAAGAAAGAAATAAAAAATAAAAAACATGCCAATTCTTAATGAAATACTCAAATATAAGAGTGTTGCTATAGTTGGAATGGCAAAAAATACAGGCAAAACTGTTTGCTTGAATTATGTGCTGTCTCGTTTGCGAGACAGCACTAAAATTATTGGCGTAACTTCTATTGGTATAGATGGAGAAAATAATGATAATGTGTTCAATACACACAAACCTGAAATAGTTTTCTACGAAGGAATGTTTATTGTCACATCTGAACTCCACTATAGGGATAGAAGACTAGGGGCAGAGGTTTATGATTTGAGTAATCAAAAAACTAGTTTGGGAAGATTAGTTTACTCTAAAGTCGTAAATCAAGGAAAAGCCCTTATATCAGGACCTGCAACTACTAAGGGATTATTGAAATCAATGGATAATCTTTACAGATTAGGCGCAGAAATTTGTATTGTAGATGGAGCATTGTCTCGAAAAAGTATAGCTTCGCCTGCCATTACAAATGCAATGGTACTTGCTACAGGTGCTGCCGTGTCAGCCAATATAAATCAACTGGTATATCAAACTAAATACACTTATGATTTAATTAAGATAGAACAGTTGCACTCTAATAATGTTGAAGAATTAAAAGAAACAGAAGAGGGAATATGGAAAATAGATAGAAATAATGATATTTCTTATCTTGGAATAAAATCATGTCTTTCTATTAATCAATCTCACTACAAGAGTATATGTGAAGCTGAATCCATATTTATAAATGGAGCATTAACCGATAAGTTTCTTAAGTTTTTAATCAATCAAAAGGGGATTATTGAGAAACAAATTATTGTAAGAGATTTTACAAAGATATTTGCCAAAGCTGAAACATTTTATAATTACCTTAAATTAGGGGGGAATATAAAAGTATTGGACAAAACAAATCTTATTGCAATAACTGTTAATCCAACTTCTCCAAGTGGATATGTGTTGAATTCAACTGAACTAATATCTGCACTGAAAGAAAAGATTGATTTGCCAATTTATGATATAAAAAAGTTATAATATGATATTTCGCCAAGTATTAAAGGACAATAAAGCCTTACAGTTTATCTATCAAAATTTACCACTGCAATCTGCAATTGGTAGGCGATATATTATGGATTCAAAATTTTCGAATTCCCAAGAGGAAATAGAAAAGAATCTCAATTATCAAGATTATATTATAGATAGTCTTGAGCTAAAGCATAATAACGAATTTGTAAATTCACTACAATTTCAATTGTCGAAGTTAAGAGATATTCCTCTAACTATTGAAAATCTAATCTCGGATGTAATTCTGGATGATATCGAATTATTTGAAATTAAAGATTTTATATTTACTGCAAATAAGATAAAAGAACTATCGTCCAATTACGAGAAATTGATTAATCTTGATGATTTTTCACCCATAATAAATCTTTTGGATCCTGACGATACCAAAATACCTTCATTCTATATTTATGATTCATATTCTGAAAAATTAGCTGAACTAAGAAAACAGCAAAAGAAAATTAATTCAGAAGAGGAAAAGGATTTAGATGAAAAATTATGGATGGAAATTCAATCTGAAGAAACAAATATAAGAAAGGATTTAAGCCAAAAACTTTCAAAATATTACAATCTATTAAAAGAGACTGTTCTGAGATTAGCAAGCTTGGATGTCAATCTAAGTAAAGCAATTTTATCAAAAGAATTGAATCTAAATAGAGCAAAATTTTCTGATAAAACTACTAAATACAATGAATTATTCAACCCACTTGTAAAAAGTGTAGTCGAAGAAAAAAAAGATAATTATCAGAAAATTAATATTGAATACAAAAAAAATGTAAATATTATTACTGGAGCTAATATGGCAGGTAAAACTGTTGTATTGAAGAGTTTAGAATTGGCACAATACATGGCACAATTCTCATTCTTTATTCCTGCCGAATATTCAGAAATACACTTGGTTGATAATATTATATCAATTATAGGAGATGATCAAAATGAGCTTGAAGGTCTTTCTTCTTTCGCATCAGAAATGATGAGAATAAATGATATGATAGCATATATAAAAAAATATCCAAAAACACTTGTGCTTATTGATGAATTGGCAAGAACAACAAATCCAGTGGAAGGTTTAGCTATAGTTAATGCTGTTGCAAGTATGCTAAATTCTGCGGATATTCCGTCATTTATTACAACTCACTACTCGGGAGTAAGTGGAGATTACAGAAAACTTAGAGTAGTAGGTCTAGACAGAGATCTTCATAATATTGAGCTAAATCAGAATAATATTAATAAATATATGGACTATTCGTTAATTGAAGATAATAACGAAAAAGTCCCACATGAGGCTCTTCGTATCGCTTCTCTTTTAGGAGTTGACAAAGAGCTTATCGAAATAGCAAAACAAAACTTGAATTAAATAATAACTAATGCATCTTAAAAGGATGTGATTAATATATTAAACAAATGCAAAGGAGTAAATTAGGTCTTGATTTTGAGAAGGTTGCTTACGCAAAAAATGTGTCTAAGCATATCGCAGATGATGTTCAAAAGTTTGTTAATAACTACTCAACAGTTGCTGTTGAAAGAACATTATGTCGCCTTCTAGGAATTGATGGGGTAGATGATAACCAAGTACCTCTTCCAAACGTTGTTGTAGATGAATTACACAACAAAGGGGTATTGAATCAAGGGGTGATGTTTTTTCTTGGAAATGCAGTTAAAGAAACTGGCAAATCTCCACAAGAAATTGCAGAAGATGTATCGACTGGAAATTTAGATTTAACTAAATTATCAGTTCACTCAGCAGCTGAGATTAAAGAAGCTATAATGCCTTATGTAAACGAAAGTATCGATAAAATTAAGGCTAGAAAAGCAAAACGTGATAATTACATTGAAACTATTGGTGAAGGAGCTAAACCATACTTATATGTAATTGTTGCTACAGGTAATATTTATGAGGATGTTGTACAAGCAGAGGCTGCTGCTCGTCAAGGTGCTGATATTATTGCAGTAATTAGAACTACAGGTCAAAGTTTATTAGATTATGTTCCTTATGGTGCAACTACTGAAGGTTTTGGTGGTACTGTAGCTACTCAAGAAAACTTCAAAATCATGCGTACAGCGCTTGATAAAGTAGGTGAAGAAGAAGGACGTTACATCAGATTGTGTAATTATTGCTCTGGTCTTTGTATGCCAGAAATCGCTGCAATGGGTGCTCTTGAAGGTCTTGATGTAATGTTAAATGACGCATTATATGGTATCCTTTTCCGCGATATCAATATGCAGAGAACTATGGTTGACCAATATTTCTCAAGATTATTGAATGGTTTTGCAGGTGTTATCATCAACACAGGTGAGGATAACTATCTTACAACTGCTGACGCATTCGACGAAGCTCATACAGTATTAGCTTCAGATTTTATTAACGAACAGTTAGCTCTTATTGCTGACTTACCTGAAGAGCAAATGGGACTTGGTCATGCATTTGAAATGAACCCTGATCTTGAAAATGGATTCTTATACGAATTAGCTCAAGCTCAAATGATCAGAGAGATTTTCCCTAAAGCTCCACTTAAATATATGCCACCAACAAAATTCATGACTGGTAATATATTTAAAGGTAATGTACAGGATGCATTGTTCAACCAAATTTCGATTTGGACAGGACAAGGAATCCAATTATTAGGTATGTTAACAGAGGCAATTCACACACCATTTATGTCAGACAGATATTTGTCTATCGAGAATGCTAAATATATCTTCTCAAATATGAAAAATATTGGTGACGAAATGGAATTTAAAGAGGGTGGTATGATTCGTCAACGTGCGGCAAAAGTACTTAATGACGCTACCGACCTACTTGTAAAGATTGAAAAAGAAGGTTTATTCACTGCTATCGAAAAAGGTATCTTCGCTGATATCAAACGTCCACTTGATGGAGGTAAAGGATTAAGCGGTGTAGTTGAAAAATCTGATAACTATTTCAATCCATTTATCGAATTACTTCACAAAAAGTAATTTCAAAAACTGTGAATAAACATTATAGTCAAAAATATAGCTATAATGATATCTTAAATTTTAGTATAACAAAATAAGCCTAATAAAATGAGCGGAGGATTATATTCTACAGATTCGAATGACTTTGATAAAACTCTGGATCTAACAAAGATAAAACCGTACGGTGATACTATGAATGATGGTAAAACTCAAGTAAGTTTTACTCTTCCAGTAGCAAAAAGTGAAGAAGCTATCGAAGCTGCTAAACAGATGATGAGAAAAATGGGTTTTGAAAACCCTCAAATTGTTTACGTACAGGAATTGATGGATGGATTTACATTCTTTAATTGCTACGGAAACTGTACTCATTCTGTCGATTTCACAGGTATTCATGTACCAAAAGTAGAGTCTACTACTATGGATATGCATGAAACTGATGAATATATTAAAGAAAATATTGGACGTCCTGTTAAAGTTGTAGGTGCAAGTACTGGTACTGATGCACATACAGTGGGTATTGATGCTATTATGAACATGAAAGGTTTTGCCGGTCATTACGGACTAGAAAGATATGAAATGTTCGAAGCATTGAATATGGGTAGCCAGGTTCCAAACGAAGAATTCATTGCCAAAGCAATAGAGTTGGAAGCTGACGTATTACTTGTATCACAGACAGTAACACAGAAAGATGTTCATATTCAAAATTTAACTGAATTAGTTGAATTATTAGAAGCTGAAGGATTACGTGATAAGGTGATTTTGATTTGTGGTGGACCACGTATCTCTCACGAATTAGCTAAAGAGTTAGGTTATGATGCAGGTTTCGGTATGAATAAATATGCTGATGATGTTGCTTCATATGCTGCTCAAGAACTTGCAAGAAGATTAGGAGAAAAAGAATAATTTAATTCAATTATCTTCTAACTCAATAAATTCATAAAATTGGAAGCTAAATATATCTTTTAGCTTCCAGTTTTGTTGTTTTTGATATTTTGTCAAAAGCTATTTAATTTTTATTTTGTCGATAAATTCTACTTAATAAAAAATATATTGTTTGGCACTTCTATTCTACCAAACAATCTCAGTTGGAAAAAAATACACCAATAAGAATGTTTATCTAAATTGAAAGATATTCTTATTGGAATTATATATAAGATATAAATATCCATTAGCAAAAAAATATTATGGACAAACAGCAAATTAGAGAAGTAATTGCAAAACGTTCGGCTCTAGAATTAAAAGATGGCGACGTTGTAAATTTAGGAATTGGTTTACCTACTTTTATTCCTGCTTATATCCCTGAAAATGTAAATGTAATTTTACAATCTGAAAATGGAATGTTAGGTATGGGACCTGCTCCAGCTCCAGGTGAGGAAGATTGTAATTTTATTAATGCAGGTGGTGCTCATGTTACACACATACAAGGAGCTAGTAGTTTCGATTCGGCTACTTCATTCGCTATCATTAGAGGTGGGCATGTTGATGTAACATTTTTAGGTGCATTGCAAGTTGACGAAAAAGGTAATCTTGCTAACTGGATTATTCCTGGAAAGAAAACACCTGGAATGGGTGGTGCTATGGACCTAATCGTCGGAGCTAAAAAAGTTATCTTATCAATGGAACATACTGCTAGAGGGAATCATAAAATTATGAAAGAATGCACTCTTCCTCTTACTGCTGCAGGACAAGTTGATATGATTATTACAGAAATGGGTGTTATGGAAATTACTGAAAACGGTATCGTTTTAAAAGAAATTCACCCTGAATATACTGTTGAGCAAGTTCAAGAAGCTACTGAAGCTAAATTGATTATTGCTGACGACTTGAAAAAAATGTCAATATAATATTCTCAAAATAAATACAAATTTTGAAAATAAAATAAAACCCCAATAAAATGAGTAAAATATATATCGTTGCAGCTAAACGTACTGCACTTGGAAAATTTTTAGGAACATTATCTCCAGTTAAGGCTAGCGATTTGGCTTCTAATGTTATCAAAAATATTATTGATGAAACTAAAATCGATGCTTCTAAATTAGATGAGGTTATCGTAGGTAATGTACTTATGGCTGGGCAAGGTCAAGGTATTGCTCGTCAGGCTTCTATCAATGCTGGAGTTCCTCAAGAGGTACCTGCTTATGGTGTAAATATGATTTGTGGTTCTGGTATGAAAACTATTAATTTGGCTTACAATGCTATCAAAGCTGGTGAGGCTAATTTAATCATTGCTGGTGGTACTGAATCAATGACTCAAGCTGGTTTCGTTCTTCCTGGTAATGTGCGTCAAGGTCATAGAATGATGGATATGAAAGCTATTGACCACATGGTGAATGAAGGTCTTACTGATGCTTTCCAAGGATATCATATGGGTATTACAGCTGAGAATATTGCTGAAAAATACAATATCTCACGTGAGGAACAAGATGCTTTCGCTTTCGCTTCTCAACAAAAAGCTGCAAATGCTCAAGATGCTGGTAATTTCAAAAACGAAATCGTTCCTGTTGAAATCAAAACAAGAAAAGCTACTATTACTTTCCAAGATGATGAGTTTATAAACAGAGGTACAAATGAAGAAAAATTAGCAGGTTTACGTCCAGCTTTCAAAAAAGATGGTACTGTAACTGCTGGTAATGCTTCTGGTATTAACGATGGTGCTGCATTTGTTTTATTAGCTTCTGAAGAGGCTGTAAAAGAAATGAATCTTACTCCAATTATGGAAGTAGTTGCTACAGGTCAAGGTGGTGTTGATCCAGCTATTATGGGTATGGGGCCAGTTCCTGCTATCAAAAATGCTTTGAATAAAGCTGATATGAAACTATCTGAAATGGAAGTTCTTGAACTTAATGAGGCTTTTGCTGCTCAATCTTTAGGAGTTGTGAAACAATTAACTGAAGATCATGATGTAGATGCTGATTTCTTCAAAGAGAGATGTAATGTTAATGGTGGTGCTATTGCATTAGGTCACCCAATTGGTTCTTCTGGTACCAGAATTACTGTTTCTCTAATTCACGAAATGATTAGAAGTAATAAAACTTATGGTTTGGCTTCTCTTTGTATCGGTGGTGGTATGGGTACTGCTATCATTCTTAAAAAAATATAAGAATAGAATATTGCAAATTTATATAGAAAGAGCTCAAATTTTATGTTTGAGCTCTTTTGTTAGTATAAGAATTAGCTTAAAATTTAATACCTAATTTTATATTGAAAAAATCATAAGATTCTGTATTTGTTTCTCCGAAATAATCTTCATAAGTTACGCTTTCAATATTAAATCCTGAGCTTATAAACAATTCCGTTTTACTTCCAATGCTAAATATTCTCCCTAAACCTAGACCATATAAAACTGATTCTTCGGAAGATCCTTCTATGAGAACTACACCTCCTAGTTCAGCATATGCAAAAAAACTATTTGTATTCTCGGTAAAATGATATTTAAATTCTCCTAGAACAGGAATTCCTGTCATGCCATCATAAGTATGAATACCCAAAAGGAATGCTGTTGCTAACTTTTTACCTCCCACTTGATATCCTACAACTAAGCTTTTATAATTTGTATATTCACCGGAGTGGTGACCAAGTCGAATTATTGTTCCTCTTCTTCTCGCTGCTTTAGTATTTTTATCTGAATTATCATTACTTTTTTGAGATAGAGGATTTTTATCAATGCTTGTGTTAATAGTTTCTCTAGTTCCGTTTTCATAAATAATCATAAAAACAGCCTTTTTCTCAATATTCCTAATTGGTCCGTTCTGTTGATTGAATAGTCTATACTTTATAGTGTTTAAGCTTATTTCTATCACTTTGGTTTGTAGTTCGCTACCATCTTTTTTAACTATTATGTCTTGGGCTGTTAATTGGTTGCCTATTGTTAATAGAAAAATGAAAATAAGTAATCGATTTATAAAATTTGTTTTCATCTAATATTAATTTAAGTTGTTTTAATGCTTCAAATATATATTAGAAGGATCATGCCAAAAATAACCCAAAGTAGTAGCATGCGTATAAAAAAAGAGCTATCAATTATTTGACAGCTCTTTTCGAAATATTTTTGTGGTCTGACTACTAATAGTCGTCATCATCATATTTTCCTCTAGTTGGTTCTAATTCCCAAGTATCACTTAATGAAACAGTACCAGCTTTACCAGTTGTAATAAAACCTTTTTTATTGTTACTAAATGCAACAGCATCAACTCTAACAGGCATATCGTTAACAAGTTCTGCTCTTTCTACCCATTTGTCATTAGTAGGATTGTATTCCCATACAGTTTTGATAGTTCCAGATGTTCCAGTACCAGCAGCAATATAAGCTTTATCGCCAATTACGAAAGTAACAGCGTTAGTTCTCATTACTTTGTCAGTATTATATCTGTCATCAAGTGGCTTAAGTTTTCCTTCGAAAGTATCAGTAGTACAATTGAATTTGTAAATATTTTTCGAAAGTGTACTTCCATATTTTGTACCTAAGCAGATATAAGCATAATCACCAATAACAAATGCATTAGCTTCATATATTTTATCACCGAAAGCACCTACTTTAGACCATTTTTTGTCTGCTGTGCTATATTTGTAGTACTCATTGTATCCAGTAAGCTTGTCGTTATCATCTTCACCTTTTCCACCACCTACGTATCCGTTAGCGCCATGACCAAAAGCTACAGCAGCATCACATGCAGGAGGGCTATTAGGATCATCAGCAAGTTTCACCCAAGTGTTGTCTCCAGGATTGTATTCGTAGAAATCATTATAGAAAGTTTGGGTTTTTTCATTATATCCTAAACCTACATATCCTTTTCCACCAGCAGTAAATGCAACAGCGTTTTTACGTCCTTCGCCAGGAAACTCAGCTATTTCATTCCAGGTGTTTTTATTCATATCGTATGAATAGAATGATTTAAGCATTTCTGGTTTGTCCGAAGAACCAGTTCCAACATATGCTATATCACCTATTACAAAGCTAACAGCAGCAGATCTTTCTAAACCAGAAAATTCTGTTACAAGCTTCCAGTTTCCTTGCAAATCATCGTCATTATTACAAGAAGTTAATGCAAATAAACAAGCTATAAACAAGCCAAAAATAGATTTTACTTTCATGTGTTTAATTTTTATCGAAATTTTTTATTTTATTTTCATTTTAAAGTATTGTTGATAATTCTGATTCTAGTAATAATCATCATAATCGTAAATACCTTTTGTAGGTTCAAGTTCAATTAAATCTAGAAGAGGACCAGTTGCTTTACCTGTAATAATAAAACCAGAAGATCCGTTGCTAAATGCAATTGCACTTGATCTGATAGTCATTCTGTCTGGAATGCTAGCTCTTTCAATCCAGTCATCTTTCTCAGGATTAAATTCCCATACATCTCTAGTTTGTCCGGTACCTGTTGTACCTGTTGCAATATAAGCTTTTTTGCCAATCACAAAACTTACAGCATTAAGACGAGGTACATTCTCAGATCCATTTTTGGATTCAAGATATTTCATTCTGTCTACGAATGTTTCACTTTCGCAATCAAATCGGAAAACTCTTCGGTTGTTACCAAGAGCATTTTCGCCTAAGCAGATATAAGCATATTTGTCAATAACAAATGATACAGCTTTGGTGACTTTGTCACCACCAGCACCGATTTTAGTCCATTTTTTAGTATCTGTGTCGTATTTCCAATAAATATTGTTCAATAATGTAGTTGACTCATCGTTGGCAATTGTACCTGTGCCAATAAATCCTTTGTTACCATAGCCAAAACCAATGCCGTTTCTTGTTCCTACACCAGGGAAAGCGGAATCACCCTCGAGTTTTGTCCATGTTTCAGTAGTTGGGTCAAACTCGTAAAAGTCGTTGAAATATGTTTGAGTTTTACCATTATAACCTAAACCAACATATCCTTTACCACCAGCAGTGAATGCTACAGCATCCTGTCTTTCGTCGCCTGGGAATTCAGCAGCTATGTTTGTTATAGTTTGATTAGTTAGGTCTATTTTAAAGAAGTCTTTTAATAAATTTAATTTGTCGCCAGTGGTTGAGCTATTGGCAATACCAACACCTGTTCCAACGTAAGCATAGTTACCGATAGTAAAACTAACAGCACCAAATCTAGGTTGAGCTACCCCTGTTTCAATTTGGGATACATCCAGTGATTTCCAATTGCCTAGAAGATCATCACTGTTTCCGCATGAAGTAATAAATAATGAAATGCTGACAACAATCAAGCTTAAAAAAGATCTAAGTTTCATATGTAATATTTTTACTAATTTTAAGATTAATATTCATAATTAAGAAAAAGTGCAGACTTGTTTTTCTTTGTATAAACTTTTTCACAAAGCACAAATATAAACATATTTCAATATCTCAAAACAATTAAGCAATAAAAGCTTGTTAATTTTCCTTAATTTAGAAATATTACATAATATTATTGATTTACAAAAATTAAACAAGAGTTTAAGGAATGGAAAGAATTGTATTGAAAAAAGTTAACAATTCTTAAAGGCTTTGATGTCTTTATTTTATTTTAGCTACATTTGTGCATCATCAAGGTATTTTCTAAGCGAACTAAATAATTTTATGATTTGCAAAGATTTTATTGTATGGTATCTAAATTTGTGTATATTTGGTTGCTTTTTTTTAAATAGAGATAACATTGTTTATCCGCAATAGCCAATGTTGCACTATTGAAATAATCATTAATTTTAATTTATTATACTAAAATATGCGCCAAAGATCTTGTTACCTTTTCCTGAGCATTATATTAAGTGTGTTTGCTGTAATTTCATGTAATAGTGATAGTTTTGAATTACATGATGTTGGGGATAATTTAGTAAAACCTTCTACTAATGTTATTATTACAGATACAGTTAGTATCAAAGCATCGACAGTTATTAAAGATTCGATTCAAACTCAATCTAGCGGTCAGTTAATTATTGGTAGGTACGAAGATCCGTATATTGGTGATATTAAAGCAACAACTTATACTAGACTTGCATATATGGGCACTTCAAGTATATCTAGTATTGATGATGAAACCATAATTGACTCGGTTGTATTTGTTGCTAGTATTGGAACTCGCTATTATGGAGATACATTAAAAACTGCACATTTTGGTTTTCATACTATAACTGAGGATATGGATCCTAATGATAATAGCTTGAAAGAGGGAGATGTGACATATAAAAACATTGATAAACTTCCTTATAAAGCTGATCCAAGTTTTAGTTTTAGCATTGATGTAAAACCCAATCGTAAAAATTATGCTGGAACTGCTGCATATGAGTATAGATTCCCAATAGACAAAAGTTTTGCTGATCCTTTTATTGAAGAGGCTTTGATAGAGAATGGATTTGTTACTCCTAGTCGTGAAACAATTTTTACAAAAAGTACCTTGTGGAAAGAAAAGTTAAAAGGATTTGCCATTGTTCCTAAGGATGATGATAATTCATGTATTTTCAATTTTTTAAACGATGCTAATTCTTCGGCTCGAATTATCATTTATTACAGGGGTAATGATACTTTTTATGATGATGGTGTAAAATATAGAACTTTGGAATTAAAGTTTAATCCATCTATCAGTTTTTCGAACTTCGAAATAGAGAATCCTAAAAATAATATTGACAAGCTTTCAGATCAGAAAGTGGATGTAAGTACAACAGAAACTAACAATTTGGCATTTATTCAAAATGGGGTAGGGCTTTCGACCAAATTAGTTTTCCCATATCTTTCTTCATACAGGGATGTTGGCACAAGTAATACAGTTCTTAAGGCTGAGTTATTAGTTTATCCACTTGAGGATAGTTTTAATGATGAAACTCATTTGCCTACTAATGTGAGTTTAGCATTTAGTCAGTTGAATGAGGATAATATTGTTGTTGGTTCTGTGGTTGATGGTTCTAGTACAGCTATTAGAGGAGCTTGGGTTTATGATAAGTTTACAGAATCGGAATCATATATCTCATACGATATTACAAACTATGTAACTCAACAAATTTATAAAGAAAACCAGAGTGTAGAAACAGATGGTTTGGAGATAAGTTTCACAGATGCATTGAATTTGGAAAGACTAATACTTGACAATAGAAAAGATTCGGATAGAAGAATAAAACTTAAGCTTGTTCTTGCAGCTCAGAATTAATAAAAAGAAATAATATCCCAAATCCCAAAATAAATATATAATGAGAAAAATATTATTAGCAATATTTACTTTAGTACTTTTTGTTTCCACTAATACATATTCCCAAAATAATACATCTTCACCTTATTCACGATTAGGTTTAGGAGAACTATTTAACGGAGGTAATGCAAAATCTGTTGGTATGGGTGGTGCAAGTCTTACCTATAAGGACTATGGTTATATAAATTCGTATAATCCTGCATCGCTTTCGGGATTAGATAGCATGAGATTTATATTTAATATTGGATTAAGTTCAAAATATACTCAGCTAGAGCAAACAAATGACAAGGATTCATTTCATGATAATAATTTCACACATTTGTCATTTGGATGTAGAGCCTCGAAACATTATTCTTTTGCATTTATTGTTCAGCCATATTCAAATATTGGATATGAAATATCGCAGGTGCAATTAATAGATAATACAGTTGTACAGTATTCCTACAAAGGTACTGGTGGTCTAAATCAGTTGGTTTTTTCGAATGCCGTAAATATTACGGATAATTTAGCCTTAGGTGTAAATGGAATGTTTATGTTTGGAACATCAAATTCGATAGAGACTGTAGGTGTTGGTACTAATTATAATTCGGATGAGAGCAAATACTCAACCACTGGATTGTATGCAAACTTTGGATTGCAATTTTCACAGCCTATTAATTCTAAATTGAAGCTAAATTTAGCAGGAACATATCAGCCAAAACAATCAATGAGAGTCAAAGAAAAGAATGAAATCATTAGTTCTGGAATAACTGTTAAGGATAGAACGATGGGACATGTTAACTTTGATGTACCTGAATCATTTGGTGCAGGTTTGGGATTCTCAACAAAACAAGTATGGGTTGGAATGGATTATAATAAAGAAATGTGGAAAGATGCAAAACATTTTTTTCAAAGAAAAACCACAAATCATCAGTATATAGATAGAGATAGATATAGTATTGGTGTTAATTATAATCCAAATGTTGATGGATTTGCAACTAGTTTCTTTAAAAAGTTAAGCTACAGATTCGGTGCATTTTACGACACAGGTTATGTTCGTGTTAATGGAGAAGATATAACCGATAAGGCTATAAGTTTGGGACTTGGAATACCAATGTCGAAAGGAAAAGGTCAAATAAATGTAGCATTGGAATTTGGACAAAGAGGAACATTAGACAATTATAATATACGAGAAGATTATGCAAAACTAAGCTTACAATTTAGCTTATTTGAAGCGTGGTTCGTTAAAAGAAAATATAAATAATTGGAATTTTAAAGATATTATTAGAGTTAATACATCTGGTATTAACTCTTTTTTTTGCTTTAAATTATCTACAGATTCATGTGTCAATTATATAAGTGAAAAAATATTGTATTTTTGTAAGCTGAAATTAAGAAGTATTAAAACTAAGACCACATTATGCGTATAGATATATTGAGTGTAGTTCCTGATTTATTAGAAAGTCCATTAAATCATTCTATAATTAAGCGAGCTAAGGATAAAGGAATTGTAGAGATTCATATTCATAATATAAGAGATTACTCAGAAGATAAACATAAAAGAGTAGATGATTATCAATTTGGTGGAGGTGCTGGGATGGTAATAAAAATTCAACCAGTAGCAAAACTGATCGAAAAATTGCTAAAAGAGCGTGAGTATGACGAAATTATTTATACTAGTCCTGATGGTGGAACTCTAGATCAAGCTATGGCAAATTCGATGTCTATGTATGGTAATATTATGATATTGTGTGGTCACTATAAAGGTATTGACCATCGAATACGCGAAAGATATATTACAAAAGAAATATCAATAGGGGATTATGTTTTAACAGGGGGTGAACTTGCTGCATGTGTAATTGTAGATAGTGTGGTAAGATTGATACCAGGGGCTATCAATGATGAAACTTCGGCACTATCAGATTCTTTTCAGGATAATTTATTAGCTCCTCCTGTATATACCCGACCAGCCGAATATGACGGAATGAGGGTGCCAGATATATTACTATCTGGGGATCATAAAAAAGTTCACGAATGGCAAGAACAACAAGCATTGGAGCGCACAAAGTTACTAAGACCTGATTTGTTAGAGAAAAAATAATCGAAAATCCCACAGAGAAATTTGTGGGATTTTTTTTGCTTAAATTTTCACTTTAATATATCACTTACATCAATAAATATTGCGAAGATTTCTTATTGGTTAAGCATACCTATAAAAAACAAAGTAGCTTTCTTGATGGCGGATATAAAAACTAGATACTGTAATGATTTACAGCTAATAAGATTTTTATCTTCGTTTGGGATAAACCCGAATTTAAGAGAAATATAAAGTAAAGGTAATAAGCAAGCTTAGAGAATTTGGGACTATTGCTGCCTAAAATGTAACGAAGTATTGGAAACTAAAACAATTACCTAGAATATTAATAATAGAAAAAAATTAGCAAGTTTGGGACTTAAGGTCTCTGAAACTGAGATTTAACTATCAGATATAGATAAATTGTAAATTTAGTAAAGGCATATGTTCATTTTGGACTTATGCCTTTTTTAGTATCAGAGAATTAAGTGTCTTTTTTGTGATTTTTTTTCAAAATTAAAATTGACATACAACTAATACCAATATTCACACATTGTTTATAAAAAATAAGTATTATGAAAAAGAATTTAAGATTTTGCCTAGTTCTGATGCTATTAGCAGGGCTCAGTTCTTTTACTGCTAATGCACAGAGTGATTTTGTTGTATTGGGATGTTGGAAAGAAATTGCATATAATATTGTGTTGTGCGATGATGCTGGAAATGATAAAGGAGTTATCAATATAGATTCAAATGGGAATTTCTTTATGGATAAATTTAATCCTGAAAATTGTAAAAAATATCCAAAATTTAGGTTTACTAGATTTGGTAGCGAAAATGAATGTTTCAGATATAACGAACCTGAAACAGTACATTGCATCAAAGGGAACGAAAAATTTGGCTTTAGGGTTGGATATTCCAATAATAAATTAGTAAAGATGAGTGATGCTTATTATCAGAAAGCTGTAGTCCCAGTAAAAAATGCGGCAGGATTTTATGAAAGTCAAGGTGGTGATAAATCAAAATTTATACAATTTGCTATTCCTAAAGATGAGAAGCCACATGACTATCTGATAATGAAACAGAGAATATATGGATGTAATAAAATAAAATTAATCTTGGTAGACACAGGTTCAAATATTATTGTCGATAAATACCTAAAGAAACAAATTTAAGATTAATATCAAAAAGAAGAAATTATGAAAAATTATATATTATTAGTTATTGCTGTATTCTTTATAGGAAACTTAAATGCACAGAAATTAAACACCTATAAATTAGTAATGCCAGAATATAGCTTGCCTGCAGGCTCAAAAATTTATATTGATGATTTTAAATCGTCAAGCCCTGATAAACTTACAAAATTTAATGAGAGTATTAAGGCTCAATTGAAAAATCAGCTTACAAATGATTATACTGCCAATATTAAAAATATAATTCCTTGGGTAAGTAGAAATTTATATACTATAGTGGATAATAAATCTGAGGCTACACATATTATCTCGGGTCGTTATTCCTATAATATCGGAGAAAAACAAACTTCTCAGTCAACAAAAAAATTATATGTGCAAAAAAAAGATGGCGTAAGAACTAAAAATGCAGATGGAGGCGAGGATGTTAAAGTTATACCAATGTACGCGCATTATTATATCTTTAAACAGTCGCAAGAATACGGATTTTCTGGAAAGCTTGAATTAATAGACATGGCTGGGAAAGTTTTATTGACAAGAGATTTAAGTAAAAAAATGAATGATGAAAAAAATTCTACAATCGAGAAAAAAGGTGAAATAGATTCAAAAATGAATATAAATTCTTTGGCAAATTCTATTGTGAATAATCCTAATATTACTCAGTTTTTGTGTGTTGGATTGCAGAAAAATTCTATTGGGATGAAGAGGATTAAGAAAATTTCTGATAAATCAGCAAAAAAAGCAATTAAGAGTAAAGTAAAAGAAGTTAAGAAAATATTAAGATCCAATCCTGCTGCAGCTCATCAGGCTGGTAGAATTTATAAGTCAATGTTGGAGCTTTGTTCTACTCCTGAAATTCTGTATAATATTGGAGCATGTTATTATGCTATAGGTAATTATACAAAAGCGATTGAGTATTTCAAGAAATCAGGTAATAGTACAGGAGAGATAAGTAAGCAACTTGCAATTAGAAATCAATTAATTTCTCATGGGCTAAAGGTGGTAGAAACCGAAATATAATTTTATTATTTAGTAATTTACAAATATCAACATGCATAGATTTTTTTAAGTTTATGCATGTTTTTTGTTTGCTGATTTTGAGTCATCATATTCAGTAATATAATTTTGAAATTTCTCAATTTTGAAAATATGTAAATCCTGTAAATTCTGATATTCTGTCTCTATTTTCTATTTTTTTATAATAATATGCATAGGAATTAACTGCCCATTTTCTATTGAAGTATCGTTACCATAAGACAATTTTGAAATTTCTCAATTTTGAAAATATGTAAATCCTGTAAATCCTGAAATCCTGTTTCCATTTTCTATTTTTTTATAATAATATACACAAGAATTCAGTCCCCGTCTTCTATTGAAGTATTTCTACTATAAAACAATTTTGGAATTTCTCAATTTTGAAAATCCTGTAAATTCTGATATTCTGTCTCTATTTTCTATTTTTTTATAATAATATGCATAGGAATTAACTGCCCATTTTCTATTGAAGTATTTCTACTATAAAACAATTTTGGAATTTGTCAAAGTGAAAATTTGTAAATCCTGTAAATCCTGAAATCCTGTCCCCATTTTCTGTTTTTCATTGACCAATCTACACTATACCACAAAAAATAATATTAATAAAGTCTAATTATAAATTAGATGATATTATGATAACAAAAATTTATTTCAAATTCATTTATTCATACAATATTGTATTCTAAAACATTAATATTTCTTATGAATACAATATTCTATTTATTTTAGTTTTTATTGTTAAGCTTTTTACTTGATAATTAGAAAATTGATGATCCGTATTATTGAGCTTAAAATTTAGTATATTGTATAAAAGTCTGATAATAATAAACCTTAAATATTTATATGATGAATTATATTGAAAAATTAGTTCATGATTTAGTATCAGAACATGGAAAGGATAGGGAAAACTTATTACCCATTTTAAATGCTGTAGTTGATCAGGAAAAATTTCTTTCTGAAGAAGCTATTCTTAAGATATCTAAAGAAATGGATATCTCAGCAGCCGATGTATACGGTACAGCAAGTTTCTATTCCTTTTTGGACACTCAAGAGCGAGGTAAATACGTAATACGCATATGCAAAACTATTACTTGTTCAATGAAAGGAAAGAATCAGATTATTCAGGCAATAGAAAACTTTCTGAAAATCAAACTAGGCGAAACCACAGAGGATAATAAATTTACTCTGCTTCAAACAAATTGTCTTGGTTTGTGCCACAAAGCACCTGCAATGCTTGTCAATCATGACATTCATACCAATTTGACAAAAGAGTCTGTGATAGACATCTTGCGAGATTATAAGGCTGCCAAATAGCTTAATTAATCACAGTATTCGATCAGAATATCGAATAGCTAGCTTAGCTAAATTATTTTACCCTCACACATTTTAATACTAATCGGTATGGTAACATCAACTATTAGTAAAAAACAACTTCATAGAATCGATCTTATATTTAAAAATGAAGATGATTGTTTGCAAATTCTACGTAAAACTATGGCAAAACCAAAGGAAGAGATTCTGAATGAGATGATTAATTCGGGGCTAAAAGGCAGGGGTGGTGCAGGTTTTCCAACTGGATTAAAATGGAAATTGACTTCTGAAATTCAAGCAGAGTCAAAATTTGTTATTTGTAATGCTGACGAAGGTGAGCCTGGCACATTCAAAGATCGTGAAATATTGTCACGAGTTTCGCATAAGGTTTTGGCAGGAATGGCTGTTTGTGCTTCTATCATTGGAGCCACTCAAGGATATATTTATTTAAGGGGAGAGTATCATTTTTTAATACCTATATTAAGATCCAAGCTCCGAGAGTTTCATGATAATTTAAATGAATTGGGTTTAGATTTTAGTGTTGATATATTTATGGGGGCTGGTGCCTATATATGTGGTGAAGAGAGTGCTCTATTTGAATCTATGGAGGGCAAAAGAGGTGAACCTCGTAATAAGCCGCCTTTCCCAACACTGAATGGTTATATGGGAAAACCTACAGTCATTAATAATGTTGAAACACTGGCGCATGCATATACTATTTTTAAATATGGAGCAAAAAAATTCAGGGATTTAGGAGTACAAGATTCTAGAGGATCTAAGGTTTTCTCGGTGTCTGGCGATACGCCTATTCCAGGAATTTACGAACTGGAGCTAGGTATGACTGTTCAGGATTTTGTTGATGATTTTGGAGATGGCGATACTAAGGCTGTTCAGGTGGGCGGTGCTTCTGGCTTTTTGGTACCACGCAAACGCTTTGCTGAAACTACTATAGGATATCAGGGAAAACTCAGAGGAATATCTCTTCCTACGGGAGGTTCTATGATGATATTTAATAGCTCGCGATCAATGTATAATGTCCTAAATAATTATCTCGAATTTTTTGAGGAAGAATCATGTGGACAATGTACGCCTTGTAGAGTGGGTTGTCAACAATTATTAAAGGGAATCAAGGCTGTAAAGCGTGGCGAGAGATCAACATCTTATCTTGATAAATTATTGAAACTGACTGAAACAATGAAATTAACTGCCAAGTGTGGTTTAGGTCAGTCTGTAGCAAATTCGTTCTCTTCTATTGTCGAAAATTTTAGAGAAGAAATGATTTATTAAATGAATAGTTACTAATAATTTTAAAAAAAGGAAAGATGGCAAATATGGTAAACTTAACTATAAATGGAATTGCAGTAAGCGTTGAAGAGGATTCTACAATATTGCAAGCAGCCGAAAAATTACATATAAAAATACCAACACTATGTTATCATAAAGACTTGTGTATTGCAGGTAATTGCAGAGTTTGTGTGGTTGAGCAGATAGGAAATAGTAAATTAGTCGCATCTTGTGCTATGCCTGTTTCCGAAGGGATGGAGATTAATACCAATAGTTTGAAGGTTCGAAATTGCCGAAAACATATTATTGAGCTATTGTTAACAGAGCATAGAGAGGAGTGTACTAAATGTTATAGAAACGGACATTGTGAATTGCAAGCTTTGGCTGCCGAATATCAGATAACCAATCAGGATTTTATTGATTTGGTTGATGATAAAAACTATAGTGTAGATGACTTGTCTCCATCTATTGTAAAGGATGATAGCAAATGTATCCGTTGTCAAAGATGTGTGCGAACATGTGCCGAAATCCAGTCAGTAGGTGCTATTGCTGTTGCCCATAAAGGCAGCGAGATGAAAATATCAAGTTTTTTCGATAAAGCTCTAGATGAGGTAGTTTGTACGAATTGTGGGCAGTGTATTGTTCATTGTCCTACAGGAGCCTTGACTGAACGCTCATATATAGAGCAAGTTTGGGATGCAATAGCTGATCCTAATTCACATGTTGTTGTACAGACAGCCCCAGCTGTACGTATTGGTTTAGGTGAAGAATTGGGACTAGCTGCTGGCAGCCGATCAACAGGTAAGCTTGTTGCAGCTTTACGACGATTGGGTTTTGATTCTATATTGGATACCGATTTTGCTGCAGACCTTACCATTATGGAGGAAGGAACAGAATTGTTGACAAGACTAAAGTCTATTTTGGTCGATAATAATGATAAGCATAGCTTGCCTATGGCTACTTCATGTTCTCCTGGTTGGGTTAAATTTATAGAACATAAATATCCTGAATATTTGCCAAATTTATCAACATGCAAATCTCCACAACAAATGTTTGGAGCTTTGGCAAAGACATATTATGCAAATACCAAGAATATAGAGCCATCGAATATAGTCTCGGTATCTATAATGCCATGTACAGCAAAGAAATTTGAGGCAAATAGACCAGAGATGAAAGATAGCGGATATCAAGATGTGGATTTTGTTTTAACCACACGCGAACTTGCAGTCATGATAAAGCAAGCAGGTATTGAGTTCGAAAAACTTAACGAAGAAGCCTATGACAGTATAATGGGTAAGTCCACAGGTGCGGCAGTTATATTTGGAGCAACAGGAGGGGTTATGGAGGCAGCCTTACGAACTGTTTACGAGATAGTTGCCGGACGAGAATTACCATTTAAAAATCTGGAGGTGAAACCAGTGCGAGGATTGGAAGGAATAAAAGAGGCTAGTGTAAAATTTGAGAATCTTAAAAAAGAATGGAAGTTTTTAGAATCGGTAGAACTTAAATTAGCTGTGGCGAGTGGATTGGAAAATGCTAAAAACTTGATGGATGCAATAAAGAATAAAGAAAAAGAATATCACTTTATAGAAGTGATGGCATGTCCTGGAGGTTGCTTGGGTGGCGGAGGACAACCATTTCCAGTCAACGACGAAATCAGACGGAAAAGAGCTGCAGCAATCTATTCAGAAGATAGAGAATTACCAATTCGTAAATCACATGAAAATCCTGAAATTATAGGGATTTACAAGGAGTTTTTGGATGAACCATTAAGCCATAAATCGCATAAATTATTACATACTAGTTATGTGAAACGAGAAGCTTATTAAACCTATTTTATTATTAGTATAAGTAAGATTGTAATATTTGAATATTAGGAGTGAGATTTTAATCTTGCTCCTTTTTTTAGGTAGCTAAACTATTATTTTGGAATTCCAGTAAACTGACAAATTAATATATTCATTTTGATAAAATATGTCGATATGTCACAATTGTTTTAATAAACTAGTGTCAAATATTTCAATTTTGTCACTATTTCTATGAAATTTTAGAAAAAAGCCTAATGGCACATGAATTGATAAAAGCCATATCGTTCGGGTGAATATAAATACCTGATGAGAACTAGAAAAATAATTAAAAAATTACATAATACATTTTTAAGATGGGTAAAATAATAGGAATTGACTTAGGAACTACAAACTCATGTGTTTCAGTAATGGAAGGTAACGAGCCTGTTGTAATTCCTAATAGCGAAGGAAAAAGAACAACTCCTTCTATTGTAGCATTTGTTGAAGGTGGCGAGAGAAAAGTTGGTGATCCTGCAAAACGTCAAGCAATCACTAATCCTTCTAAAACACTTTATTCTATTAAGCGTTTTATGGGTGAAAGCTATGATAATGTTTCAAAAGAAGTAGGTAGAGTTCCTTACAAAGTAGTAAAAGGTGATAATAATACTCCTAGAGTAGAAATCGACGATAGAAAATATTCTCCTCAAGAAATTTCAGCTATGACTCTTCAAAAAATGAAGAAAACTGCTGAAGATTATTTAGGACAAGAAGTTACAGAGGCTGTTATCACTGTTCCTGCATATTTTAATGATGCTCAACGTCAAGCAACTAAAGAAGCTGGTGAAATTGCTGGTCTTCAGGTTAAGCGTATTATTAATGAGCCAACAGCAGCTTCGTTAGCTTATGGTCTTGATAAGAAAGATGCTGATATGCAAATCGCTGTATTTGACCTTGGTGGTGGTACTTTCGATATTTCTATTCTTGAATTAGGTGATGGTGTATTTGAAGTAAAATCTACTAATGGTGATACTCACCTTGGTGGTGACGATTTCGACCAAGTAATCATCGACTGGTTAGCAGAAGAATTTATTAAAGACGAAGGTATTGATTTACGTCAAGACCCAATGGCACTTCAAAGATTAAAAGAAGCAGCAGAAAAAGCTAAGATTGAATTATCTTCTTCTACTAGCACTGAAATTAATCTTCCATATATTATGCCAGTTAATGGTATTCCAAAACACTTGGTTAGATCATTATCTCGTGCACAATTCGAACAATTAGCTGATAGTTTGATTCAAGCTGTTATCGAACCATGTCGTGCTGCATTGCAAGATGCTGGTATTTCGGCTTCTGAAATTGATGAAGTAATCCTTGTAGGTGGTTCTACTCGTATTCCTTCAGTTCAAAATAAAGTACAAGAATTCTTCGGTAAAGCTCCATCAAAAGGTGTTAATCCTGATGAGGTTGTAGCTGTAGGTGCTGCTATTCAAGGTGGTGTATTAACAGGAGAAGTTAAGGATGTATTATTATTAGATGTAACTCCACTTTCATTAGGTATCGAAACTATGGGTAGAGTTATGACTAAATTAATCGAAGCTAATACTACTATTCCTTCTAAGAAAACTGAAACTTTCACCACAGCTGTTGATAATCAACCTTCAGTAGAAATTCACGTTTTACAAGGTGAAAGACCAATGGCTAACGATAATAAGACAATCGGTCGTTTCCATTTAGACGGAATTCCTTCAGCTCCAAGAGGTGTACCTCAAATTGAAGTAACATTCGATATTGATGCTAATGGTATCCTAAATGTATCTGCTAAAGATAAAGGAACAGGTAAAGAGCAAAATATTAGAATTGAAGCATCTTCAGGTCTTTCAGATGAAGAAATCAACAGAATGAGAGACGAGGCAAAAGCTAACGAAGAAGCTGATAAAGCTGCAAAAGATAAAATCGATACTTTGAACAAAGCAGACGGTATGATTTTCCAAACTGAAAAGCAATTGAAAGAATTGGGAGACAAATTACCAGCTGACAAAAAACAACCTATCGAGGATGCATTAAATAAACTGAAAGAAGCTCACAAAGCTGAGGATATCGATGCAATTAACAAGTGTATTGATGAATTAAATACAGTTTTCCAAGCTGCTTCACAAGAAATGTATAATGCACAGGCTCAACAACAGCCAGGTCAGGAGCAAGCTCAACAACAACAACAACAATCAGGACAAGCACAGAAAGATGATGTAACTGATGTTGATTTTGAAGAAGTAAAATAATATTACAATTTTTATTTTCAAAAAAGCTGTCTGTTTTCAGGCAGCTTTTTTTTGTTTGCGATTTGTAGGTATAATTGAATCTGTTTAAAAAATAAGTGGATTACATAAAATTATGCATATAGTATAGATAAATGGTATAAGAAAAGATGTAAATCACATTATGAAAGAAATATTGATGATAAAAGAAAAAATGGGTAAAGATATTATTGTTAAGAAATTCAAAAAATTACAATACAGTAAGAGCAAAACCTTGTCTGAAAGGCATATATAACAAAGCCCTATGCGTCGAATAGAGCTGAATAATAAAAAAGAAAAAAGGCTGTAAGCCTTAAATAAGCATTAATAAATAATTTTTTAAATTAATCCACCTTGTAGTTATACTGTTCTATTTAAATTTGAGAAATTTATTGATATATTTAAGACTGTAATATTGGTCAATAAAATATTGATAAATTTCGTTGCAGTAATAGCTTCAATGTAGATTTACAGAGGAATGTTGCTGTGCTTACTGGTCATTTTGTGAAATTATAATTAAAGATACTACAATATGGATTATAAAGAATACTATAAAGAAGTTAAAAAAAGATTAGAGCCATTTTCAGAAGTTATTTACTTTGAACCAATGACAGATGAAGAAGTAATTGATTTAGAAAATCGATTAGGACAAACTATAAACCCAATGTACCGTGAATATTTATTGGCTTTTGGAATGGTTCAAGATGCTTTTGAAAACTTAGCGACGGATACTGAATCATTATTAGAAGATTTTGAATTCATAGAAGAAAAATATAGTAATTACCTGCCAATATTTTCAGATGAGGATTTTGAGGATACAATTTCTCTTATAAATAACAAAAATCCAATAGATAACTATGTTTACAATGTGGACATAGATAGTGATGATAATATTGGGAAATTAAAAAAAACAAAAACTTTTCAGCAGATTATAGAAGAATCTATTTTTGAGATAAAGCAAAATTATAAAAATAGATGTCTCAATAAAGATAAAGTAAATAGCGCAGAATATAGTTTATCAGGGAGATGCTTTGCTGATTTCATTAAGGTACTTGAAACAGAAGGACTGAAACAAATAAAAGATTGGCAACCGAAATATTCTCCAAATAATATGTTTGGAGACGAAATAGCAATATTTGAGTTATTTGACCAAGAAATTATAATTCAGAGGAATCTGGAAGATTCGATATATATATTTGATTTAGAAGAAGCTCTTATATCTGAGGAAAATATTTCAATTATTAGAAAAATAGAGAGTTTGTTAAAACTTAATCGAATTAAATTTGAGAAAATAGAATGTAAATTAATCGAGAATGCATAAAATCGTAGATGTATTAAATACACTTTGATTGTTTTCGAAGGTCGAATGAATGCTAGATAGTTCGAGAATCTAAGCAAAGATTTTAACTATATCTCTATTTTTTTTAGTGGGTTCTGAATCCCTGTAGGTATGCGATGTGTCGTATACCTGCAGGGATTTTTTATTATAATATTATTTCATAGGTGAAAGTAGATAAAGTAACAAATAGTTTATCAGAAAAAATATTGATATTTCAACTGCTATAGAATTAAAAACCTTAATCTGGTGATTAAAATACTTTAAACAGATAGAACTTTGTGATATATTTTAACATTTTTTTTGAATTATAGTCGAATGAGGTTTTAATGTGTTGGTATATAGTGTGTTATATTGACATTTGATGTTTTTGTTCTATTTTGGTGATTTAATTAATATAAAACTAAATTACTTTCCTGTAAAAAATTACAATAGCTTGTTTAACAAACTATTGTGAGGTATTCTATTTTTTGTTAGCTTGAATGATAGTTCTATTTAGAATTATTTAACTACTACATATTATTATATAAATTATTAACTCTGAATTACAAAAAATGGATATTGTTATTGAAAACCTATCGAAGAATTATGGAAGTCAGAAGGCAGTTGATAATATTTCGTTTAAGGTAAAACAAGGAGAGATTCTCGGTTTCCTTGGTCCTAATGGTGCCGGAAAAACAACTTGTCTTAAAATGATAATTAATTACCTAGGAGCAGATAAAGGAGAAATACTAATTGGAGGGAAATCCATAAAAACTCATTCTGCAGAATTGAAAAAGTATATTGGATATTTACCAGAGCATAATCCTCTATATCTGGATATGACGGTTATTGACTATCTAAAATATTATGGTTCATTGCAAGATGTCAAAAAATCAGAATTGCAGGATAGAGTAAAAGAAATGATCATTAAGTGTGGCCTTGATAAAGAAAAGCATAAAAAAATAGCAGAGTTGTCAAAGGGTTACAGACAAAGGGTTGGTCTGGCACAAGCGATAATTCATAAGCCTGATATTCTGATTTTGGATGAGCCTACAACCGGATTAGATCCTAATCAGATTGTAGAAATTCGTAATTTGATTAGAGAATTAGGAAAAGATAAAACGGTATTGTTTAGTACTCATATTTTGTCAGAGGTAGAGGCTACTTGTGATAGAATCCTGATTATTAATAATGGAAGGATTGTAGCTAATGGTACAGCTCAAAGCCTTAGAACACAAGCCTCGGGAAATAGAGTGTATAAAACAAAAATTCTTGATGGAGAGAAAGATAGTGTATTCAATTCTATTCATGCTCTGGATTCTGTAACAGACCTTCAGATAGACAATGGATATTATATTGTTCAATCAAAATCAGATATCGAGAATGCTACAAATCGTGAAATATTTAATCTTTGTGTTAAAAACAATTGGGTATTATCAGAGATGATACCAGTTGAAACAAAATTTGAAGATGTATTTAGAACATTAACTAAAAATTAGATTTAAGATAAGATTATGAATAAGATATATTTAATAGCAAAAAGAGAATTACAAACATTCTTTGATTCCCTTTCTGCATATATTATTTTGATACTATTTCTAGGTTTTAGTGGTTTCTTTACCTGGATGTATGGAGCCAATATATTTTTTATTGGACAGGCAAGTTTATCTGCATTTTTCTCTATAGCCTATTGGTCATTATTCTTTTTTATACCTGCTATTACTATGAAGATGATTGCAGAAGAAAGGCGAATGGGAACAATAGAGCTAACACTTACAAAATCAATAACAGATAGAGAATTTGTGCTTGGTAAGGCAGCAGCTTCTCTTAGTTTAATAATTATAGCTTTATTATTTACTATCCCTTATGTAATTACTCTTGCCAATATTGGAAATATTGATTTTGGAGGAATTATGTGTGGATATGTAGCTCTTGTGCTGATGAGTGCTTCATATGTTAGTATTGGTATTTTTGCTAGTAGTATTTCCAAAAATCAAATAGTTGCATTTTTGATATCATTAAGTATAGGAATATTCTTTCATATTATTTTTGGTATGTTGGCTAGTGGTTCTATAGGGTTCACAGGCGAGTTGTTTAATTATTTAAGTATGTCTTCGCATTTCGAAAGTATGTCTAGAGGAGTAGTTGATTCAAAGGATTTGATTTATTTCTTTAGTTTGATGGTGCTTAGTTTATATTTTGCAGAGCTGAATTTAAGTAGACGATTATTACCAAACAATTAAAAATATTGAAAAAATGAATAGAAAAAATCTTATAATAGCTTCAGTTCTAATTGCTTCGATAGTTTTAGTTGTCAATCTTATAAGCAAGAAACTATCATTTAGAATTGATTTGACGGATGATAATATTTACACATTAAGTAAAGCTAGTTACGATATATTAGAGGATCTTGATACTCCTGTTACTATAAAAGCTTATTTCTCAGAGCAATTACCTCCAAATATTATAAAAGTAAAGACCGACCTTGAAGATTATTTAGTTGAATATGCTAATGTGTCATCAGATATGGTTGCTTACGAAATAGTTTCAACGAATGATGATGAGTCCGAAAAGGAAGCTATGAAGTCAGGATTGCAGCCTGTTATGCTTAATATTAGAGAGAAGGATAAAATCACCCAAAAGAAAGCATTTCTTGGTTTGGTGATACAGTCAGAAAAAGGCAAGGACGTAATACCATATATTTCGCCAAGTATGTCATTAGAATATACATTAACAACTTCGATAAAAAAGGTTTCCAATTCTGATAAGCCTAAATTGGCTTTTATAACAGGGCATGGGGAACCTACTATGGAAAAGTATAATGAATTAAATAAAAATTTGTCGGTACTTTATGATTTAACAGAATTGAGAATTGAACCAAATACCAAAATTGACAAAAACATAAAAACTCTTATTGTTAATGCTACTAAAGATTCAATTCCTGAGTATGAGTTTGCAAAATATGATGAATTTTTAAAGAACGGAGGGAATATTTACATAGGTATAAATGCAGTTGACGGCGATTTCTCTAAAGCGCAAGGTATTCCTGTTACTACTCGTTTAGAAACATGGTTGGCTAAAAAAGGAATAAAAGTAGAAAATAAATTTGTAATGGATCAGAAGTGTAATAGCGTCTCAGTACAAAGGAAACAAGGTTATTTTTCAATGTCAACACAAGTCAGATTTCCTTACCTACCAATAATTAGTAATTTCTCAGATCATCCCATCACTAAAGGCTTGGAGAACGTTGCTCTTAAATTTGCTAGTCCTATTTCTTATAATGGTGATTCTACTAATATATTTACGCCTATAATGTTCAGTTCTAAAAACTCAAAAATTGTAAGTACCCCACTTTATTTTGATGTAAATAAAAAATGGTCTACAAGTGATTTTGGACAGAGGGATATCCCTATTGCTGCTGCTCTGAAATTGGCAACTGGCGGAAAAATGGTTATTGTAACTGATGGAGATTTTGCTCTTTCTGAGGGTAGAGGTAGGGTTAACCCTGACAATATAAATTTGGCAGTTAATAGTATTGATTGGATATCGGATGATACAGGTTTAATTCAGATGCGAACTAAGGCTATTACATCCAGGCCAATAGATGAAATGGAAGATAGTACAAAAGCTTTTATTAAGTATCTAAATCTATTGCTCCCAATTATATTGTTAATTATTTATGGACTTGTTCGTTATCAGATGAATAGAACCAAACGCAAATTTTTAAAAATTGAAAGATATGCTTAGTAAAAATATAAAAATATTTGGTGTAGTTTTAGTTGTATTAGCTATAGTTTATTTTGCTAGTGATCTGATTGATAATAAGCAAAAAAGAAATTTTAAGAAATACCTTGTTGAATTGAATAAGGAGGACGTCCAAGCATTTAAGATTTATTCTAAAAATTACTCTCAAACTAATAATTTTATATTCGAGGAAGATAAATGGTATATAGCAGATGAGGATAAAAAATATATAGCAGATGAGGATAAGATTAATCGTCTGATGGATGATCTGAAGCATCTTAAAACAAAAGCTCTTGCTTCACGGAACGATAGCTTGTGGGAAAACTACCAAATAACAGATAGCTTAGCGGTAAAACTTGTTCTGTTGGATAAGAAGAAAAATGAGTTGGCTGAATTGATTATTGGGAAAACAGATTATAAGCAATTGCCTAATCCTTCAGGGCGTCCTCAGTATGATGTTTCTACATTTGTTAGACCAACGAAGGGAAAATCTGTATACACTGTTGATGGAAGTATAGGAAGTACTATCAGACAGCCACTTCAGAGCTGGAGAGATAAATATATCTTTAAATTTGATAAGAAAAATGTAGAGAGTATTGAGCTTACAAATCTTGAAGGTGGTAATTTTTCCATTGTGAAAAAGGATAGCATTTGGCAGGTAGAGAATAAGGTAATAGAAGAAAAGGATTTGACTAATTATTTAAATAAAATATATAGATTAAGAGGCTCAAGTTTTGCTGAAAATATTGATATTCCAACTGATATAGTAGGTAGTGTAAAAGTCAATTGCCTAGACAAATCATATACTGCTAATATATATAAACTTGATGAAAAATATTATATCGAGTCAGGAGTAAATAAAGGTGTATTTTTTAATACAAAACTTGACTCTGAAATCAACCGAATGTTAGTAGACAAATCCATGTTTAAAACCAAAAGCTAATTTCCTTTGTAATTTTTATATTAATAAGGCTCGTATCTATTATAGATATGAGCCTTAATTTTTCCCCTTATAACTTAATATAGGATACAACTATATTTGCGTCTTTTAGAGCCTTTATTTTAATATTATTTGGGTTAGATATTTCAAATAAATTATTTTCATTCCCAGTATAATCTTCTATTGCAATTTCACCTTTATGAACATAGATATAGATTTTGTCCCAATTATTATAATTTGATGGATGTACTTTATCTTTACCAATAAATACATGTTCGATATCACAGCTGTGGATAGCTTGGGTCATAAGGTTAAAATCAATGCATTTTCCAACAGATCGGGTTTGCCAGCTACCACTAAAGCTATCAACTTCGTACTGATTTAGTTGCTTGTTATACTGATTTAGATGGCTAATGTCGATACAGCCATCCAAAATCATTAGTTTTCTGTCAATATGGGGTAGAGGAGTGAAAATAGATTCATCTACTTCAACACTTGCACTGCTAATTCTGATTTTAAAGTCTCTCTTAGAATATATAGAGCCTTTAGGATATATATACATTTCTGTTGTTTTACCCCCAGACCATTCTGCAGTCTTATAATCTTTTGAACTATATTTTATAATTTTCATACTTCTTTTTTATTCAAATCAGATGTCAAATATAATAAGCTAAGATTAAAAAGAACTTTTTCAGATGGCGATAAATTTTATTTTTATTGCAACTATTTTCTGAATAGTTATATTGTGGTTATTTAAAGGAGTAATAATTTAAGATAATATGGGAAATTCAGAAGCTAAAGAAAATAATTCAAAGAATACTTATTATAAAGCAGTGTAAAAGAATCAGATGTCTATATGGCTTTTTACGGTGCTTTAAAGAACTGTGAGAAGCTTGTCCCACCATAGGCCTATGGATGGGATAAGCTTTTTAAACTTTATTTAAATTGAATGGTTTCAATATAAATATTTACTCTTGTATGGTTGTCAATTTTTCATTGTCAAAATATAAAAATGTTCCCCAGCCATAAACCCATTGTTCTATAGTTAGGCCTTTTGCTAATGTTTTAAATTTATCTATTGGATTGCCCCATGCAGCCATACACATTTCTTTATTCATACCTAGTAATACTTTGCCGTCAGCTACACAAGCTCCCATTTTCTGTCCCCATTTAGCAATGCATTCTTTTTTGAAGATTATTCTTTTTTGTTCTGCTTTTTTTCGTCTAGCTTCTACTTCTTTTTGTCTTTGGATTTGAAGTTTTTGTTTTGCAAGCTTTTGTTGTTTAAATTCAGTTTCAAGCATGAAATAATCTCTGAATAGTTCGCTTTCTAAAGGAATTTTAACTTCTTTATTCCCCTTTTTAAGGAAATAAAAGCATTTCAAATAAAATGAATCTTTTGATTCAATAAAACTAATATCTGAGCAAGTCCAAGGCTCACCATATTTTATATTTATTTTTTCACCTGTATTAACATCAATTAGGTTTTGAAGTTTCGTATTAGTCCTATGTGCGTTTTTGAGTACAAGATTTTTATTTAAGTATATCTCTTTTTGTTTTTCAAAGTATGGTACAAGAAAAAAAGGACTATCCTTAAGTCGAGATTGCCTAACAGTCCAATATAGGATTTCTTTATTTTCTTCATTTCTCAATTTTATTTTAAGGATTGAATGCCAACTTCTACCATCTTCGATTTCTATATTATCCAATTTCCTATATTTTTTAGAATTGTAATTATCTTTTCCTTCAATATTAAGAATTGTAAAATATTTTCCATAAACACTATCTGGAGTAGTCCCAATTTTCCCATAAACTTTACCGTTTGTTCTGTCTGTTTTGTAATGATAAAAATGTGGTTTGTAGATGTTTGTTTTTTCTTTATTTGCTTCTTCTAGATTTTTCTTTTTTATATCAAAGTTTCTATTATTCCCATTTTGACTTGATCTTAAATAAATTTTACCCATTGTAGTTTCCTCAAATGGAATATTTCCTTTCTTTTCTATCTGTATGGTATCGGTTGAGAATAAGAAATCAATAAGCCTTTCTTGGTTTTCTAATTCGGATTTTGTTTTGTAGTTTGTTGATTTTGGTAAAAAAAACAATTTATATCCAATATATTTTTTGTAATCAACAGGATGTTCCTGCATTATTATATTTGTTAGACTATCAAATTGCTTTGGTTTGAATATGGGTTTTTCGACTACATTATTTTTTCTAATACTAATTTGTGCATTTGTTTTACTAAAATTAACGCACATTAAAATCATTGCAAATACTAATATTTTCTTCATTTTTTATATTTTTTAAATTTGTTTTCTGCAGATATTCATGCTAAAATCAGATTAAACTTATCAGGTATATTGTTCATGAAATTTTGTTTTCAAAATGCGAATGATTTTGATTGAGATAAGAATATCTGTAAATATAAAAAAATATGATAAATAATGTATTATTTTTACTATAAAAATATTCTGATAAATTTAAATAGTATCAATTCATAAAAAGAATGTCTACTAGTGAATAAAATTTAGAATGTAAAAAAATGATATAATAAATGATATAGTGGATTATAAGGCATATCTGTCAGAAGATTTAATTAGTTTTATTTCTGATTTAAACGACAGTTTTATAGAGGCTGTTCTTTCTTAGTGAATGAAGGAATTTTTCAACACAAACTTTATAAAGACAACTTAAATATATAGTTAAATCAGGGTGAAATTCAATAGTATTACTCCGTATTTGTATAAACCGAATATAGTTTTGTTGACTTGTAGTTCTTGTCTTTTAGTTTTCAGATACTTTTTGTTGTAATTATTTTAGTTGTATTTTATCTTTAATAAAATTTGATTATGCTTTAAACAATTTGAGTGCAAAACCCATATCATTATGATGATATTTTTACATCTTCTTAATGGTTCCTGTTCCAGTTTTTATGCCATCTTCGTCAGAAAGAATAACACTTAATTTTCCATTATTTTGAGTGCCTGAAAGTATCATAAAAGTATCATCGACACTACCAGTAATTCGTAGTTTTCCTAAATTGTCTACTGTCCAATTCTCAATATCATTTGTGCCATCGGAGTAGATAATATTTACGGTATTGTCGCTAGTATTAAAAGTGTATTTATGAATACCAGTTTCAAAGCTAAATGTTAATTCATATAATCCAGAAAGATTAGAGGCATCAAAGCTTAAGTTATCTAGGGTGGATTGTAAATGATTGATTGCGTCGGTTTCACTTACTAAATTTGAAAGTGCTGTGTTTTGCCCTCCATTTTTAATAATTTCATTAATAATCGGATCTTTACTAAAATCTTCTTTAGGTATGTCAAATACAAAATCTTCAAGACCAGTTGTATATTCATTAGCAATATTTTTCGCTGCCTCAGTAATTGTGATTCCATTTGTCGGATCACCATCTTCATCTAAAGTTTGTAACAGACGCGCTATATTTACTACGCTTCTATTGCTAATATCATCACTATTGCTTAAATCTGCAGGGCTTAATCTACCTGTAGCATTTGTGGATGGTAATTTTAAGCTACCGATAAAAAATGTTATGGTTTCGTTATCAATATATTTATATTCACCAAGAGTATTAGTAACTCCTGATTGGGTTTCGGTTTTGTATCCAATATTAGCAACTGGACTATCTATAAATATACCTGTTTTTATAATTTCCTGAGTAATTGAAGGCTCATCAGTTTTATCATTACAGGAGATGATTCCCAAAACAGATAGTGCGAGTAAGATTTTAAAATTTTTCATAATTTATATCAATTTTATATTCTTATGACGCTAGTGAAATTATCAAACTTTATAATGTTGACTATTTGTTAATTTTTCTAGACTTTGTTATTCAACTAGATTTTATTTTCCTTCAATAAATACCACTGTTGAATTGTATCAGTAGCGGTAGATTACTATTACAAGATATCGAACTAATTCCTAGAATGGATATACTATTAAATATACAAAATTATCAACAAAATAAGGTAATATATATTAATATTTTAGCGTGTTGATAGCAGTGAAACAGGTGGGTTAAAATTTGAAAAATAAGCATTTTACCTAAGCTTTTCCATATTGACGCATATAAAAAAATCCCAAACCAAAATAATTGGAATGGGATTCTTAAATATATCATTTTTACTGAAAACAATGTTTTCGATAAAGCTAGAAACTTTTTAGTCTTCCAAGTCGTGGATAAATAATCCAGAACGTAGTTTAGGTTCGAACCAAGTAGTTTTAGGAGGCATGATATTACCTGTATCTGCGATATCAATTAATTGTTGCATAGATACTGGGTAAAGAGCAAATGCAACTGCCATTTCGCCAGAATCAACTCTTTTTGATAATTCTCCTAATCCACGAATACCACCTACGAAGTCAATTCTCTTATCAGTTCTAAGATCTTTGATACCTAAGATGTTGTCTAGTACTAAATTTGAAAGGATAGTCACATCAAGTACACCGATAGGATCATTATCATCATAAGTACCTTCTTTAGCATTCATTGAGTACCATTTTCCATCCACATACATAGAGAATTGGTGTAATTTAGATGGTTTGAAAATCTCAGCACCTTCTTCTTTTACATCAAAGTTTTCTTCTAATTTAGCGATTAACTCCTCTTTAGATAAACCATTAAGGTCTTTAACTACACGGTTGTAATCGATAATATGTAATTGATCATCTGGGAAGTGAACAGCCATGAAATAGTTGTACTCTTCGTTACCAGAGTGGTTTGCATTTTGACCAGCAAATTCATCCCCAATTCTACCTGCAGCAGCAGTTCTATGGTGACCATCAGCTACGTAAGTTGCAGGAACTTTAGAAGCAAATAATTCTTCAATTTGCTTGTTAGTTTCAGCATCTTCCACAACCCAGAAAGTGTGACCAAAACCGTCATCTTCCATTACGAAATCGTACTCAGGTTCTTGGTTTTTAACGATGTTTTCAACAATAGCATCGATTTCTGGAACAGCTTTATATGAGAAGAATACAGGCTCGATATTAGCTTTAGCAGCGCGAGTTAATACCATACGGTCATCTTCTTTTTCAGGACGAGTTAACTCATGTTTTTTGATAACACCAGTTTTGTAGTCTTCGCAAGCAGCACAACCAACGATACCGTATTGAGTACGACCTTCCATTGTTTGAGCGTAGATGTAGAATTTAGCTACATCTTCTTTCACTAACCATCCTTTTTCTTGGAATTTTTTGAAATTCTCAACAGCTTTGTTATAAACTGTATCTGAGTGTACATCGATTCCAGCTTCACATTCTATTTCTGCACGAGTTATTCTTAACAAAGAACAATCTTTTCCTTCTGCCATTTTAGCAGCTTCTTCGCTGTTCATCACATCATATGGTAATGAAGAAAGGTCTTTAGCGATTTCCTTTGGAGGACGTAATCCTTTAAATGGTTTTACTATAGCCATGTTTATATATTTTGTTAAAAAGTTGAATATTATCGCTAATATTCAACAAATTAATAATAATAATATTTCAATATTTTGGTATTAAAGTAAGCTTATGATTAGTTTACTTTAAAAGTAGTATCTCCGTTGTTAATGTAGTTAACAATTTGGTTTGCACCTGCAATACCAGCATTAATATTAGCTTCTGCAGTTTGAGCACCCATTTTTTTAGGAGTGAAGAAGAATCTTCCGTCATATTTTGCTTCGAATTCGTCTTTGCAATCAGGAGCGATATCAGAGATATAGCCAAAATCTTTTCTTTCTTCCATTAATTTCAACATACCTTCTTCGTCGATAACTTCTTTTCTAGCAGTATTTACAAGAATACCACCTTCTGGCATGCGATTTAATAAATCGAAATTAATTGATTTTTTAGTTTTGTCGTTAGCTGGAATATGCAATGAAATGTAATTACATTGGCTATATAATTCCTCTACAGTGTCAATAGCTTTAACACCATCTTTTTCAATATCCTCTTTCTTAACAAATGGGTCGAAAGCTAATACTTCCATTCCAAATCCTTTAGCAATGTTTGCAACATATTTACCAACATTACCATAAGCATGAATACCGATTTTTTTACCTTTAAGTTCTACACCTGCTTTTCCGTTGTAACCTTTACGAGCAAGGAAAACCATCATTCCTAGAGCTAACTCAGCTACAGCGTTTGAGTTTTGTCCTGGAGTGTTCATAGCAACTACACCGTTGGCAGTACAAGCTTCAAGGTCGATGTTATCATATCCTGCACCTGCACGTACAATTACTTTAAGGTTTTTCGCGGCATCGATAACTTCTTTAGTAGCTTTATCTGAACGAATAATCATTGCGTCAACATCTGCTACAGCATTAATTAATTCAGACTTGTCTGAATATGATTCTAATAATGCTAATTCGTAACCAGCGCCTTCAACTACTTCGCGAATTCCGTTCACAGCAGCAGGAGCAAAAGGCTTTTCGGTTGCAATTAAAACTTTTGTCATTTTATTGCTTTTTATATATTAAAATAAAATGTCATTGCTAGCCAAATCGAAGTAATATAATTACTTTAGTCGTTCCTCATGCTTAAATGACTAATTAATAAATTACTAATTGAAGATTACATAATAGTAAAGACTAGTTTGAAATCTTCAATTTGTAATTAAAGTAATAATCGATTAAGATTATTTTTTCATTGCTTCAAACTCTTTCATGCAGTCAGCTAATGCTTGTACTGATTCTTTTGGAAGAGCATTGTAAGTAGATGCACGGAAACCACCAACTGAACGGTGACCTTTAATTCCTGACATTCCTTTTGAAGTTGCGAAATCGAAGAATTCTTTTTCTAATTCTTTGTATTCGTCATTCATTACGAAACAGATATTCATTAATGAACGATCTTCTTCGTTTACAACAGTTCCTTTGAATAATGGGTTTCTGTCAATCTCATTGTAAAGAATTGCAGCTTTTTCTTCGTTCATTTTTTGCATTGCCTCAAGACCACCTTGCTCTTTAATCCATTTTAAAGTTTGTAGTGCAGCAAATACAGGTAGTACAGGAGGAGTGTTGAACATAGAATCTTTGTCGATATGAGTTCTATAGTTTAACATAGTAGGAATTTCTCTTTCTACTTGTCCTAAAATTTCATCTTTTACGATAACAAAAGTAACACCAGCAGGAGCTAGGTTTTTTTGTGCACCACCATAAATTAATGCATATTTAGAAATATCAACAGGACGAGAGAAAATATCTGAAGACATGTCTGCAACTAATGGTACATTACAATCCATATCATGCTTGATTTCTGTACCGTAGATAGTGTTGTTAGTAGTGATGTGGAAGTAATCTGCATCAGCTGGAACTTCATAATCTTTTGGAATATAGTTGTAAACAGCTTCTTTTGAAGACGCAACTTCAACTACCTCTCCAAATAATTTAGCTTCTTTTTGAGCTTTGTTTGCCCATGCACCAGTGTTAAGGTAAGCAGCTTTTTTATTTAATAAGTTATAGGCAACCATTAAAAATTGTGTACTTGCACCACCACCAAGGAATAATACTGAATATCCTTCAGGAATGTTTAATAATTCTTTAAACATTGCCTGTGCTTCATCCATTACCGCTACGAATTCTTTTCCACGGTGAGAAACTTCCATTACAGATAAACCTGTACCTGCAAAATTCTTAACAGCTTTAGCTGTTTCTTCTATAGTAAATTGTGGCAAAACCGATGGTCCTGCAGAAAAATTGTGAACTTTCATTTTTTAATGTTTTTACATTTATTTAAACATTGCATAACTAAAGGGCAAATTTGCAAATAATAATTTATATACAAATTAATTTTTAGCTTTATTTATATGTTTTTTGGCAATTGTTCTTTGTTTTATCATCATGTATGCTAATATTTTGATTCTTAGAGTATTTGAAATTTTATTTTTCTTGTTGTTATCTATTGGTAGACAATGCCTTAACTTGTCTTTAAGTTGTTTTGCCGGCATTAGTATATTTGAGTTGTTTTTTTAATAAAATACACAACAGGAACTAATATGATTAACGATAGGTCGATTTGTATTGTTTTTTATCTCAAAATACTTTTTTTGCTTGTTGTTAAACTCAGACTTGTACACCTATTTGTCTAGTAAATTTTCAATAATTGTAGTGTTTTCCTGCATTTATTATAAGAGAGGATTTTTTTTGCGTTATACGTAAAACGTATTGCTTATTTATGGATATTTTATTCTTACATGTAGTTTGGAATTATGATCGGTATTTTGAAATGTAATCTTGTTTAGTCTTTCCAATTCCTTTTTTTAATAGATGTTTTGAAATGTTCTCGTTTGTGGTTGGTGAAGAAATTTAATGTTATGATAATCTTATGTTTTAGTGTAGTTTTAGGCATTGTTCCGGTAATCAGTATTTTGTGTGGTTGGGCCGTTGGTTGATTATACATAATTAATTGATTTGATGATTGAGGATGTATTTATGTAAATATCTTTATATCAATTTAGTATATGTGTCGATTTGAATGAGTTCTATTTACCAACCATAAACGGTGACATTTTGGAGTAATAATTCGGCTACTGATTTCCCATTTCAAATTCTAATCAGTATTTGTAAGTTTAGTTTGTTTTTAACTTTATTGCAGGTTTGTTTGCCTGTGTTTTTATTAATATGCGAACTAGGTAAAAAATAATTGCATTTGCTTTAATGTTTTTATGAGTTGTTTAAGATTATGATTTATCGTATGGGTTTTCAGTCTT
>JAOARN010000019.1 GCA_025210485.1 Marinifilaceae bacterium | reverse complement strand
TGGTGGTTGCTGTTGATTTAACAGTGAAAGTAAACCAACGCCAGAATCCTGTTGATCGTTTGTAGATTGGTTAAGTTGGGTAGTTTGTAATGTGTTTGTTTTATTTATTGGCTGTTTTACTTGTTGCTGCTGTTGTTGATTTTGCTGCCTAGAACTTGATTGATTTAGATTAGCATAATTTTGTTGTTGGATGTTTTGTTGTTGATTTCCTAAATCTTCAGAGCTTTGCCCTCTGCTTCTTTCTCGACTATTATTATCTCTTTTCCTGCGAATTCTTTGATTTTGGTTCATAGCCTAATTTTTTTAGATTTTTATTTGTAAGTTAATTTAGTCTCAATTTTTTTATTCTGTGTCTAGTTTGATTTTTTTTCGTAAGTATTAATTGTTGTTGTTATTGTTGTTGTTGCGATACCTATTGAAGAAAGATAATCCAATCTGATCAGGTTCAATAAGGGCTTGGTAAATATCTTGAGCACTAACGCTTATGGGCTGTTCGTTTTGTTGTTGGTTTAGTTGTTGTCCATTTTGTTGTTGGTTTAGTTGTTGTCCATTTTGTTGTTGTTGGTTTGGTTGTTGTCTATCTTGTTGTTGGTTTAGTCGTTGTTGATATCGTTGCAGGTGTCGGTTTGTTAAATTCCTAATATGTCCGATAGTAAGATATTGGGATAGGTTAGTATGGGCTCCATTATTTTGGTTTTGAAAATTCCTGTGGTTATTATATGATATGACCTCCTCTAGGCTTTCATTACTGTCTGTTTTTGGTGAATCGTCATCTATTCTGCAAGAATTACTCTGGGTTGTATTAAGCGAAACCTGAGAGTTATTATTTCCTAAATTTTGAAATTCTTGAATATTTAAATTATTTACTTGGTTTTGATTGTTTTGCTGACCAAAACCTTGAATACTTTCATTAGAACTACTTCTTCTTAAATTATTTTCCATTTTATTTGAATTTTAGAGTTTCTCAGTTGAATTTGAGCTATAGTTGCTTGATTCAGATTGTTCAGGGCTTTCGTCACTCTCTTGATTTGAACTTGAAATATTTCCTGAAGAATTGGATTCATCCATTAATTCCTTTTCCCTTTTTTCGTAATCGTTTAATTTGTTTATAAAGAGAGAGCGAAGTTCGGTTTTTTCATTGTTGAATTTTTCCTGTACTTCCTTTCTTTCTTGATCTGTGTTGCTTTTTTCTTTGTTTTCAGCTAAGTTTTTTTTTAGTCTTTCGAGATATTTGTTATACTCTTTATGTGCGTCTATCTTATATCTTTCTATTTTTTCTAATTCTAGATTTTTTTGAATCGTTCTTTGTTCATTTAGCTGTTGTTCGTTAAGTTCATTATATAGCTGTTGTTGTAGATTGTTCCCCTCATTGTGGTTGCTAGTATTGTTTTGCAGAAGATTGGTGTCAAGGTTTAGTAGATTGGGCTTATTCTGATTTTGTTGTAGATTGTCTGATTTTGTGTATTGATTCTCTTTATTTAGATTCTGCTTATTTGGATACTTCGGCTTTTTATCATGGTCTCTACTTCTACTTCTACTTCTGTTTCTTTTTGGGCTACTATCTATATCAGACTCGTTATCACTATTTTCATTTACCTCATTAATCTTATGCTTGTTTCTTTGTTTGATTCGTTGATCTTGGTCATCATTGTCACTACTAAAGTCATTATTTTTATGCGTTTTTGTTTTTTTGCCCCTCTGGTTTATTTTCTGACTATTGAAGTTTTCATTCTGCTGCCCACTTTGATGTTTTTCTAACTTTTGTTTATTTAAGCTTTTTTGGCATCCTTCCGTGTTATTTTGTATTTTATGATCCATGGGGCTGTTATTATTTTAGTAATTAAAGTGTTTTTGACGTTTATTATGAAATCATTTTTGCTTAATCTAAAAAATAGCTTAAAATCTAGATATTTTAATTTCTTCCATTATACTAATTGCCCAGATTCTTCTTATATGTTAAAAAAAAACAGTTTATTCTACTTCCTTATTTTAGTTTCTTATTATAAAATTAGACTGTTTTATTATATGAGCCAAACAAATGTATAGCTCTGATGTACAGCTGGATAAATGTTTGTTTTTAGCTAAATCGAAGTTTAATAAAACAATATCTTAGATTTGTTGGTATTATCTGATTAATAGATTTTTAGTTATATAATCCTAGTTTTAATATGAAAATACCTCATTATAAATTTCGAACTATGTTAATTTAATAAATTTAGTTTATTCTAAATATGTAGTGTTGATGTAGGTTTAGAATATGGATTTGAGGTAGCATATGGGAACGTTTAAATTATTTCTATATTTGGAAAATATACGAGCATGAAGAATCTCATAATTTATATACTACGACTCATTAAATTATAGTAGATGTTTCGCAAGCTCAACAAGACGTTCCCTCTTCCTACTATCGCTACTACTATTTGTCATCTTGTAGCGAGGCACGAGCCACTGCGCTGAGCTTGTCGAAGTGGAAAGATCTCATATATTACAAATCATCAAGTCTATAGAATTCCC
>JAOARN010000002.1 GCA_025210485.1 Marinifilaceae bacterium | reverse complement strand
GAATTATGAATAACGGATATAAGTCAGGCAGCCAGATAATATTTGATAATGAAAATTTATATTCAGCAAATAGATCTTATAATCAAGATGTGGAATTTACAGTAGATTATGCTAAGAAAGTAGATACTATTTCTGAAGTTGTTAATTCTTATAGTTTAGCATTGTCTATGAAAACCAATGAAAAATCTATAAAAAAAAGAAATCGCAAACCTATTAAATTCGCAGATGATGAAGAGATATTCAATCCTATTGAAGATTGCTCTTGTATAGTAGTAGATAATTTACGTAAGAAAAAAGCATTCGATTACCCTCAATCTGAGGCTAAAGTCGTTAAAGAAATTAAAACTACTGAAAAATCATATGGGTTCTTTCAAAAAACACTGGCAGGTTTGTTTGATTAGTTTTGATTTAATATTAATGCTATATTCCGATTTCTATCTTAAACTTTAGTGCTTAGTATAGCTAAAATATATCTTGCTAACTACTCTGCTATCAGGCACCTCCAACGCCGTATTTTCAACACTTAAAAGCTCAAAAAACCCATTAAAATCAACCAATTCAACTCACCAACCATAAACGGTGAAAGAATATTTAAATCTATAAAACCCAAATATAGCCTGCAATCCAGATTACCCACCCTAAATAGTGAAAGATTGTCAAAATCCATAAAACGCCTGCAATTTGACGTTTTAAAAGACAAAATAATCTTAAACCCACTATAAGGCGTTTTCAACGCCCCATTTTAAACACTCAAAAGCTCAAAAAACCCAGTAAAACCAACCAGTCCAGCTCACCAACCCTAAACGGTGAAAGATTTCAAAATCCATAAAACCTCTACCTTTCGAAAGAAAATTCAGAATTTAAAAACCTGCTATTAGGCGTCTCCAACGCCACATTTTCAACACTCAAAAGCTCAAAAAACCCAGTAAAACCAACCAGTCCAGCTCACCAACCCTAAACGGTGAAAGATTTCAAAATCCATAAAACCTCTACCTTTCGAAAGAAAATTCAGAATTTAAAAACCTGCTATTAGGCGTTTTCAACGCCGCATTTCCAACACTCAAAAGCTCAAAAACCCAGTAAAACCAACCAATCCAGCTCACCAACCATAAACGGTGAAAGATTATTTAAATCTATAATCCCCAAGTATTGCCTGCGATCCAGATTACCAAGCCTAAACGGTAAAAGATTTTCAAACTATCCCTATATTGATTATATAGCTTATATAATGCCCTAATTAAAACAAAAAAAAGGACCGAAGTCCCTTGATATATTTATTACTAATACAGACTACATAATGGAACCTTAAGTTTTGGGGAACCTGGAACAGTATATAGTTTAAATGGAGTTCTATAATGTCCACTTCCCTGACGAGGAAGACTCACTATATTGTTTTTATTTGTGATTTTAATATCATAGATAGGATCAAACCAGTACCATTTATGTTTTAAGTTTAATATCAAACTCCAGTGTTCACCATTAGGAGATGAGCTAGGATGCATTACCTCAATAGCGATCTTGCTCCTTGGTATATTTGTAAGGCATAAAAGACTAGTAAAGGACAATGTTGTTCCTGTACAATTTGTTTGCACAAAGAACTTATACTTATCGAATGCGTATGCTAGTTGTTCTATTGCTGGCCAATTATCATTTCCTGATTTATATAGATATTTATAAGCTTTGTCAACTATTGGAGTCCGATTATTCATCCAGTCTCTCTTATTTTCCATCCAAAAATTCCAAACTTTTATAAACTCAGCATATATCTCTTGGTCACTAACCAGTTTTTTATTAGCTAGCCCCATTTTTTCCCTAAGTTTATTAATATAAGATTGCGAATTTGCAAATTTTGAATGTGGGAAAAAGTATTCGTGATCCGACTTGGTAAGTCCATCTACATAATAGTAGTTAGAACCGATTTTCTGATATTTCCAATATCCCATATAATCGCAATGTATAGCCTTTCCACCTGCTATAGGATCTAATTTGTAGACAGTGTATTCAGGTTTATACTCAGTGTGCAATTGTATCCATTTTGAACCATAACCTGGAGCATTTATAATTATTTTATATCCATATTTGATATCCTTTTGCTCATCGAATCTAAACTCACCATAATAGTTGGTTTTCATATTATGAGGCTTAAAATGTTCAATGTTGGTATTAAGTACTGTAATGTCAGCATTCACTATTGCTTTTCCAGTGCGAGAGTCAATAACCTTTCCAGAAGGCTTACATGGATAATGAACGATTTTGGCTTTTTTTTGAACAAGATCAGTTTTAGCATTAAATATTTTATTACTACTAAATATCTTTTTTGTTTCGACATCGATAATATACCATTCGGCACAATCTGCTTGCGGAGATTTCCACAAATATACATTAGTACCATCGGATGCTTTTTTATTTTCGACACATAAAGTCATTCCAAAATTCGTAGTAATTTTATATTTTCCATCACCTATATGAGTGAAAAATAGATTTTGACCGTTTGTATATGAGTCTTCTTTAATATTTACATTATCCCCATTATGTTTGGTATTGCCAGCTGTCGTAATTCTTGAACTTGGACGAACAGTTGAACATATTTCAAAACAACCTGGGAACATAGTCTTTTGGAAAGTAAATATTTGATCTCTATCTCCATTTATACTATTCACTTGGACATTAGCACCATCAGGTATTTCGGGATCATTATTTCCTTTGATATCTAAAACTCCAGAATTTGTACCAAACTTAGAGGCTAATTGAATGTAAAATTCTTTCCCCTCTGGCAAAACAGTAGGCTTGTAATCGAGCTGTTGTGAAAAACAGTGAATACTACCTAACAAAAAAAGCAATGTAAAAAATACTTGTTTCATCATTAAATTATTTAATTGATACTAGGAGTTGATTTTGATGCTGCAATTTACAAGATTTTCAACAAAGCATAAAATCATAATTTTGTAGTATATATAATCTGAACTACACAAGAATATAATTGCAAGAGCTTCAGCGGTGATTGTTGTATGAACTATTTAAGTTCAATATTATTCTTATTTCAACCTACTATTTTTTTATCAAATGAGACCTTCTTTCTCAAGTGAATTTTTCATTGCATAATAATTCTTTAATTTCCGTTGATTATCAATTTCAGAGTCTATTATTTTCACTTCTTTAGGAGGAGAGGCAATATTTGTATTCTTTACCCTAATTATTATTTCATCTCCTTCTTTCAATTCATTTTTAATCCAAGATAATTGTTTTCCCGCTTCTTTATCTATGCCAGATAGATTTATACTTACAGAGTCATGTATGTTCTCTTTACTATATAATAGAATAAGACTTAAAACCCCTTTTTTATTTTAGCAGCAGCTTTCTCCTTGTTTATCTCTACTTCAAATCCTATCATTTTCTTATAGTTTTTCAAATGTTTTATAATATATTATGGACAATTACAATAAGCTTGAACAACACAGTATTGCAAACAAGAACTACAATAATCATAAACATGATAATTATCAGCACAAATAACATATTCGTCAATACAATCCCATTTTGTTAAAATATAATAAGTCAAAACTCCAGCGCTAACTAATGTCGCAATTATTTCTCCAATAGGACATGGTTTTGCTATGGCAATAGCCCATATTGTTCTCAAAGTAGCTTCAGGTATATAAGTTGAAAACTAAGCATTATAAAATAAATAAGTCTTCTCATACTTTAGTATTTACAATTATATTAATATTAGCTAACAATATCATAGTAAAGCAAACAATTTAATGCTACTCCTAAGCTTTGTTTAAGTTTAGGAGCTTTTTTTGGGGGTATATAATAGTGGCAGTTTATGCCAATGTACAAGTTTGATAATCCAGAACCAAATCTTAGAGGTTTTGGTATAATGTTTACAAATATAATATTATTTTGTAAATTATTATATTGTTAAATTCTATTGATGTATCTATTTTTTTAAATGATATTATACACTAATTAAGTATTATAGAAGTATTGATAATATAAAACAACTACCTTAATTTTAGAAGATCCTATATAGCAATGCTATAGATAAAATATGGATGCAAGATTTGATTATCTTCAATTAAAAATAGCTACTGATAAAAACATGAAATATTACAATTTTTTTGTTCCAAAATGACAATTTACTTTGAAAAAACTCGTTTTTATTTTAATTTATATCATTTGTAAGTTAAATGTCTATATTATAGATAAAAAACATCTGATTTTTTAATACAAATATTATTATTTCGCTCATCATTTATAAACATTTTAGTCCCTAAATTAATATTTATATGCGTTCTGTACTCTTTTTAGTGCTTTTATTGTTTTCTTTAAAATCATATACTCAGAATGATAGTATTGATTTAAATTATATTGAGGAGCATCGTAATAAGCTAATATTATCAATACATAACGAGGGATTAAATAATACTATCGAATATCATAGCAAGGATGAAGATCTAGAATTCAGTACAAATGTCCCTAGTTCGTATGGTTTTGGTATGCAATATAAGTGGCTTCGTTTTAATATCAATATTCTGAAAGGAAAGGGTTTTTCGAATAGGGAAAGAGAGCTAACCAATAAGTTCAAATTTGGTATTAATTTGTGTAAACGAAAATGGTTAATATCATATACCTACCGAAGATATAAAGGACACTATATTGAAATTGATGATAAAATAATATCAGATAATGCCGAGAATACGAAACTTATTTCCAATAGACTTAGCTTCCTATACTATTTCAATGGAAACAGATATTCATATAAGACCGCTCTTTTTCATAGCGAGAGACAGAAAAGGAGTGCGGGTTCATTAGTAACTGGTGTCTCTTTGATGAATGATTATTTCTACTTTGGCGACAATATTATATTATCGTCATTATTAACTAATGATACTAGGAGTTTTGAGAATCGATATTTGGCATATAAGCTTGGATATGCTCATAGTTTTGCTGTTTATGATAGGTTTCATTTTTCGTTTGGGGTGGTTCCAGGCATTTCTTTTCAGAGGGGAAGGATAAACAAAACATCAGGAATATCTAATATCAAAAATACTGTAAGTTTTTATTTAGAGAGTAGATTTTCTATTGGATATAATACAGACAAATACTTTTTTGGTTTTGATCTTTCTAATGATACTAATGTGCAGAAATATGGTGATATGATACAAGAGAAATCTGATGTATATATTAAGTTTAGTATTGCTAGGAAATTTGATATTGACTTTAAACGTATTTTTAAAAGAAAGAAACATTATTAAATGCAAATAGTCTTTAGCCATATTCTGCTACTTAATTTTAGATATTAACAACGGAATGGGGGGGCAGAAGCCTTCAGTATATATGTTAATAGAAGATTTTGTTCTAATCAAAAAACTTGACATAAAAAAACAGACTGAGATACAATTAAGATCCCAGCCTGTCCGACTTTACACTATTGAATAGATATCTAATACCTATTCTAAACTAACTACAACTATGCAGAATTTGAAAGAAATATCAAATGACTAAGAATCATATTATTCTAAACACTTCTAACTATTCATCTCCAGTCATAAAAACACTTATCTACACAGCATAATTTAAACTATTCATTCTAATTTTCTATTATGAAAACTATTTGAGACGAAAAAAGCTAATTTTTTTAATCTGCATTTTTATAAACATTTATTACACAGCTAAAATTTCAAATTTTATAGAAAAAGATTGCCTATAATTAAATAGGCAACCTATATGCATAATTAAAAAAAACCTGATTCACTAAAACATGAATCTTATTAGTATTTTCGTTAACAAAAAATTAGACAAAAAACTATCGTTTAAAATTCTTTTGGAACTTAACAATATTATTATATAGTAATCTGTAGTGATTACGATCTATTTCGTTTCCAGAGTTTAAGTGAGCTTTAAGAAGCTTAAGAGTCTTGTCTGTCATGATTGTAAGAACAGGATTGTTGTACATTTTTGCATGAGTACTACTAAACTTATCCTTATCATCAGCTTTGTGAGCATGATCGTGTTTGTGATCAGCACAGTTGCAATTACCAACACTACAGATATTCTCTTGTTGCAAGTATTCGTCAGCTTCAGCAATTCCTAGCATATTGAAACTACCTTTACCAAATACTTGAGCTCCATTACAAATAGCAGTTACATACTGATACTGAATCAATCTTTCCATAGGGCTTAGAGCTCTATTTCTGATAGTAGATTCCCAAACACCATTGAAAATATCTCCTTGGTATTGACGGTATGTATATCTATTTTTAACATTCATAAACTCAGCTTGAGCGAATGATTTATATGTGTATGAACCAAATAATCTTTCAAAAATTTTGATTGGCATTTGAGTTGAGAAATTGCTATATCCAATACGTTTAACAGTTTCTTTATCGTTATACCATACTGGGAAGGACTTGATTTCTTTCAAAATAAATTTAACACCTGCTTTTTGGTTTGCCTTAGGAACATAAGTTAAATAGTCTCTTTTGTATCCTTCACGAATAGGGTATCTTTTCTGTCCTCCAATGATACCAATAACATGGTTCATATATCTGTACCACTGAATACCTAATTGAGTGTGTAGATCACCTAATTTTTTGTAATCATCATCATGAACCACTAACCATTTAGCAAGATTTTTCTCTATAAACTTAAGGTTTTTCACACCATATTTAGAAGCCTTAACCATATCATCACCTACTGATTCAGTATTACTAAGAGCATCTTTGTATTTTTGAGTATATGGATTTAAGTATGTATATCTTAAATCACCTGATTTACCTTGAAGAAGTTTGCAAGCCTCTTTGTACACATCATCCGATGTTTTGTCATCACCATAGTATTGGTAAGCAAGTTTGATTTGGAACTTGTCATAAATACCAAGGTTTGGAGGGCTTAAACGTAAACCTTTATCACCAGGCTGAGCTACATAGTTATAACGAGCATAATCCATAATAGATGGAGTAGTACCGTATTTTTGAGTAAATGTAGCCGAACGCAATGAATCTACAGGATAAGTCGTAGAAGCCATAAAGTTGTGCATAAGACCAAGTGTGTGTCCAATCTCGTGAGCAGCAACATATCTTAATGATTTTCCAATAAGCTCATCGTTTACTTTAGGAGTGCGAACTCTTTCATCAACCTGAGCAGTTTGGATAAATCTCCAGTCGTTAAGAAGTTTAACAACATTAGAGAAGAAAAGTACATCAGCACCTAAAATCTGACCAGAACGAGGATCTATCCATGATGGACCCATTGAGTTTTTGGTAGTAGTAGGAACATATCTGTAGCAGTTGTAACGAATATCGTCTGGATCGAAGTTTGGATCTTCTTCTTTAGTTGGGTAATCTTTAGCAATAATTGCATTTTTGAAACCAATTTCTTCGAAAGCAGGCTTCCAATCTTCAATACCTTGCTTGATATACTTTTTGTATACCTCAGGCATAGAATTATCCACATACCATACGATAGGCTGCACAGGTTCTACTAATTCACCTTTAAGGTAAGCTTCTTTATCTTTAGGCTCTAAATTCCATTTGTGAGCATAATGACGTTTTTCAGCACCATCTTTGTCGTATATTCTGATGTAGTGTTCGAAGTAACCGAATCTTTCATCCATCCAACGTCTTTTCATTGCCTTTTCTGGCATTTTTACGATTTGACGAGAAACAAGAGCAGTAAATGGATATTCACGAATAGTATAGCCTAATTTAAGGTTTACACGTAAGTTTTGAGGGAATGATTTAACCTCTTCGATACGAGATCTTCCTTTGTCAATAGTACCTTTGTAAGGGTTAAATTGAGCTTCGAAAGTACCTTGTTCCACGAAAGGATCGAATTCCCACCCTTTACCGTAGAAAAATTTGGTGAAGTCAGCTACAACAGCAGTCGAATCCGCATTGTAACATTTCAATTCGTAAGCAAACCAGATAGGGGTAATATTATTTCTATCATATGATTCTCTAATATCTTTATCTTTTACGATACCCATATTATCAGGTCTCATAACGTAAACCTTGCTAGTATCAGCTGTGAACTGAATTCTAACAGGAGGTCTAGTCATACGTCCTGCTTGTACATTTTCATTATCACTAACTTTAAGTACTCTAGTACCTACAAGCATATCTTTATCGAATTCTTTTTTTGGAATCTCTAGATATATCTTGTTTTTCTTAAGGATAATATTGAAAAGACCTTTAACGACTTTAGCATCTTTGATAAGCTTGTCGTAATCGGTTTTTTTCTTGTCGTCTTTTTTGTCTTTCCCTTCGGCTTTTTCTTCTTTAGCCTTTTTCTTTTTAGACTTCCAGAACTGCGCATTTGCAGGCACAGCTGCTAATGCTGAAGCAAAGACTAAAAGAGCAATTGTTAACTTTCTCATTCTTATAAGTTGTTTTTAAGGTTGAAGGCTCTGCTGGTCATTACAGAGCCTTACTTGTTATATATTTATATTCTGTTTTGAATTAAAATTCAAATCCAAGCTGTTCCTTTACCATAGGAACAAATAGGTCGTACTTTTGCTTTAATAGTGGATATTTTTCTACCAATGCCTTTACTTGGTCAGCATCTTTTGTAAGCATGGCAATCAAAACATCAGCAAACTCAGCAGGTCCAGCCTTTGGATAGTTGAAGGGTATTCCTTCAAATGACAACATAACTCTTCTTACAGGATCTGGATCTGGCAGAAAGAAGCCACGTGTGTAATAAATTGCTTCGTAATCATCCCAATATTCATCAGCAATACGCATCCCATAAGGCAGAGCATTTTCATCTTCAATATACCAATCAAAACTTATTGTACCAGCTGCATCGGTATCTACAAAATCTTCACTTACTCTGTAGAATGCAGGAGAAATAATAATTTTATTGTAATCGGTAAGATAAGTAGACCAAAGTGCAAGATGGTATTCATGCATGATTAGCTCTTTTTGTTTATCGGTAAGCGTTAGTATTGACTCATTAATATTACCCATAACAAAAATCCCCTTTGAAACGAATACATTAAGCGTAGGATCTGTTTCCTTAGCTCCTTCAAATTTGATTTTGTTTGCAAACTGAAGGGTTAAAGGGAAATTCTTTTTAAAGAAGCTGTAATCCTTTACGCCATCTTTCTCTTTGACATAATACTTTACAATGGTTTCATTGAAAAGATCCAAAGCAGCTTGAAGTATCTCCTGCGTTTGTTCTGGAGGAACAATATCAATGGCATTTCTTTCACTAAAATTGTACTTATAATCTGCTATTTCAGGATTCTTTACAATTACAACCCCTGTATTTTTATAGAATTCGTGTATTTGATGCTGAATAGGATCGCTTGGGTCGTCTTTAGTCATCTCTATGTATCGCTGATCCTTTGACTTGTCTACGGAAGTATTCTCTTCATTACCACAAGCACAGAACATACTTATACAAGCAAGTAAGGTATATATATGTTTTTTCATAGTATTTGGTTTTTAACGTGAGTAGATGTTTCTGATTTTGATATTGTTCTCTAACACGATTTGAGGAAGTGGTAGAATAAATAAATCGTCTCCAGCTTTAAGCTCATGTGTTTCCAAGTTAGCTACCTCTGTATGTTTAACATTAACATCTTGGTAACGACGTATATCAAACCAACGATGACCACCTTCCATACAAAGCTCACGACGTCGTTCGTCACGTACAAATTGTCTAACAAGCAAATGCTTATCTTGCTCCTCTAATGTATAAGCAGGATCGGTAGATACAAGGTTTTTATGAGTTTTGAAATATTCATCAAGATCTACAGCAAGAGCATCTTCGTATATTCTATACTTTCTAAGATTATTGTTTAGATAATCAATAACAGCTTGATAGTTTGCAGGATCTGCATATATCATAGCTTCTGCTTTGTTAAGTACAGCCTCAGATGTTCTTAATACTCTTTCGTAATTCATATGTCCAACCTTATCGAATTGGTTTGATGAAGATTTGTAGGTTAATAGTTCTACACGACGGTCATCATTTACTTCCTTAGTTATTAATTCAGAAGTGTTTTTGTCGGAATCAAGATCATCGATATCCTGTATTTCTCTCTCGGTTTTTCCTCCATAAAGATCGATAAGCTCTTGAGATGCTACAAATTTACTGCTTGTTCCATCTCTTTTACCTACACCATCTTCACTGTCTTTAAAACGAAATATTACTTCCTTATTTTCCAGCTCAAGATATTTTTGCTTTGCAGCTACACTGAATAGATCTCTGATTGGATTCCTAGAGTTTACTCCTTCAAAATTATTGATGTCTTCAATTACCTTAGTATATTCTTTTTTATAAAGATGGACTCTACTAAGTAGTAGATAGGCCGCAGAAATACTAGGTCGACACATATTATAGTATTCGTCTCCTTTTTTGAATAATTCGATACTTAGCTTTAGCTCGTCTTCTATCTTCTTGTACACCTCCTGCACAGAAGCTCTAGTGCGCACAAGGTCTTTAAGGGTGGTGTCATCATTGATAGGTACCCCTAATGAAGTTTCATCAAGTTTATCGGTATATACTTCACCATATATATTTACAAGTTGGAAATAACTAAAGGCTCTCATAAAGTAAGTTTCAGCCTTGAGTCGATTTCTACGTGTTTCTTGACCCTCAACATCATCGGCGAGGTCAAGAATTACATTGCAGGTAAATATATCTTTATAGTATATATCCCATGAAGTTTCGTTGTTTAAGATACCGTCTTTTTGGTATTCAGGTTTCTTCTTAAAACTAAAGTATCCCCACCATTTATTTATATCATCGAGCTCAGAAGCTTCAGTTCCTTTATATTGAGCAATATCATCGGTTAGGTACTGTAGCTGTTCTATAGGGTCCTGTTTTGTATTGATAATTTCACCAAGTAAATACTCAGAAAGGTGTTCAATTGTTTCAGGAATAATTCTATCGCTTGGTTTGGTATCTAAAAAGTCATCACATGCTCCTAAAAATAAGCATGCTACAATCAATACCACTGCTGTATATAGTTTTTTCATACTCTAAATTAAAAGTTAACATTAAGACTTAAAGAATAGGTTCTTTGAGGAGGTAATACGCCTTGTCCAAAACTTACTTGTTCAGGGTCTCTACCTTTTAATTTGCTATCCTTCAATACAAAAAGATTGGTGATACCTGCAGAAAGATTAACACCTCTTACCCCTAGTTTTTTTGCAATAGACTTATCGAAATTGTATCCCAAACTTAAGGATCTGCAACGAAGGAAATCGCCACTTACTACACGAATATCAGCATTATTATACATATCGTGATAATCGCTAGCTACAGTATATTTAAGATTAGGTAATTTAGGAAAATCTTCAGCTAAACGAGGGATAATGGTTGTATTCTCATCACCTGCTTTTTTCCATCTATTGACAAACTCACTCGACATATTTTGCTGAGGATATGGTAACATCTGGCCAACCTCATAAAGTGGATTCAGGCGCATTTTGCTACCCAAACTAAAAGAGAACTGAGAGCTAAAGTTGAAATTCTTGTATTGGAAATTAATACCCATACCTCCATTGAAGTCAGGCTCACGCTTACCCATATATTTAAATGTATTCAAATACGCTTGCTCTGGGCTAGTAAATGCATTGCCATCTTTATCTACTTGTTCAAGGTTTTTGAAAACAGGCAAGCCTTCCTCATTTAGTTTATCAAACTGATAAGCATAGAATGAGTTTACAGAATATCCTTCTTTAATAATACTACCGTTAAGGTAATCTCTGTAGGTATCATCATCACTAGCTTGCTTAGCAAGCTTGGTTAGTTTATTTTTGTTTTTACCAGTACTAACACTAAGCGATAATCTCATATCTTTTTTATCAATAATAGTTCCAGAGAATGTTAAATCCCATCCTTTATTTTCCATATTACCAATATTGTATGAAAGAGAGCTTGCTCCATTGGAGGTAGGTATACTTGTTTTTACAATTTGATCGGTACCTACTTTTTTATAGAGCTCTAAAGAACCGTTGATTCTATTTTTAAGGAAAGAGAAATCAATACCTAGGTTGTAAGATTCTGTTTTCTCCCATTTAAGATTTTTGTTTGGGTTCTTTTCAAGAGTAGAAGAGAATTCTTCAGAGATATCGTCTATAGTACCCAGCTTAAGTATCAGGTTAGGAACTTGATCATCAGAAACATTCCCTTGTACACCATAGGAACCTCTAATGGAAAATTGATTTAATAAATTCTGATTGTCAAAGAATTTCTCTTCAGCCACATTCCAACGTCCTGAGATTGACCATACCGGAAGGAAGCGACTTTTTTCGTCCTGACCAAATTTATCAGAACCATCCGTTCTTATATTGAAATTAAGAATGTATCGGCTATCGTATGAATAACTTGCAGTACCATAGAATGATAAATATCTATTTTCACGATTTGTTACCTTCATGGTATTTGCTCTATACATTCTAGAGAAAGTATTGTATTTATCTAAATTGAAATTTACAAATACTTCACCACGATCGGGCATATACCCAAAACCAGTATTGCCATATCCAGTATATTTTGACATTCTAATTTCATTACCTATACGAGCTGATAAACTGTGCTTATTAATATAAGTGTTCCATCGAGCAGAGTTACGAATGGTGATAGATTCAGAATTTACAATATTTGCATTCAATACACCTCCTCGAGGGAGTTGTGTATCTCTATACCAATCTAATTCTAAGTTTTCAGGCTCAGCAACACCGTATGCCAGACCACGTTCTGATTGTGCTTTGAATGACTTTTCAGTATACCATTCTTTACTGTCTGATGAAGATCCTGAGTATCCTGCAGTGAACTCGTAGTTTATGTTTTTACGAATTTTCCAATCTAAGCGGAAGTTTAAAGCGTAGTTTTTATTTTTAACTATATTTCCAGAATTCGCGATTTCATCAAGTATATTGAATTTAATGTCTGGAGTAAAAACAGCTTGTCCTTCATTTCTATACCCACGAGCATTTTCATAAAAGAAAGGGCTTCCATCTTCATTGTATAATGGAATAGCTCTAGAGGTATTGTAAGCATATTCATAGGTGTCAATATAACTACCAGGTCTGTCGTTTTTAGTATTACCCAAACTTATGCCAAGATTGATACGAACCTTATCCGAAAGACGAGCACCAATATTTAAACGAGAAGTAAGTTGCTTGTAATTAACAAATTTACTAGATCCTTTATTATCAGAATATCCAAGAGAATAATAGTAAGTTATTTTATCAGTACCCCCAGATAATGTAGCATAATGGGATTGGCTTAAAGAATTTCTAAAAAGCTCATCGTACCAGTCGGTATTTACTTCTGAAAGTCTTTTTACCTCATCTTGAAACTGATTGTAGTCATATTCTCTAGCATATAATTTATTAAGAGCGCCTTCGTATCCTACAGAAAGAGGAGAGTATCTGTGAAACTGAAGTCCTCTTTCGTGCATTTCACGAGAAAGATCCATACGTTCTGCAGAATTCATTCTGAACATCTTATCGTATGAAGGCTTTTCAATGACATTAATATTGGTAGAGTAAGAAATTTTTGGAGCACCTTTCTTACCTTTCTTAGTAGTAATCACAATAACACCATTTGCTGCTTTCACACCATAAATAGCCGTAGCAGAAGCATCCTTAAGGATGTCAATACGATCAATATCTTGAGGATTAAGAAAAGAAATAGCATTCCCAATAAGGTTTACTCTATCTAAACTATTAAGGTCCTCGTTATTAATCGGTACAGGATCGTCAAGAATAATACCATCAATTACCCATACTGGCTCACGGTTACCTACAATAGTAGATGTACCACGGATACGTATTTTAGAGGTAACCCCCGGAGTAGAAGACTGCTGCATTACATTCATACCTGCAATTTTCCCTTGTAGCATCTGGTCAATTGATGTTGCAACTGGTTCAACTACATCAGAACCTTTAACTGTTACAACAGAACTGGTAAGCTTTCTTTTCTCAATTACCTCGTATCCTGTAATTACTACTTCGTTAATGGTAGAATTGTCTTCTTCCATTTTTACTTTAAACTCCTTTTTATCCTTTATTGTTATTTCTTTCTGCTTATAACCTATAAATGATACAACTAGAATCTTGTCTTCAGGCTTAACCTTAATAGTAAATCTGCCATTAAAATCAGTTGATACTCCGTTGGTTGTGCCTTTTATAAATACAGAAGCACCAACAAGTTCAGCACCCTGAGTATTTTTAACAACTCCTTTTAGTGTTATTCTCTTTTCTTCTTTTTTTACCTCTGTATTAGTTTTTTTATTCTTTACAATTACAAAAGTGTTATGCTTAACATTATAAGTCAAGTTTGTATTCTTAAGTGCTTCTTTAAGAATTTCTTCAACCTTGCCTTCTTTATTTATGTTTACTAATTTTAGCTTAGCAACATCATCTTTACTATATAAAAACTCATAGTTTGTTTGATTTTCAATCTCCCAAATAAGTTCTTCAAAGTTTATCTTAGCTTTGCTTATCTTGACCTTTTTGGATTGCACATCCGCCCACAATATCATAGGCGTCATACAAAACAAGAGCAAGAGTAGTTTTATTCGTTTCATAAATTGTTAATTGTTAAAATTTAGGCCATTAATTGTAATTTTTCTTGCAAGAATATTTTAATAATAGTGTTCCTTTTTAATTTTTATTAATCAAACTGTATTGTTGCTCTTAATCTTTTTTATTGACAATCAGACACAAAATTCCCTTTCAGCACAATATCAAATTTTGATTGTCATCTGTTATTTTCCCCTACAAAAATTCTGTTCTGAGTTAAAAACTAGAATATAGCTTTTGTAATATAGACATCTAAATCAATTATGCTGATTAGATGTTTAAGTAACTAATTTATACGGTTTAAGCGGTTTTTTAAATTATGGTTTTTATTCAATTATTATATTTTTATCTATTATCTTTATTTTAACTTGTTTCGTTGTATTAATAATATCTGCTATCATTTCGAAACTATTTTTCCTATCTAATTTTAAAGAAAATAGTTTTTCTTTCGCTGCTTGATTTGCATAAAATACATGAATATCATAAAATCGACTCAAATCATTCATAATTGTCTCTAATCTAGCATTTCTATACTTAAATACATGATCTTTCCAAGCATAATAAATACTTGCTTTTACAATACTTTTTTCATGAGTTTGAGAAGAAAATTTAACCTGTTCATTAGGTTTTAATTTTATTGCACTCTCCTTTTCATCAATAACTACCGAACCTTCTGCTAAGGTAACCGAACATTCTTCATAATGCCTAATGTTAAACTTTGTTCCTGTTACTTTCAGTTTATGATTATTGAAATTCACATAAAATGGCTTCTTTTTATCTTCTTCTACTTCAAAAAAAGCTTCTCCTTTTTCAATAAACACCTCTCTTTTATCTGATAAAAAGGCTTCGGGATACCTAAATCTCGTATCTGCATTTAACCACACTTTAGTTCCATCTGAAAGCACCAATTGATACTGCATTCCTTTGGGAATATTAATAGTGTTATATTTTAATTTTTTGGTGGTGGTCTTCTTTTTTTTGTAATTCAAACTATTGCTATTTATAGCAATAGTTGCTTGATTTAAATGCATAGAAGTATCCTTATTGATAATATTATGTATAGATCCATCATCCAAACACAGTATTGCCTCTGTTGGCATAATTCTAATATTTAAATCTTGTTCTTTCGCAATTCCTTTGTCTAAATTATTTATACTAAAAAGAAAAACAAAAACAGATAATCCTATTACAGGAACTAATACAGCAGCATACTTCAACCAAGATAGTGACCTCGATTTAGATTTGTTGATTGTATTTTTTGCAAGTTTTTCCCAGTCTTTTTCAATATCAACTTCATCGAAATGGGACAAATTCTCAGCCAGTACATTATTGTCTGTTAACCTATCGAATTGTTCTCTATTCGAAGGTAATTCGAGCCAAGATTTCAAGTCTGCCTGCTCTGTTGGGTTTAAATCTCCCGACAGGTACTTTAAAATTAAATCTTGTATATATTGGTTTTCTGTTTGCATTAATATCATTTTACTCTATTATACATCTCATTAATAAAATGGGTGGGTCAATTTTATTTTTTTTGAATTTTTATTCTTTTTTAAACTTTAGCATCCATCTAAAATAGGCATATTCATCTAATAGATAATTCATTATAATTTTATCATTAAATTACAAAAAAAAATGTTTTTTTTATTTTATTAAGTATTATTAAGTTTTTACTGTCGCGTGATACCATACATATCTAAACAATATTTTTAGTAGATTGGGATTTCAAATGGATCTAATTTTAAAGAAATATAGAAAAAACCACCTTATATGGTGACAGACTTCCGCTACTATAGACCAATCCTCTCAGCAACACTAACACCAAAAACCAACTTAAGTGATGATTTATATTAGTACAATACCAATTTTCGATAAACACTCAGCTACTTCACTAAACATAATGACTCGGAAAATTATTTACTTGACATTGGTTCACCAACCACAAAAGGTGAAAGATTCTGGAACTGTTCATGAAATCTTATTAAGTAGATTCGGCTGAACTCACAGCAAATTTAGGGTATCCTAACTAAAGAATGTTTTTACCAACCATAAATGGTGAAAGAATTTATATCTATTTTTTAGCATTTGAATAAATAGCCCAGAACTGTTAACTGATTAAAAATACTTTTTATGAAAAGTGGATTTACCAACCAAAGATGATGAAAGATATTTGTTAGATATAATATTGGTATAAACTGTCTTATTCAACCAGAAACAGCCAAACCGAATAATAAAGAGGTGATACAATAACTGTGATTTAGTGAATTAACGAAACCCACCTTATATGGTGAAAGAATTTTAAAAAGGGTTCAAACTAATATTGATCAATCTGCACATAAACACTAGTACCAGAAAACAGCTTAGTTTATGATATTTATGAAGACAATACTTATTTTCATAAAACAAATCGACACCCCCCCATTAAGCATAATACCAAAGATGGCTATCTCATGAGGATTGTTTTACCAACCAAAGATGGTGAAAGATATTAAACTGCTCATAAAATTTTATTGTGGAAATAGGACAAAACTTTAGTAAATATGAGATATCCTAACTAAAGAATGTTTTTACCAACCAGAGATGGTGAAAGCCTAAAAGAAGTTTTCCTCCTATAAAAACTAAACCTCTCAAAATAACCTCACTCTCTAAAAACCATCTTCGAAGATAATCGATAAGAAGACAATCCATGTTTTCAATAAACATATTTACACTTGTTTAAACAATTAGATTCAAAACAATCAATTATCAGCAATTGGTTTGTACACCAATGATGGTTAATATAATTAAACTAAAAAAAGCTTCCTATCGCATTTTACGATAAGAAGCTTTAAAATAAAATTTATACTCAATAGATTATTTTTTCTCTCTCTTAAAGATATATCTAGTAATATAAATACCTTTTCCATCACCTTTACCTGAGTCACTCTCAACTCCACTTACAACAAAAGCAATTTCATAACCTTGCTCACATAACTTATTAATTTTAGAAGTAATTAAAGCGTCATTAGAAGCGATATTTTGAAAATTGATACCAACTCCACTATAAAAGTTTAACAATTTAGTTTCCTTAAACTGATCAACTTTTTTTCTTTTTACTTTACCTTGCTTAGATTTTTTACCATCAACTCTCTCTGTTGTATATAAATCAGCATCGATTGGAGAAGTATTTTCTATAACTCTTGAACGACCTAATCCCATTGGAACAATTGATTCTACAGAAGTTACAACTTTATACTCATACTTTTGAGCTTTAAGACTAACAACAGTTAATGTAAAAATAGCAGCAAATAATAATAGTTTTTTCATAATAATATAATTTTTCTAAAATATTTTCCTTATAAACGATGCAATAAAACAGTATATTTATAATAATATGTGTAATTAGGTATTATAAAATAATAGTTTCCTATTATAGACTATATTAATGCATTTTATAGGAACTGATTAATTTATAGTTTATTTTTCCTTGCAAATATATTAACTTAATCTTATTTAAATAATATTAATCATCATTATTCATAATAAATCTAAGTTTTTCTTTCTGATCTGTTGATATCAAAGTTCATGCCAATTTTCAATATTTAGCAAACAAATAAAATCAATAATCATTAAATCTTTGAAAAAGTATAAAACTTTCAATAAAAAGTATAAATACACAAGTATACTCATGTCGTATATTTGTGATATTCAATATATTTAAACTTACAACTATGAAAAACACAGCAATTATAACAGGAGCCTCTACTGGAATAGGTCGAGAATTGGCAAGAATACATGCAAAACGAAATGGTGACCTTATTATTATAGCTAGAAATAAAGCTAAATTAGAGGAGTTGAAAAATGAACTCCAAAAAGAATTTGGTGTAAAAGTAATATGTATCTCAAAAGATTTATCTGTTAATGAATCTGCTGATGAAATTTACACTGAAATTAAATCGCGTGAGATTAGTATAGAGTACTTAATAAATAATGCTGGCTTTGGAGGACATGGATATTTTCATGAAAGAAATTGGGATTCTGATTTACAAATGATAAATCTAAACATTATCACCTTAACTAAACTTACCCGATTATTTCTTCCTGAAATGCTCAAAAACAAAAAGGGAAAAATACTAAACGTTTCATCTACTGCAAGTCTAATGCCTGGTCCTTTGCAAGCTGTTTATTTTGCTACAAAGGCTTTTGTAACATCATTTAGTAATGCTATAAATGAAGAGTTGAGAGGCAAAGGTGTTAGTGTTTCAGCTCTTCTTCCAGGAGCAACAAATACCGAATTTGCAAATTCCGCAGGTTTAAATAATACGGATTTATTTAAAGATGCATTCTCTGCAAAATACGTTGCTGAAAAGGGATATAAAGGAATGATGAAATCAAAACTCAATATTATTGCAGGATTAAGCTTTACTCAAAAAATAATGTTTTTAATAATGCCACTAATCCCTAAACGAGTAATATTAAAAACCATAAAAAAAATGCAAGAAATTTAATTTATATTATTCTATAATTGATATATCAGAAGATATAATTCTTAAAAATAACTATCATGCATAACACGATTAGAATAAATTCCATTCATGAACTTCACAAGTTTTTAGAAAGTGATCTAGTTCTAAATCCTCAAATTACAATTATTGATTTTTCGAAAACTAGATATAAAAGCAATGAGGAATACAAATTTACAACCGAACTTTATTGCATTTTTTTTAAAGAAACTATGTGTGCTAATATAAGATATGGCCGAAGTATATATGATTTTCAAGCAGCAAGTTTAGTTTTTATGGGACCTAATCAAATTGCAAGTATCGAAGCTAATGAAAATACAGAACATAAAGGTTGGGGCTTGTTTTTCCATCCCGATATTTTGAGAGGGTCTAATTTGAGTTCCAATATACACGAATATAGCTTCTTTAATTATGAAACTAATGAATCTCTTCATATTTCGACTAAAGAAAGGGGGATACTTGAAGGTATATTAGATAAAATAACTATCGAGCTCGAACAAAACATAGATAAACACAGCAGAACTTTAATAGTAAATAATCTTGAGTTACTATTGAACTACTGCATGCGTTTTTATGACCGACAGTTTATTTCAAGAAAGGATATTAATAAAGATGTATTAGTAAAGTTTGAAAAGGAATTAAAAAAACACTTCTCGAAGAATAATTTCGAAGAAAAAACTTTACCAGAGGTTAATAAAATTGCTAAAAATTTAAATATTTCTCCCAATTATTTGAGTGATTTACTAAAAAAAGAAACGGGTAAAAATGCCCAAGAACATATTCATTACTTCTTAGTAGAAGAAGCTAAAAATCAATTAAGTCTATCAAAGGAATCAATATCACAAATAGCTTACAATTTGGGCTTTGAATACCCTCAATATTTTAGTAGATTTTTTAAAAACAAGACAGGTTATACCCCAATTCAGTATAGACAATTAAATTGATTAATAAACTCATTATTTTGATTTTTTTGCATTAATTTTGGTGGTAAACTCACAAAACCACTAAAATATGAAAAAAATTTTTTCGATTATGGCAATTATGATTTTTGCCATGAATTCTTTTTGCTGCACTACTGCAGTTATCTCAGGTAAATACACTAAAAATGGGAAACCTATTATCTGGAAATTAAGGGATACCGAATCTTTAAAAAACAAAATGAGATATTTCAATGATGGCAAATATACTTATATTGGTTTAATCAATTCGGATGATAAAGCGGGTAAGCAAGTTTGGGGAGGTTCTAATTCTGTAGGTTTTGCAATTATGAATAGTGCCTCTTTCAATGTTAATCTTGATAAAAAATATAAGATTAAGGATCAGGAAGGCATTATAATGAAAAAAGCTCTTCAAACATGCGCAAATATTCAAGATTTCGAAAAACTTCTTGATAAACTACCTAAGCCAATGGGATTGGCAGCTCATTTTGGAGTAATCGATGCTGAAGGTAATGCTGTATTCTATGAAGTAAATAATCATACTTATACAAAATTTGATGCGAATAATCCAGCTCAAGCTCCGAATGGTTATATTTTGAGAACAAATTACTCATTCGTAGGTAAAAAAGACACAGGTTATGGTTTTATCAGATTCCAAACAGCTGAACAAATATTCTTCAAAGCTGATAGTCAAACAAAAATTAGCCCTGAGATTATAGCTCAAAATTTCTCTAGATGTATGATTAATCCTATTCTGGATAAGAATTATCGTGATATCTATTCTAATTTACCAAGAAATGAAGATATGATTGTTTCGGCTGATTTTATTACGCGTCATGGATCTTCAAGCATGATTATGGTAGAAGGGGTGAAGAGAAAGGAAAACTCAAGCAATAATACAATCTGGACAATGGTAGGATTTCCTAATACTTGTATTGCATTTCCTCTTTGGATCAATAAACACACAGGTATTCCAAATATCTTAAAAGCAAAAGGTGGAGAAAACTGTAAATTAAATAAACAATCTTTAGCCTTAAAAGAAGTATGTTATCCTATAAAAAGATCATCTGGATACAAATACTTGAAACCATCCACTTTAATCAATTCTGAAAAAAATGGAATCATTGATATTATAGAAGTTTATGAAAATAAAATATTCAAATTAGCAGATATCTATAATAAGAATATTGAAAAACATGGTGTTAATTCAGCTGACCTACAAGATCATTATATCAAAATAGAAGAAATAGTAGATAAATGCTATGAAAAGTTAAATAGTATTTATAGATAAAATATTTCCCTTCATGAGTATTCTTTTTTATAATATTTAGGAATATTCATGAAGGATATTAAAACTATAATTCATTCTGATTTTTTTAAAAAATGTTTAACTCATCAAGCTTTTATTGATTTACAACAATTTAATAAAAACTTCCATATTTGGCTAAGTCTGTACGAGGATTTATACACATTACTGCAATATTTGCTTTATTAGCTATCAGATATTGCTCTTCAGCTCCTAACATATAATCTGCAATTGAAATATTTTTAGTAGTTACTACAGCAATCATGTCTGAATCAGTCTCTTCTGCAAACCGAATTGTCGCCTTCACATAGTTTTCTCCCTTATTTGCCGAAGAAATTGAAAACTTAATATTTCGTTCAGAAAGATATGAACTGATGAATTTAATATTCGTTTTAAGTTTTCTACTTTCTAAGCAGTCATTCTCATAATTTGCTTTGAATAACTTAATCTCAAAAGGTGATATACTATTCAGATATATTAACCAATAAAGAGATTCTCTACTATCCGATTTGTAATCAACAGGAAGCACTATAGATTTATATCTCTCCTTGTTAGGAGGACTTTGTACAACAATAAAAGGAATTAACGAGCCCTCAATAACTTTTAGAGCCGAACTTCCCATTATTTTCTGCATCCCTTTAATTCCGTGAGTACCCATAAACACCATCAGTGCATTTTTATCTTTAGATAGCTCATTAATTGAATTAAAAATACTTCCTTTTTGAACTAATTTTTGAATTCTTAAATCTGTTTTATAATCAGAAATAAAAATATCTAATTTATTGCTAAATTCCTCTAATTGATTATCTCGCTTTACAATATGTACAAGATAAATCATAGATCCCGTAATTTTAGCAATACTGCTAGCATGATCCAAAGCAAACTGAGCTTGTTCGGAAAAATCCCATGCTACCATTAGTGGTCGTTTTGTATTATTCATATCAATAGGTGTTAATTGATTTATATAAAAACCTCCAAATTCGATTTTAAGGTATAGGAATTATGCACTAAGTTCAAATTTTAACACTTTAATTTGTTATATGTAATAATATTTTACACTATCATACCGAAATAAGGTATTCAACATATTAAACTGTTTAATTTATTTTACACTTAATATAAATAATTATTTTGTAATATAAAAATATAGAGTTAAACAATGGAAGGTATAAAAAAACGGATATAGCAATGAAGATAATTTTAATGAAATTATCAAAAAAATTATATTTGAAATATTGACTTATGTCTAATTTTTTAGATTTTAAGTCTTCAATTTCAATACTTATATAAAATCACATTTCGTAAAAACCAGCTAAGAGTATTTTATAATTCTCAGAAGGTATTTCGTAATTTACATAATTAAAACAACAAGTATTGATGGCTATAGGAATATACCTACTAAAAATTCAAATTACTTAAACTCCTTAAATAAATCAAGTGAGCTTGCTTGATTGATTCTCTATTATTTATGGAATAATCTGTGTAATATTTATGGCGACTAAGAAATTTAACCTGCATGGCACGCCATTGTCGCATCTCCTGTAGAATACCGAAATTCCTTAATTCAAGGTATAATTTATTTGAAATTGGTATATAGTCATGTCTTCCCAAATAATCCAAATCAGAATCTTTTATAATTTTTGATAAATCATCTTTAGGTACACACACTTCTTTTGTACAATTAATTAATCTACATACCTTCTCTATATAATTTGTTGGGAACTTATATTTTTTTAGAATAGTTCTTGCAATGTCTTGACTATGATCCTCATGATCTTTATAACTCACAATAAAACCAATATCATGTAATAAAGCAGCTATTTTTAAAAGAATAATGTCATTTAAACTACGTTTTTCTTTTTTACCGATAAATTCACAACTTGCAACAACATCCTGAGTATGTTTTAAGTCATGATAAAGCATCTTTTTTGATAATTTTGTTTCGATCATTTCATAAACTTCCTCTTGAAGATCATCAAATTTTAATTTATAAAATTGACCATAAAAATAATCACTTAGCAAGTTCCTATTATCAGAAGCTTGCATTTTGGGATTTACAGACTTTATAAAATACATCTCTACATTTCCATAATATTTTATCGGAAGTTCTCCTCTTGCCTCCACAACAAAAAAATTCTTAACTAATTTATATGTCTCCTCTGATATATTTATTCTACCAATCTCACCAGCACTTTCCATTCTACTAGCCTTGTTTACTGTATCTCCCCATATATCATAATGTATTTGCTTACTTCCTATAGATCCTCCTATTACAGTGCCCGTATGCACACCAATCCGAATATTCCATTTCTTCTCCTTATTGTTTGGTGCATTCTCACTTTTCAAATAATCGATGAATTCCATAGCTGCGAGTACAACTTCAACTGCATTAGCACTATTTTGAGTAGGTATACCACCTACACACATATATGCATCACCAACAGTTTTTATTTTTTCTATATTATATTTTTCTATAATTTGGTCAAATGCCATAAAGCATTTATCGAGATCTTTTATCAAATTTTCTGGTTCAGACTGTGCTGCAATTTCACTAAACCCCTGTATATCTGCAAATAAAACCGTTGCTCCTTGATATCGTTTTGACTTTATCTTTCCAGATTTGATAAATTCGCCTGCGGTAAAACGAGGTAGTAAATTTAAAACAACATTCTCGACTCGATAATTGTTTGTAAGTAAATTTTTATTGAGCTGTTTGTATTTTTCCTCTAATTGTTTATTCTTATTTTTATACTGTCTCCTAAATAATATCCATACAATTATAATAATCAAAACTAATATTAAGAAGTTTAATATTATAACATAACTAATATCTGAAAATAGGGGTGAGTCCATTATATTTATATTTATGAAAATATCAATTTCAAAACATAAACTCCTAAATACAAAACCGATTATTGAATTTTGAATATAAACTTTTGAGGAGTTTCGATTACAACTAAGTTAAAATACTTATAAATCGAAAATCTAATTTATTAATTATCATATATTGTTTATCAAATCAATAATTCATTATTTAATAACTTGCCTAAGCGAAAAGATGTATTAATATTTTATAAACAACTTACCTTTAATTTTATACTAAGTATAAAAAAATTTCAGTTTATAGCTTTCAAATAAAAACTCAAGATTATTGAACTTGATCGAGCTTAATAATTGGAACGATAAATCCTATGATGATTAATATCCAATATAAATAGATTTTAAAGTACATCAAACATTGGGAATTATATTTCATTATTTACAATCATAATGGTTGGACTATGCTGAAATATGAATAACAGCAATCTATTTACAGTATAATTTATATTATTATCATAATTGTTTTAGCCGCTATATTAATTATCGAAATCCCCTATAATTAATAAGCTTTATTTCAGATTTTATTATTTTTAATTGCAATTGTTCATAAATTTAATCTTAATATAAAATAAAAGACTTATTAACAATCTAACTATTTAATATAGTATGCATTATACAGAATTAACAATTTTACTAACAAATTGTTGATATCTATAAATTTTAGACATCTTACAAAGTATCATTTTACTCGACAATATAAAATATCCTAATACCAGTATGATCTACTGTCGAATAATTGTAATCCTTAGCATCTTCAAAATCAGAATTATAATTTAGTACATTACTCGTTACTTCAATATTCGATTCCTTCCATTCTCCTGTAGCAGTAAGACTATTCTTCGCATCTTCAAATGATATATAATTATGCTTGATTGCAGCTTCTCTACTAAAGCTGCCAGCAGATATATAATATTGTATATCTCCTTTAGAACTAGGTTTGGTGCTAAAGAAAATTCGTGCATGATTATTTTCTACTTTAGGATCTAAATTATCAGACCAAACATAATAACTTGGGGATTGCTTACATTTTTCATCTTCTATAATTGTATAATATCCTGTAGAAGAGCCACTTCTAATCATGTAACTATTGTTATATAAAAAGTCCTTAACTTTTTGTTTAGATTCTTCTGCTGTTTCTGAAACAAAATCTATATATATCACATTTATAGGTTCATACAATTTAAAACTATACCAATCTAACCAACAAGCAATATTATTTCCTCTTAACATCCAGTTGCATATTTCGAAACCACAATTATGTGTTTGCAGGTTGGTCTCAAAATCTATATTGACATAAAGTGGAACATTAAACGGATTTCTTATGTTAAATTCCTCTTTAGGTTTCAATAATAGAGTATTATTAAGTCGAGGTAATAGAACAATATCTTTGTCTAATTTTTTTTCATAATCGTCTGTACAGGAATTCAATATAATGAATAAGAGACATATAAGAATAAATTTGTATTTAAGTGACTTCTTAATAAAATTCATTTTAACGCTATGATTTTTTTTGATAAATACTTAGAATTATACCAATATACGATATTAAGAAATAATAGTCTCAAAATTAAGAATAATCTATCCGCTTATTTTTGGAAAACTAGAAAATAAAATCAATACTGACAAGCTAACAGAACTTATAAACAGTTTAAATAAGTATTAACGAAAACGTTAATATATTATTAACAAATTATAAACAAGTTTTCATCAGTTAATAAACATCTTATTAAAACAAAAGGGGGGGGTTGAAAGGAAGCAAAAAAAAACAGATTGCTATAAACACAATCTGTTTTGTGGTACCACCTGGAATCGAACCAGGGACACACGGATTTTCAGTCCGTTGCTCTACCAACTGAGCTATGGTACCCCATAAAATATTTTTCTTTAAAAAAGAAGTGGTACCACCTGGAATCGAACCAGGGACACACGGATTTTCAGTCCGTTGCTCTACCAACTGAGCTATGGTACCCCATAAAATATTTGCTTTAAAAAAGAAGTGGTACCACCTGGAATCGAACCAGGGACACACGGATTTTCAGTCCGTTGCTCTACCAACTGAGCTATGGTACCTCTTTAATTAAGCGTTGCAAATGTAGCTTCTTTTTTTTTAGAAACAAATTATTTACTAAAAAAAAACAAAAAAATTTAGAGTTCAGTAAAAATGTATACTTTTGCAAACAATGGAAATAATAGATATGAATTACAAAACTTACAGATTATCAAATGGTATCAGATTAATCCACAGAAATAGCAATTCACAAGTAGCGCACTGCGGAATAATTATAAATACGGGTTCAAGAGACGAGTTAGAGCATGAATGGGGCATGGCTCACTTTATTGAACATGTCATATTTAAAGGTACAGAAAAAAGGAGAGCATACCATATTCTGAATAGGATGGAAGATGTGGGAGGAGAGTTAAACGCCTATACAGGTAAGGAAGAGACATGTATTTATTCAACCTTTCTTTCAAAAGATTATGAAAGGGCTATCGAGTTAATGTCTGATATATGCTTCAACTCTATATTTCCTGAAAAAGAGCTTGAGAAAGAAAAGGAGGTAGTTATTGATGAAATAAATTCGTATAAAGATTCTCCTTCAGAACTAATATTCGACGATTTTGAAGAGCTTATATTTAAGAATCATCCATTTGGAAGAAATATTCTAGGTACTGAAGAAATTTTAAAAAGTTATACTAAAAATAATATCACTGACTTTATATCTAATAATTACCATACCGATCAAATTGTAATCTCTTCAGTAGGGAATATTGACATAAAAAAGATAACTAGATATATCGATAAGTATTTCTCTCATATCAAACCGAACCTAAGAAATAAGAAACGAGTTAAACCTTCGGAATACCAGCCCGAAATATTAAAAATAGAAAAAGGAACTTATCAAAGTCATACTATTTTAGGGAATACTGCATATGATGTTAATGATAGCAAAAGAATACCTCTATCTCTATTAACTAACATAATTGGTGGGCCTGGTATGAATTCGAAGTTAAATATGAGTCTTAGAGAAAAATATGGTTACGCCTACAATGTAGAAGCTAATTATACTGCTTTTTCAGATACAGGATTATTTAATATATACTTTGGATGCGATAAAGATAATTTAGATAGGTGTATCGAACTTTGTTTTAAAGAAATGAATAAACTAAAAACAAAATTATTAACCGATCGCCAACTTAATAAAGCTAAAAATCAAATTCTAGGCCAACTTGTTATAGCATCTGAAAATAAAGAAAATTTAATGTTAGGTGATGGGAAGTCATATCTTCTATATAATAAACTCGATAGTTATGAGGAAACTCACAAGAAATTATTTGATATCTCAAGCAAACAGCTAAGAGATATAGCAAATGAAATTTTCGATGAAGACAAAATAAGCAGATTAATATACTACTAATGCTAGAAATAAATAAAGATTTAGAAGAATATATAGAAAATCACAGCCAAGCAGAGAGTGATGTTTTAAAGGAGCTTGACAGAGAGACTCATTTACGAATGCTAAGACCAAGAATGCTATCTGGCCATATCCAAGGGACATTACTAAAAATGCTCTGTAAAATGATAAAACCTAAGCGAATACTTGAAATTGGAACTTATACTGGTTATTCGGCAATCAGTATGGGTTTAGCTGTTGATGACAATTGCATAATCGACACAATTGAATTTAATGATGAACTTGAGGATTTTATTCTAAAGTTTGTACATAAAGCTCAACTTGAAGATAAAATTAGGCTGCATATTGGTCCTGCATTAGAAATAATTCCTGATCTAAATGAGAAATATGATATGGTATTTATAGATGCTGACAAAAGAGAATATACCAAATATGCAAAACTTATTCTTCCAAAGCTAAATAGTGATGGATATATCTTAGCCGATGATGTATTATGGGATGGAAAAGTTATAGAAGAAATTGATGAAAAAGATTTACAAACAAAAGGAATTCTAGAATTCAATAAATTTATTCAAGAGAATACTGAACTTGAAAATATTCTTCTTCCTATTCGCCATGGATTAATGATAGCTAGAAAAATATAAGTAATATCTTGGTCTTGATTCTTTATAAAGATTCTTGATAAAATATATAATTAGCCATAATTGTTTGAAATGATAATAATTAAGTTACAATACATTTTTTTATTATTGAATCAATATTTGAATTTAATTTGTCAAATCTTCCTTAATAATTATAAAAACTAATATTGACTTTTTGAAACAATATGGAATAGATATACCCAATTTACTATAAATAGATTCATTAATCGCTGAACCTAATATTATGAAAAATGGAATATGATTGTCTATTCTATAGTAATAAAGTGTCGTTCAGATATTAAATTAACAAAGATTAAACATTTATGATTTTTCAAATTTTATTTAATTCTAGTACTTTTGACCGACAAATAAAGAGTTTAAGCATATGTTAGATAAATACGATGTAATTGTTGTTGGAGCAGGTCATGCAGGTTGTGAAGCTGCATATAGTGCTGCAAAACTGGGAGGGAAAACACTTCTTATCACTATGGATATGAACAAGATAGCTCAAATGTCTTGTAATCCAGCAATGGGTGGAATAGCAAAAGGACAGATTGTTCGCGAAATTGATGCACTTGGAGGAATGGCTGGAATTGTTACTGATGCTGCTTCAATTCAATTTAGAATGCTTAACCGCTCTAAAGGTCCAGCTATGTGGAGTCCTAGAGCTCAATGCGATAGAATGGTATATTCGGCGAAATGGAGAGATATACTTGAAAATACAGATAAGCTAGACATCTGGCAAGATAGCGTTACTAAACTGAATATTAAAGATAACCATATTACAGGTGTTACAACAAGATTGGGTGTCTCTATAGAATCTAAAACAGTTGTTTTAACAAATGGAACCTTCCTTAATGGGTTAATGCACATTGGTAAATTCCAAGAGGACGGAGGTCGCTCTTCTGAATTTGCTTCTTATGGCATCACAGAACAACTTGTAAACCTAGGTTTTAAAGCTGGTAGAATGAAAACTGGTACTCCTGCTAGATTAGATGGGAGAACTATAGATTTTAGTAAGATGAGAGAACAGGAGGGCGAAATTGGTCACCACCAATTCTCATTTATGGAAGCTAAAGAAAACGGATTAAATCAAAGATCCTGCTATATTGTATACACAAACAAAGAGGTTCATGAGGAATTAAAAAAAGGATTTGATGATTCACCTATGTATGATGGGACTATTGTTAGTACTGGACCAAGATATTGTCCTAGCATAGAGTCTAAACTAACTACTTTTGCAGACAAAAATGAGCATCTTCTTTTTTTAGAACCAGAAGGTCATACTACTAATGAATTTTACATTAATGGATTTTCTTCAAGTCTAGCATGGGATATACAATTGAAAGGCTTGAGAAAAGTTCCTGGTCTTGAAAATCTTAAGATGTACAGACCTGGATATGCTATTGAATATGACTATTTTGACCCTACCCAGTTAAAACATAGCCTTGAAACAAAATTAGTGGAAAACCTATATTTTGCAGGTCAAATAAATGGTACAACTGGATATGAAGAGGCTGGAGCTCAAGGATTAATAGCTGGTATTAATGCTATTCATAAAATTCAAAACAAAGAAGAGATTGTTCTTAAAAGAAATCAAGCCTATATTGGTGTACTTATTGATGACTTGGTTACCAAAGGTGTGGATGAACCATATAGGATGTTTACATCGCGTGCTGAATATAGAATTCTTTTACGACAGGATAATGCAGACGAAAGATTAACAGAACTTGGACACAGTGTTGGTCTTGCATCCAAGGATAGACTTGAAAGATTCAATAATAAAAGGGAAAGTATAACAAAACTTATTAAATTTATTAAATCATATAGTATAAGTCCTGATACAATTAACGAGTACTTAGAAGATAACAAAACTTCTAAAATAAAACAAAAATGCAAACTTAACAGCTTAGTCTCAAGACCTCAACTCCTTTTAAATGACCTTATTAAACTTATTCCTGAACTTCAGCAGTTTGTGAACGAACTTAAAGGAAATTTGGATGAAATAATTGAAGCCGCAGAAATTCATATCAAATATGATGGCTATATACAAAGAGAAAAACAACTTGCTGAAAAACAAATCAGATTGGAAAATTTAAAAATTGAAGGAAAATTTGATTATCCAAGCTTAACATGTATCTCAACAGAAGCGAGACAAAAATTAGAAAAAATAAAGCCGCAAACAATTGGTCAAGCATCAAGAATTCCAGGTGTATCTCCAAGTGATATTAATGCTTTACTTGTTTTAATGGGAAGATAAAATATACTTTAAAATAAACATCAAGCTAATTGTTCATATGTCTTTCGAACAATTAGCTTGTTTAAATACTACCAATTTATCTTGAATCCAATAATCCTATTTCCACATTTCTTCAAAATCCAAATTTTGTATTATGATTATTCATATTTGATTTTCTTTGACTAATCAAACTAAATTTTTATTAACTGTTAGATCTAAAAATAATAATTTTATCAGTTACACGCTCCAAGCTAAATTAAAGGGAAAAATATACTATTGTAATATATTTAGTGTATAGACGTAAGTTTATTTCACCTTCTAGGGTGGGCAAATAAATCCAAGCCTAATAACAAACTGTAAACTAACACTATACATTTAGTTCCAATTCCTCAAAGCATATGATAAAAACTACCATACTTAGTGAAAGTTATAAAGGATCAACTCAGCATAATTTATCAGTAGAACCTTAACTAAGACCTCATTCTTAATCATTAAGTACCAATAAACTAGAAGCTTATTATGTATAGCACTATATCAACGGAAAATAATTTCACCTTCTAGGGTGGGCAAATAAATCCAAGCCTAATAACAAACTGTAAACTAACACGATACATTTAGCTCCGATTCCTCAAAGCATATGATAAAAACTACCATACTTAGTGAAAGTTATGAAATATCAACTCTGTATAATTTATCAGCAGAATCTTAACTGAAACTTTATTCTCAATCATTAAGTGCCACTAAACTAACAGCTTATTATGTATAGAGCTATATAATGGAAAAATAATTTCACCTTCTAGG
>JAOARN010000018.1 GCA_025210485.1 Marinifilaceae bacterium | reverse complement strand
TTACAAAAATCAAGAGATGGTAATAATTGAAATATAAGAGCTTAAATCAATTACAAATAAAAATCGGAAAGTGATTTTAACTTTGCATCAATAAGCATTAATTAAATTTAATATGTTTTTAGTTAATTATAAAATTTTTTTTGATAGGCTTCTGATATAAAATTATGTCTATCGGCATAATCAATTAATCATGTCCTGACTCTATATCAGATCTTTCTTGCTCGTTCCTCGCTATCAGGAGGACGATTTTGGATTTCGGATGTTGCATTTCGGAAGTTACTAATTTAAAAGTCGTGTCAATCCTGTCAGATTCTTTTTGGCTTTGTTTAAATCTAAACTTCTTGAAAAGAGGGGATTTATGATACTGTAATTTCTATTTCATAGAATAAATTTAAGAGATTATTGTTATATTTAATGAGATTGTTAAACGCCTAGTTATTAACGAAATATCAGCTTGTTGCTGAAAGGTGTAATAATTGGTGCAATTTATAGGTGTGTCGTGCACGATATAAAATTGTATCTTTGTATCGCAAACGATATAAAAGAAATTATTATGAAAAAAATTATTAAAACCATTTCGAGAATATTATTAGGCATTTTTTTGATTTATGCTGGTATTTCTCATCTAAGTTTTAACAGAACTGAATTTTTAGCACAAGTTCCTTCTTGGTTATTTATAGAAGCTGACCTAGTTGTCGTATTGTCAGGTTATGTTGAAATAGTTTTAGGTTTATTAATGCTTGTGTTTAATAAAAAAAGGATGTATGTAGGTTGGATTGTTGGGCTATTCTTTGTTATAATCTTTCCTGGAAATATACATCAATATGTTAACCATATAGATTCTTTTGGTTTAAATACGGATACTGCTCGCGGTATTAGACTTTTATTTCAACCAGTTTTAATAATATGGGCAATTTGGAGTACAGATGCATGGAGTCTCAGAAAAAAAACCAAGTATTTTACTGAATAAAGCTTGTGAGGTGTTGGATAAAACTATTTGAATTAATTAATAAGTAGATATTCCTTATAAAATTGCTATTATGAATTAATTGAGATAAAAACATATATGATATTTGCAACTCTTTAACTAGTTATTCGTTATTTAAAGGAGGGATTGGTTTTAGCGTCTTGGGTTGGTCGAATTATTTACCATCCGATTATGAAAAATACAGAATTTAAAAGGTTTTTATCTGAAGTACCTAATTTTAGTAATCTACAGTTTAGATTGTTAAAAGAAAAAATTCAGCAGAGAGTTAAAAAGAAGAGAGTTTCGAATATATTAGAAACAGAAGAGTTTAAATTAAATTGTCCTTTTTGTAAATCAAAACAATTTATTAAATGGGGTAAGAGGAGTGATCTGCAGAGGTATAAATGTAAATCTTGCTGTAAGACATTCAATAGTCTAACCAAAACACCTTTGGCTAAACTTAAAAGAAAAGGTCATTGGTTAAGTTACTCTCATTGTTTGAAAAGAGGTTTTACATTGAAGAAATCAGCTGAAATTTGTGGCATTCATATAAATACTGCTTTTAGATGGAGACACAGATTTTTGTGTAATTCAAAGTTTATTAAAGCAAAAAAGATAGGTGGAATCATAGAGAGTGCTCATTTAGTATTAAAAGAGTCTTTCAAGGGAGTGAAAAAATTTGATAAAGATAAAAAAGAAAATCTGCGAGATGTTTATGTTGTTTATGGAATGGATAGAAATAATAATATGTTTGATTTAACAGATAAAGGGTTTAATGTATCGGTTCTTAGAAGGTGGTTTGGAAATATAGTCCAGAGAAATTCTCTTCTTATTAGTGGAGGTAATAAGAATTATTCTGATTTTGCTTACATTAATGGGATTAAACATACACAATTTAATTCTCAAGTTAATGATTTGTTTTTTAAAGATGGTATTAATAGTTATCTGGAAAAATTTAAGAGATGGATAAATAATCACTTTAAAGGTGTGTCTACTAAATATTTAGAGAATTATGTTTCATGGTATAGGAGCTTAAGTGAATTTAGGTCTGGAATAACCGCTCTGACTATATTATATAGAGCAAAGTCGATTGAGAAGTATCGCCACCAACCAGAGAAGGTGAAACGATTTTTATAGTGCTAATTTCAAGACACTGCTATTTTATAATTTTAACCGATAAAGATAAATTTTATATGAGAGATGATTTTTTTAAATTTCAAGCGAAATTATTAGATGGGACTGCTATATCAATGGATACGTATATGAATAAAACTATAATGGTCGTTAATACAGCTTCAAAATGTGGTTTTACGTCACAGTATAAAGGATTAGAGGAGTTATATCAGAAATTCAAAGAAAGAGGATTAGTTATTCTTGCTTTTCCTTGTAATCAATTTGCAAATCAGGAACCTGGGGATGTAGATTCGATTTATGAAGTTTGTCAATTGAATTATGGCGTGAGTTTTCCTGTATTTCAAAAGATTAATGTTAATGGGAAAGATGCTGATCCTATTTTTAAGTATTTAAAATATAATTTAAAAGGCTTGTTTGGAGGTTTTATAAAATGGAATTTTACAAAGTTTATAATTGATAAAAGAGGTAAACCTGTGAAAAGGTTTTCACCATTGGTAAAACCAAATGAGATGATATCTTACATAGAAAGTATTTTATAATCAAATATCATTTCTTTATTTTATTCAAAAATAACTACACATATGAAATATGATCAATTAAAGCTTGATAATCAGTTTTGCTTTCCAATTTATGCTGCATCTAGATTGGTGGTTAGATTGTATCAACCCTTTTTGGATGAGTTGGGTATTACATACACTCAATACCTTGTTCTGATGGTTCTGTGGGAGAAAGATGAGCAGAAGGTAACAGACATTTCGAAAAAGCTATTGTTAAATACAAATACCTTGACCCCTTTATTGAAACGAATGGAAAATAAAGGTTTTTTGACTAGAGAGAAAACAAGTGTTGATGAGAGAAAAATAGTCGTTAAGCTTAGCGCTAAAGGGGTGGAGGTGAAAGAGAAAGCCTCTAGTATTCCTGCAAAAATGATAGAGAATATAGATTCAAAAGAGTTTTCAATAGATGATTTCCATAAGTTAAAAGAGATATTAAGTAGACTGCTTAAAATATTAAAATAAGAATTTAAATTATGAATTTACATATAGGTGAAATAGTTAAATCACAGAGAGAGTTTTACAGATCAAATAAAAGCTTGAGTTTAGAATTTAGATTAACTAATTTGAAAAAGTTAAAATCATTGATAGTAAGCAATATGAATTTGTTTCATAAAGCAATTTATGATGATTTTGCAAAATCATCATATGAGAATGAGTTAACCGAGATTATTCCTATAATTGAGGAGATAGATATCGCGATTAAAAAGCTCAGAAAATGGGTGAGACCTAAAAGAGTTGGTACCAATATATTAAATTTTCCTGCTAAATCTTATATTGTTCCTGAACCACTTGGAGTTTGCTTGATTATTGGAGCATGGAATTTCCCCTATAATTTGTCACTAACACCATTGGTAGGAGCAATAGCTGCTGGCAATACAGCTATTTTGAAACCAAGTGAATTATCTAAACAGACAAGCGCATTGATGACAATGCTAATAAACGAGAATTTTGATAGTAATTATCTTCATGTTATTGAGGGAGGAGTTGATGAAACTACAGAATTGCTAAAACATAAATTTGATAAAATATTTTTTACAGGAAGTCCTCAAGTTGGTAAAATCATTAACATGGCAGCAGCTAAAAATCTAACAAATATAACATTAGAGTTAGGAGGTAAGAATCCTGTAATAGTTCATAAAGATGCAAGTTTAAAAATTTCTGTTAAACGAATGCTTTGGGCAAAGTTCACCAATTCTGGACAATTATGTATAGCACCAGACTATATTCTAGTGCATAAAGAAGTAAAAGATAAATTTTTAGACTGTGTTGTAGAAGAATTGAAAAAAGCCAAGTATTCTTTTAAGAATAATAACTATGTTAAGATTATTAATGATAGAAATTTTCAGAGACTGGTAAATCTAATAGATGAAAATAAAGTATTTTATGGTGGAAAAACAAATAAAACTCAACGATATATTGAACCTACAATATTAAACAATATAGATATAGATGATGCAATAATGCAAGAAGAGATATTTGGACCTCTACTGCCAGTTTTAGCTTATGAAAATATTGATGAAGCCTTTGCTTTAATCAAAAATATTGAAAAACCTTTAGCAGCTTACTTATATTCAAATAATAAGGGTATAAAGAAACGATTTTTATCAGAAATTCCATTTGGAAGTGGCGGCATAAATGATAGTGTTATGCAAATAAGTAATCCAAATTTACCTTTTGGAGGTGTTGGTAATAGTGGTATTGGTAGTTATCATGGAAGGTATAGCTTTAATTGTTTCTCGCATTTTAAATCAGTATTAGATAAACCAGTATATTTTGAATCTAATTTGAAGTATTACGGATATAATAAGAAAAAGATATCGTTAATAAAGAAATTGTTTTAGAGAATATATATCGCTAAACCCAAATTGTAGGATTTGAAAAAATAAAATAGTCGTAGTATATAGAGGTATTTTACATAATGTGAATATTTGCTTCTGTGTAAACAAATTTTAGATTTTCAGAAATGTTGTATTAGAGATATGTTTTTGTATGAAATATTATAGTTTTATTTATTAAAGTATTTGCATTAAACTTTATAGTATTGAAATTTATGATAAGTTTATTGCAATTAATGATTAGACAGGAACAAAAAAATGCATGCATATCAAAAATGGAAGCCTTATAGGATTTTAAATTAAACACAAATTTGGCAAATTTTTATTTCTCAAGTAGGTCAATGTTTTTGTTGCGAATGAAAATATGGAAAAATAAAATTAAGCTGTTTGCTATTATTTTTTTAGTTTAGTTTTTTTACAACAAAAATATAGTAGTACTTTTGTTGGCTAATTATAGAATAATATGCAGTTAAGAAAAGAATTATCTCATCCTATATTTCAGAAAATTTCAAAACTTGCTGATGAATTAAATCTTGAGACCTATATAATAGGAGGTTATGTTCGAGATATTTTTCTTGAGCGACCATCAAAAGATATTGATATAGTAGTAGTTGGAGATGGCATAAAACTTGCCAAGCATGTGGCGAAAGAATTAGGATCTAAGAAAGTGTCGATATTCAAAAATTTCGGCACTGCAATGGTTAAATATAAAAACATAGAAATAGAATTTGTCGGTTCTAGGAAAGAATCATATAGTCGTGATTCAAGAAATCCTGTAGTTGAGTCAGGTAGCTTAAAAGATGATCAGTTAAGACGAGATTTTACAATTAATGCTCTTGCAATTGGAATGAATAGTTCTAATTTCGGAGAATTACTTGATCCATTTAATGGAATTGTAGATCTTCATGCCAAATTAATTACTACACCTACAGACCCAAAGATTACATTCTCTGATGATCCTTTGAGAATGCTTAGGGCAATTAGGTTTGCAACTCAATTGGATTTTAGAATCTCAGACGAAACTTTTGAGGCAATTAGTTTAAATGCACATAGAATTGAAATAATATCCAAAGAAAGAATTAACGATGAGTTGGATAAAATAATACTTTCTAAAAAACCTTCTGTTGGATTCAAATTACTTGATAAATCTGGATTGCTAAAACTTATTTTTCCTGAACTTCATCGACTAAAAGGGAGAGAGTCAGTTAATGGCATCAGTCATAAAGATAATTTCTTCCACACAATAGAAGTATTGGATCGTTTATGTCCTCATTCAGACGACCTATGGTTGAGGTGGTCTGCATTATTTCATGATATAGCCAAGCCAAAAACAAAAAGATTTGTAAAGGGAGCTGGTTGGACCTTCCATGCTCATAATTTTATTGGGGAAAAAATGGTGCCAGCCATTTTCAAAAGAATGAAACTACCTTTGAATGAGAAAATGAAATTTGTTCAAAAAATGGTTTTATTGCACATGAGACCAATAGTATTGGCAGAAGAAGTTGTTACGGATTCCGCTGTGCGTAGGCTTTTGTTTGATGCAGGAGATGATATAGATTCTTTAATGACACTTTGTGAAGCAGATATTACTTCCAAAAATCAACAAAAAGTTGAAAAGTTTATGAATAACTTTCAACTTGTAAGACAAAAATTAAAAGAGGTAGAAGAGAAAGATAATATTCGTAATTTTCAACCTCCTGTTGATGGTGAGTTGATAATTAAGACATTTGATTTGAAACCTTCGAAAGTAATAGGGGATTTAAAAGCGGCTATAAAAGAAGCTATCTTGGATGGAGAAATAGAAAATGATTTTGATCAAGCTTATGCTTTTATGATAAAAAAGGCTAAGGAATTTGGACTTGAGCCAATTGACGAAACAAAATGAAATTTACCTCGATAAAAAAAAGGCTGTCATTATTATGGCAGCCTTTTTTAGAATAATTTTGATTTATTTAGTGTCCTTTATTTCATTAATTTTCTCTTTCGCTTTTTTAGTAGCCTCAGGAGATATATTTTCGATGTTTTTCACTGCATTATCTATTTTCTTTTTATCTACAGTTTTAGCTTTATCCTTTATTTCCTTTTCTACTTTATCCAAATCTTTACCATCAATATTTTTAATTTCTTGTTTTATCTTTTTTACAGATTCGTCGATATCTTTATCGCTAACAGTAGAATTTAGATTTTTACTATTTTTTAGATTTTTTATTAAGTCAATATTTTTCTTATTAATAGCTTTTAAAACTTTCGATTTAGCTTTCTCCATTCGTAGGGGAACCTGTATAGAATCAGCCGTATTTTCAAAAATTTCTTCTTTTGATTTTGGTCTAAGGTACTCTAGCCATTGAAAATCTTTAAGATAAATCATTTTGTCATCCAATTTAAATAAGGGATTCATATTTCCATCAGGTTTTTTTATAAACTGGATGCTTTCAATTTGCTTGTTTTTCATAAAAATAGTAATATCACTACTCTTAGCCAAATTCATACCCATTAATTCCTCCTTATCCTTTGGGTAGTATAGGGTTTCTCCATTACCTTTTATATCTATTTTTTCAACCTTATTCTCTTTTACATGTGCAAGCATATTTCTTCCTTTCACTTGATTGTAATAAACAGTATCTTCATGATTGGTTAGAAATGCATTATTTCGAAAGTGCATATATTTAACTTCTCGATTCTCCATTATCATCTTGATGGTGTCAGCAACAAATTGATTTCCTTGTGCCCACAATACTGGTTCGTTAAAAAGAGTAAGTGTCGAATCGCTAAGACTGTATACCATAGAATCACATCTTGCTTGAAAATCTTTTCGAAAGGCTTTTACCTTATAGTATGCTTTGATTCTTCTATTTTTAATGCTGTCAGTAGTGGTTTCAAATCTAACAGTATCGCAATGTAGAAATAGAGTGTCTTTTTCATAAATCTGTAACATTAGAACAGAATCTGTAAGAAAACCTTTCTCATTATTTTGGTCAAATCTAGAATAATGCCCTTTTAAGATGACATTGTTTGTAGTATCTGTTACCGATATATTATTAATCATCTCAGATTTTGCATTGTCTGGATCTGACAATATTGTATCAGCAACTACTATATATGATTTATTTGTTAATGTATTATTTTTCTGAAATCGAGATTTCTTATTAATGGTATTATACCAACCTTTCTCTGAATAAAAAGTATTATCATCATCCTTCATTGTTGTAGGACCAGTTATGTAGGCTGTTTTTGATTCAGTATTATACTTTAGTGTATCAGCATTTAAAGTGTAGTTAGGATTTACTAATTTTACACTGTCTTTGAAGAATAATAAATTATCGTTCGTATAATATCTACCTATATCACTAGTTAATACATTAGTGGAATCAACTATTTGACCTCCGCCGTAGTAGTAACCTACATTGGTATTCATATCAAAATCAAGAAAATTGGAAGTAAGAATAATTTTGTCGTTGTTTAATTTGATGTCATCTCTTAACTTTCCTATTCCTGTATTGCCATCATATTGTAAATATTTCCCTCTTATGTGAACAGTGTCAGCATTAATAATATGAATATCTCCAAATGCTTCTATTGAGTTTTTCACCTCGGTGTGATATACAGAATCACAATGCATCACCATCTTGTTGTGATGTATCACAACATTTCCAATAAATTTACTGATTGGAGGAGTTGTGTTAGGGTAGAATTCTGTTTTATCTGAATTAATAATTTTTACTTTAGTCTTTTTGCTTTGTGCATTTACTATATTTAAATTAATCAATAATAGTATTGCAATCAAAAAACTTAATTTTACTCTACTCTTTAGCATTTATCGTTCATTAATCTATTTATAATATCTTCTGTACTGATGTTTTCAGCTTCAGCTTTATAGTTTTTTATAATTCTATGTTGAAGTATTGAACCTGCTACAGCTTTTACATCTTCAATGTCTGGAGAGTATTTCCCTTCTATTAAAGCATGTGCCTTTGCTGCCATTATAAGAAATTGAGAAGCTCTTGGTCCAGCACCCCAATTAATATAATTATTTGTAAAATCGCCTGCCATTTCTGTATTAGGTCGTGTCTTGGCAGCTAAATTTACTGCATAGTTTAATACATTGTCATTTACAGGAGCCGAAAGTATTAATTTTTGATATCTTATAATAGATTCTGCAGAAATAATTGGATTTATTTTTACATTTTTAAGACTTGTTGTGGATCTTACAATCTCAATTTCATCTTTAATTTTTGGATATTCTAAATTAATACTAAACATAAATCTATCTAGCTGTGCCTCTGGTAAAGGATAAGTGCCTTCTTGCTCGATGGGGTTTTGAGTTGCTAATACAAAGAAAGGTTTAGGTAATTTGTATTCATTTCCACCAACAGTAATGGATCTTTCTTGCATAGCCTCCAATAAAGCCGATTGAGTCTTTGGAGGAGTTCTATTTATTTCATCTGCTAGAATTATATTCGCAAAAATAGGCCCTTTAAGGTATGAAAATTCTCTATTTGAATTCAATATTTCAGAACCAATAATATCAGATGGCATTAGGTCAGGTGTAAATTGTATACGCTGATAACTCAAATCTAGCGCCTGTGATATTGTGTTAACAAGCAGTGTTTTAGCTAGTCCAGGTACTCCGATTAATAGACAATGACCATTTGAGATAATTGAAATTATAAGTTTTTTGATTACTTCATCTTGTCCAATTATGAGTTTTTTTATCTCATTCATTAAGTTGTCGCAATCTCTTTTAAGTTCTTTTGCTTGCTCTATTTTATTTTCCATAAATATCATTTATTGTTGACAGAATGTTTAGTAGAGGATGTCAGTTTGAATATATCAATAGTCTAAAACATTTTATGAGTATTGTTCTAATTATTATGATGAACACTCTAAGATGTAATTTTTTGTAATCAAGTTGAAATCTCTATTGTTTGTACATGTCAATATATACTTAGAATACATTAATAAAATTATTAGGAGCTACCTGTGTTTTATGTAATCAAAAAAAGGATTGGTAGCTGCTAAATGAAAAACCGAATAAATTTAACAAAAATTATTCCCTTATTATACATAAATAGGGGTAAAGTGATTTACCCCTATTCGATTTTTATATATATGTTTTTTATTAAGTCTTATTTTACCCAATTCCCAAATCTGAATTTTGCATCCTTGTATTCTTCTGATAGGTGAACATATGTAGATTTTTGTTTTTCAGCAATCCATTTCTCGATAATTTCTTGCTGTTTTTTGCGCATCAACATTTCTTCTAATATTGTCCAATCGTCAGCTAAATTCGCTTTGTGCGCTTTTGTTTCCGATTTTATTTTAATTATTTTATATAATTCCTTGCCAGGAGAAACGTCAAGGAATGGATCAGATATTTCATTTATCTTTAATTTTAAAATCTCTTTTCCTATTGCTCCTGGAAGGTTTTCTTTTTGGAATTTTGAAGACGAAGAATATAAGTCTACCAATAATCCGCCATTATTTCTTGTGTCTTTATCATCTGAAAAATAAAAAGCAGCTTCATCGAAAGTCATTTTACCTTCACGGATTGTATTAGCTATACTGTCTAATTGTTGAATAGCCTCCTTCTTTTTTTCTTCTTGAATTTTAGGCTTTAGAAGAATGTGTTTTACTTTTATACGTTCCCCTTTTCTGTCAATTAGTTGAATTATATGGTATCCGTATTCTGTTTCAACTACCTTGGAAACGGTTTTAGGTTTTAGGTTGAATGCTACGTTTGCAAATTCAGGAACTAAATTGGCTCTAGGGGTATAATCTAATTCACCTCCTCTGTGTGCACTTCCAGGGTCTTCAGAGTATAGGGCTGCCAATTTACCAAAACTTTCACCCTTTTCTATTCTTTCTCTAAATCCTCTCAATTTGCCAATAACTCTTTCTTTTTCATCATCCGTAACTTGTGGGTGTTTAATAATTTGTTGTATCTCTACAACTCCAGGAATTAGTGGTAGACTATCCTTTGGAATAGATTTATAGAACTCTCTAATCTCAGCGGGAGTAACCTCTAATCCTTCTGTTATTTTTGCTCTCATTCGTTCTGTAATCATATCATCACGAATGATGTCACGCATGTCATTTTTTAGTTCATATATAGATTTCCCTAAATATTTTTCCAATATTTCTTTTGACCCTGCTCGTTTTATATTCATTTGAATACGTTGATTGAGGTTTTTCTCAACCTCTTGTTCGGTAACTTCAACACTATCGATTTGTGCTTGAGCAATCATCATTTTTTGAATCAATAAATCTTCAAAAATTTCAATTTTGAAATTATCACTTCCAGATGTGTATCCTTGAGCTTGACTGTTTAAAAAACGAGATTCAATATCTGATTTTAAAACAATCTGATCTCCTACAACAGCTACGATATTGTCAATTGATTGGTTTTGTGCAGATAAAGAATAAACTCCTGTAAATAAAACTACAACAATCTGAAAAATACTTCTATAAAACTTCATATAAGCTATATTAATATATTTTAAATTTATTTTTTTTCTCAGCATCACTGAATATATTTTCTTCTAGATTTTTAATATACTCAATTTTTCTTTTATTTATTATAATCTTTCTTATATCATCTCTAATGAATTCGATAGGAGAATAAGAGTCTTTGATTTTGTATTTAAGTATTTTGATAAAATAATAGAAAGAAGCATCTTCGCATTCGTAATATTTGTTCTTTCTAATAAAGTGTTCTTGATTGCTTATTTTTGATGGGATTAATTTAAATAATTCGTCAGCATAAATCCATTCTTGATTAAATGAATCATATTTTGTCGCATGACTAAAACAATAGCTTTCCATTTCATCAAAATCTTCTTCTTTGTTTGATTTATAAAGATTTCGAATCTTTTTGATGTTTGGAGCATCTTTCGAAATCTTCATATATACCGCTTTAACAATATTTCTTGCTAAAACAAAATTATCGGTGTAATCCTTATAATATTTATCTATATCTGAATCTTTCACAATTGTGTCTAAATTCTGTGATAATAATCCTTGTTGGTACTGATGTATAATTAATGATGAGCGATAATCACTTACTAATTTTTCTATATTGTTTTGTGTTTTGCTTAAATTTTCTTCCGCCTTTGATAATAATAGCTGCTTTTTGACCCATTGTCTTATGTAGTTGTCTGCGTATACAGTACTGTCTTCTTTTGATAATTTATCAGGAATTAAATCCTTTATTTGGTCTAGTTCTAAAGTCTTGCTTCCAACCTCCGCAATTTTATGGCTAATTGTTTTTTTGTCACTATTACAAGCAATTGTTAATAAACTAATAGTAAGTATCAGAAAATTAGTTTTTGTCATAAAAATATATATTTAAAGGCTATGATTTGAGTTTTATGTTTAGGCTTAACTGGTTGAATATAAATAAAACAAACTCTTCTATTAGAATACAATTTGAAATGTATTTCTTGAACAGTAGCTTGATGTATGAGCCTAAAACAATGTTTATTTGGGCTATAAAATTAGTCATTTTATTAAGTTATAAAAGAGAATGATGTTAATAAATTATATTTATTACTATTATTTAAGCTTTTTTATAGTTTTTCCTTCCTGATTATGAATCTCAGACATTGGGTTAAATGTTAATTATAGTTCTTGTAATTTGTCTGTTTTATTGATATTTAGTTTATTGTTGGATTTGAGATTTTTTTTGTTATATGTAGTGAGTATGGATTCTAAGAAGTGGTTAACATTAAAAAAACATTTCATATTGTTGTTAATGGTAAATTAAATATTATTAAAATATCTATTTTATAGCTATACTTGCAGCAAATTTTCACAATCACATAATTATGGCAGAAATATACAATAATATTAAAACTATTGTAGAGCAAATTCCTGAGCAGGTAAAGCTTGTAGCAGTCTCTAAAACTAAGCCTATTGAATGTATTGAAGATGCATATGATGGTGGGTATAGGATATTTGGAGAGAATAAGGTTCAGGAGCTTAGGCAAAAATATGAAACACTACCTAAAGATATCGAATGGCATATGATTGGGCATTTGCAAACCAATAAAGTGAAATATATCGCAGATTTCGTTCATCTGATACATGGTGTGGATAGTCTTAAATTGTTGAAGGAAATTAATAAACAAGCAAAAAAGTTTGATAGGAAAATTTCTTGTCTGCTACAATTTCATATAGCTGAGGAGCAAACAAAATTTGGATTTGATATTAATGAAGTGCTTGAGATGTTAAATTCTGATGCATATAAATTGCTTGAAAATATTCAAATATGCGGTGTTATGGGGATGGCAACTAATACTTCAGATGAATCACAAATACGGAAAGAGTTTCTTTCTTTGAAAGATGTGTTTAAAGAATTGAAAGAAAGCTTTTTTTCGAATTCACCTGAGTTTGCAGAAATTTCAATGGGAATGTCAGGAGATTATAAGCTAGCTATTGATTGCGGTAGTACAATGATTAGGGTAGGAAGTACAATATTTGGGAAGAGAAATTATAGTATTTAAGATTCCTTTTTTGTAAAAATAGATTCAATTGGGCTATTTTTATTATAGTGGGAGGGTAGAATTCTGCCTTAATCGTCTGTATATCTATATGCTATGTCGAAAGTAAAAAATATTAAAAAAGATTGACTAAAGTGTAATTTGTTTCAAATATTTATATACTTTTGCAAAGATTTTTCAATATAATGTCTAATTTATTAATTAATAGAAATTTAAAATGACTGAAGTAAAAAAAGTTGACAATTCAGCTCCAGAAGAAAATTTTGACTGGGATGCATTAACAAATGGTGCTAATATTATCAAAGGTGATAGAGCAGAGTTAGAAGCAATTTATGACAAAACTTTATCTACTGTTTCAGAAAAAGAAGTTATCGACGGAACAGTGATTTCTCTTAACAAACGCGAAGCTGTAATCAATATTGGTTATAAGTCAGATGGTATCATTAGCTTAAACGAATTCCGTTATAATCCTGAATTAAAAGTTGGTGATTCTGTTGAAGTATACGTAGAAAACCAAGAGGATAAAAAAGGACAATTAGTATTATCTCACAAAAAAGCTAGAGCATTAAGATCATGGGATAGAGTTAATTCTGCTCTTGAAAATGATGAGGTAATCAAAGGATTCATCAAGTGTCGTACTAAAGGTGGTATGATTGTAGATGTATTCGGTATCGAAGCTTTCTTACCTGGATCTCAAATTGATGTTAAGCCAATTCGTGATTACGATATCTACGTTGGTAAAACTATGGAATTCAAAGTTGTTAAGATTAACCACGAATTCAAAAATGTTGTTGTATCTCACAAAGCTCTTATCGAAGCTGAACTTGAACAACAGAAAAAAGATATTATTGCTAAGCTTGAAAAAGGTCAAGTACTTGAAGGAACTGTTAAAAACATTACTTCATACGGTGTATTTATCGACCTTGGAGGTGTTGATGGACTTATCCACATTACAGACTTATCATGGGGTAGAGTTACTCACCCAAGTGAAATTGTTGAACTTGATCAAAAATTAAATGTTGTAATTCTTGACTTTGATGATGCTAAGAAACGTATCGCTCTAGGTCTTAAACAACTTACTCCACATCCATGGGATGCTTTAGATGCTAACTTAAATGTTGGTGATAAAGTTTCAGGTAAAGTTGTTGTAATGGCTGATTATGGTGCTTTCGTAGAAATCGCTACTGGTGTTGAAGGATTAATCCACGTATCAGAAATGTCATGGTCACAACACTTAAGATCTGCTCAAGACTTTATGAAAGTTGGTGATGTAGTTGAAGCTCAAATCATCACTCTAGACAGAGAAGAAAGAAAAATGTCTCTTGGTATTAAGCAATTAAAAGCTGATCCATGGGTAGATGTTGACACTAAATATGCGGTTAATTCTAAGCATGTAGCAAGAGTACGTAACTTCACTAACTTCGGTGTTTTTGTTGAAATCGAAGAAGGTGTTGATGGATTAATCCATATCTCTGACTTATCTTGGACTAAGAAAGTTAAACATCCAGCTGAATTCACTCAAATCGGTGCTGATATCGACGTAGTTGTATTAGAAATCGACAAAGATAACAGAAGATTAAGCTTAGGTCACAAGCAATTAGAAGAAAATCCTTGGGATGTATTCGAAACAATTTTCTCTCCTGATTCAGTTCACGAAGGAACAATCGTTGAATTATTCGAAAAAGGTGCTGTAATTGCTCTTCCATACGGTGTTGAAGGTTTCGCAACTCCTCGTCACTTAGTTAAAGAAGATGGATCACAAGCTAAAGTTGATGAAAAACTTTCTTTCAAAGTAATTGAATTCTCTAAAGCTTCTAAAAGAATTATTCTTTCTCACTCAAGAATTTTTGAAGATATCAAAAAAGCTGAGAACGTAAAAATTAAAAAAGAAGCTTCAGCTACTACAAAAAAAGGTGTTAAAAAAGTGAAAGATTCACTAGAAAAAACTACCTTAGGAGATATTTCTGAATTAGCTGCATTGAAAAATCAATTATCTGATGATGACAAGAAATAATTAACTTAAACATCACTTCTATGAATAGCAACTTTCTTACAACACAACCGACAGATAATTTTACTTTAATTAAAGTAATTAATGAAAAATTAGATACTAATATTGCTCCTGAATTAAAGTCAGAATTGGTATTAGTAGTGGGAAATGGAGAGAAAAATATACTTCTAGATATTTCTAAATGTGAAAGTTGTGATTCGTCAGGATTAAGTGCTATTCTAGTTGCAAATCGTTTATGTAAAAATTCTTGTGGAAATTTTATTTTATTTGGAATACAGGATTCTGTAAAAAAACTAATGGAGATTTCTCAATTAGATTCAGTTCTTAATATTGCCGAAAATAATGAAGATGCATTAAGTTTATTAGAGGAACTATCATTTGAATTTACTGTAAGTAAAAATGAAGAATTTAATAAACTTTAATAAAATTTGATTATTTTAGTATTTCAGTTTTTACTTTAATACTATAAAATGAGATTTCAACTTACTATTTTAGGATGCAACTCGGCTTTGCCGACTGTAAATAGATTTCCAACCGCTCAAGTATTAAATCTGCTTGAGCGGTTTTTTTTGATTGATTGCGGAGAAGGTACCCAGATACAGATGAAGAGATATCGCATCCCAATGAATAAAATAAAGCATGTATTTATATCTCACCTACACGGGGATCACTTTTTTGGACTTATTGGTTTACTTTCCACATTTTCACTTCAAAATAGAAAAGCTGACTTAAATGTATATTCAGACCCAAGATTAAAGGATATAATAATGAGTCAACTTAAAAATTTAAATACTTATTTAACATATCATGTCAATTTTGTTGAGTTAAAAGAAAACACTCAAGATATCATTTATGACGATGAGCTTGTCGAAGTTTTATCCTTTCCATTAAATCATGGAAAGACTAGATGTTGGGGTTTTCGTTTTAATGAAAAGCAGAAGCCAAAATCCCTCATTAAAGAGAATATCGATTATTATAAAATACCTATCAAAGAACGCCAAAATATTAAAAATGGTGCCGATTTTGTTTTAGAGGATGGAACTATTATCTCGAATAATGTCCTTACTCGCCCTGCCCCAAAGCCTAGATCATATTCATTTTGTACGGATACAGCATATACTGAAGCTATTGTCCCAATTGTCAAAAATTCAGATCTTCTGTATCATGAAGCTACCTTTACAGAAAATGAAAGAGAGATCGCAAAGGAAACTTTTCATTCTACTGCAAGAGATGCTTCTATTATAGCTAAGAAGGCTAATGTTAAAACTTTACTTATAGGGCATTATTCTTCACGATTTAAGGACTTAGATCTGCACCTGAATGAAGCTAAAGAAGGATTTCAAAACACAAAATTAGCTTATGATGGATTTCAAATAGATATTTAATATTTGTATAATCTTGCAACGACGATCTTTTTATATTCTATATTTTTAGTTATGAAAAGGTCGTTTGTTTTATTATGATATTTAACTTAATTTGATTATTCTTGTGAAATTCATAATGAAATATGTATTTTTGAATGTTAATTTCTGTTTGTACTTCTCGATTGGTGCGCAGTTTTAAAAAATATTTCTCGTTCAGCTTGAAATATAGTTGGTTTCTTGCTAATAAAATACTATAAATACTAAATTATACATTATGGATAATTCAAGATATTTGAATCCATATATCGGTGGACTCTTGTTAGGATTAGTCCTATTGTCGGCAATTTTTATTGCAGGTAGAGGATTAGGCGCAAGTGGAGGAGTCAAAGGCATCGTTATTGGAGCAGCTAAATCTTTGTCAAAAGATCATACTGAAAATTCAGTTTATTATAAAGAGTATATCTCAAAACATCAAAACCCATTTAAAACATGGTTGGTTTTTGAACTCCTTGGTTTGTTGTTTGGCGCTCTTATTTCAGGATTTGTATTTAAGAGACTTAAGTTTAAAATTGAACATTCTCCTAAAATAAGTTCTAAAAAGAGATTGTTGTTTGCTTTGTTAGGAGGCGTTTTTTTTGGTTTCGGAGCAATGCTCGCGAGGGGATGTACAAGTGGTTCTGCATTAAGTGGAATGGCGGTGATGTCTTTGGCAGGCTTTGTTAGTATGGCTGCTATTTTTGGAACAGCTTTTATATTAGCTTATTTTTTTAGAAAATTGTGGATTTAAATTTTATGTAATGGCACCATTAGTTACAAATAATATTATTTCAAGTGATATGAACCTTTTTTTTGCATTGCTTATCGGTATTGCATTTGGTTTTGTATTAGAAGCCTCTGGGTTTTCTTCAAGTAGGAAATTAGCGGGGATGTTTTATGGTTATGACACAACAGTCTTAAAAGTATTTTTTACTGCCGCTATTACAGCTATGCTTGGAACTCTTTTTATGAGTTTGTTCGGATGGTTAGATTTAAATGTGATTTATATAAATTCCTTATATCTTGATTCTACTATATTTGGTGGAATAGTCATGGGGATAGGTTTTATAATGGGAGGGTTTTGCCCAGGTACGGCATTTTGTGCTATCTCTATTGGGAAAATAGACGCGATGGTATTCGCTATTGGTTTATTCGTAGGGGTGTTTCTTTTTGTTGAGTTTTATGATTACATATCGGTGTTACATAATGCAAATTATATGGGTGAAATAAAACTAAGCGATTTTTTAGGCTTGAAAGATGGTTTTGTTTGTTTGATAATTGTATGTGTTGCTTTTATTATGTTTTACCTTGGAGACTTGGCAGAGGCAAAATTTCCATTAAAGAATAAATAAGATGAAAAATAATACACCAAAAGTGCGAGTTGTTTTTGCGATAGTTTACATTAGTTTAGCCTTGATTGTCGCTTTAGTTCCTGGGAATGCATTCGTTTCGTTTAATATTGTAACTAGTAAAATCATACATGATATACAAAATTATAATCACTTTATAAGTGCTACCGATTTAGCCGACGAAATGTTAGCTGGTGAAGATGAAATAATTTTGCTTGATATACGGGATTCAATTCAATATAATCAATACACTATAAATGGTGCCTTGAATATGCCTATGGCTAAATTTTCAGAAGAGGATAATATTGCTAAATTGGCTAACACATCTGCTAAGAAAATAATTTTTTCGAACGGTACTATTTATTCTGAAAATGCTTGGATGCTTCTTTATTTAAAAAGAATTGAGAATATTTATGTTTTAAATGGAGGAATAAATTCATGGATTTCAGAGATAATGTATCCGAATAAATTTGATGTTAAAAGTTTTACGGCAATTGAGCTAATGGCTTTTGAAGTTAAAAATGGAGATATTGTTGGAATAAAGAAATCCTTCGATGTAAAAGCAAAACCAAAAAAGAAAAGACATAGAACTATACGTGCCGAGGGGGGGTGTTAGTTTATTGGTAAAACATATGTGGATTTGATATCCCACATATGTTTTATTTTTTGTCAGTTGATATTGAATGTAGCCATTTCTACACCTTCTGGTTTAATTGGTTTTCTATTTTTATCAAGTAAAAACCATTCGTTAAAGAATCCTGATTTATCCTCATTCACAAGTAAAAAAGATCCATTTTTAGAACTTTTATCTTTCAAGGAAACAACTTTTCCATTTAATGTGTAGATTTTATACCTTCCATTTCCTAGGTGCTTAAATAGAAAAGCTTGTTTTCTAATTTTTTTTTGTTTGCAAAATTTTATTTTTGATTCTGCTTGGTTTGTATTTTGAATGTCGTAATCCAAATATGATTCGGATCCGTTCATTTTAACATAATACCAACCATTACATGATCCTATTTTATTAAGTTTTATTTCAATATTGCCTCCTTTATTCCAATTGTGCATTTGAACACCATCTTTAAATTGCTCTTTTTTCGAAAAACTCCAAAATCTACTGTTTGTTCTGGAATAGCTTATAGATGATTGTATATAATAATGTTCGTCTTCTGGCATTTTAGATGCGTATCTTGGTTGTGAAAAAGACAGGTTTGTTAGATTAAAAAAAATAACAAGAAAGCTGAATTTTAATAAAGTATTTTTCATAATTAGATCTGTTTTTTAACAAGGGGTTAGTTAACATTTAAGATTAAAATTAATCATTGTTATAATTAGATGTCAAAGAAATTAAAACAGTCTTTAATCTATATTAATGTTGCCTTTTGTTGGTATGTTTGAAGAAATAATAGTCAAAATTTATTTCTTTGCAGATAAGAAGAAATTGTAGATTCAAAAATAAATCCGAATTATTAAGATTTAATTCGGATTTATTCTTTTGGTAATTTTGAATTAGTTTATTGCTTTCAAAATTCTAGACCATCTTATATTTGATGGAAATGATTTGTCTTTATCAAGTGATAACCATACAAACGATCCCTTTCCTACGATATGATCTTCGGGAACAAATCCCCAATATCTAGAATCGGAAGACATATGTCTATTGTCGCCCATCATCCAATAATAGTTCATCTTGAATGTGTAGCTTGTGGATAAAGTATCGTTAATGTAAATATTTTCGCCCTCAATTCTTAGTTTGTTTGCTTCGTAAACTTCAATTATTTTTCTATAAAAATTTAGATTACCAATATTGATATTTACCGTAGCTCCTTTTTGCGGAACATATAATGGTCCAAAATTATCTCTATTCCATCTTAGTTCAGGAATAAAAGGAAATACATCTTCTAATTGACCTTTTGATTTTATTTGCTTAACAACAGAAGAAATACTCTTCATATTATTTAGTCGAGTTAGATTTTTGTCTGTTAAAGGCAGTTGATAATGAGAACCGTCTGAAAGAATGTCATCTTTAGCTATTCCCATTTTATCAAGAATTCGAGGGTTTATTCTGTTTCCATTAGTTGCAATCATGTAATTATATTGCTTTTCGGAAATTTGTATTTGAGCCTCTTTGTTAATATATAAATCGCCATTTATGCTAGTAAGTGTATCTCCAGGAACACCAACACATCTTTTGATGTAATTTTCTCTTTTATCAACAGGTCTATATCTTATTTCAAAATTTTTCTTGAAAAAATTCCTAGCATTAGTATTGTATTCTTCGTCGGATAGCAATTTATTACCATTCATAATATCCATACGTTTATCAGCATATTGTTTTCTCATAAGCTGCATATAGTAATCTGGATTTTCTCTTCCGACTATTATTGTATCTCCTGCTGGAAAATTGAAAACGACAACATCATTTCTTTTTACCTTGCCAAAACCAGCAAGTCTTTTGTAAGGCCACTGAATTAGTTCGCTGTATGATTTGGTAGTTGTTGTTCCAGGCATCGTATGATGAACAAATGGAAATGATAATGGTGTGTTGGGCATTTTTGGTCCGTAAGCCACTTTACTTACAAATAAATAGTCGCCAACAAGTAGAGACTTCTCCATAGATGAAGTTGGGATTGTATATGCTTCTATAAAGAACATTCTAATGATTGTGGCAGCAACAACCGCGAAAATAACAGCGTCAATCCATTCGACGACTTTTGTTTGTTTTTTTACCCCCTTTTTTTTCCAAAAAGCCCAATGTACTTTTTTTGAGATATATACATCGAAAACAATAGGAAGACCAAGCAGAAGCCAAAAGTTCCCAATCCATAATGTCATTAAAAAATAAGTAAATGTGGCTAATGAGTATTTAAACCATTTATTTTTTATTGTTTTAATCATAGAGTAATATTTAGATTTTAATTAATACGAATTCATTAAATTAAGCTCATTGTTAGTAGAAACTGTTTCAATATGAAATAAAATTATGAAAATAATAAATATGGTGTATTTGCCTACATGTATTTATTAATTCTCCTACTAATATTATCATTTGAACAAAGTTATAAATACTAATCAAAAAAAAATAACTCAATAATCTAATTTAATTAAATTAAATGAATATTTAACATATCTTATAATCTTGATTGTTATTTGTTTTTATTTTTTTGTATAGATTGGAAGGTGTTTCTTGTGTTCAAGTATAATCGATGTGTAATTATTATTGTTCAGAATAATAGTTGTTTGACTGTTCTTTGTCGTCTAATGTTGTATCTTTTTGTTGTTTGGAGTAGGAAGTTTTAAAAAATGGTTTTGTATTTGGAATCATCGCAAAGAATGTTGTAAAACATGTTTTCAGATTGTATTCATATAATGTTCTTTAGAGTTATTAATATATATGAATTCTGAAAAAGGCTGTTTGTTTTTTGTTAAAGTTTTTATGAAGTGATTTTAACAGCATTGTGAATTTTAATTTGTTGGTAAATTAAAAGGTCGTAAATTAGCTTTATAAGTTATTTCAAAATATACTTAATTATTAAATTATTTTTTTGAAAAAAAAATAGGAGTTTTTTGAAACCTTTTTAAATTTTAAACGTTAAATAGTATATACGTTAGTTTAAAAACATTAAATAACGAAAGGCTTAAAATATTTTAACAGTTATTTAATGAGTTTGATTCAAATTGATTATAATTTTGCAAATAATTAACGAAGATAAAGATACATTTTTTTCATAGATTTGTGATTTAGGTTACATTTAAGTGGTTAGATGAAGCTCGGGGTGGTTCCCGAGCTCTTTTTTTTAGTTACTTAGCTTAAATGATAATCTATCAAGTTCGTTTATAAAATCAGGTCTAAGTTTGTATTTTACTTTAAGTTCGTTGATTAGTTCAAATGCTTTTTCTTCTTCGTGCATGTCATGTATTCTAACTATAAATCGGCAGGCCTCCTTGTAGCAATTCACGCCTATATTACCTTCTAGGAAAGTTTTGATGCGTTTGATGTACATTTCTGCTAATTCTTCTGAATAATAGTCGCATAAGCAGGATTCATATCTTAGCATAAAATCAAAACTCTCATTTTTTCTGACAGCTTCCATTAGGTCATCCCAGCGTCTTTCCCAAATAAATATATCATGCAGAAGAGAATTGATTCCATAGCCAGTTGTTTTTTTTGCATATTCAATTATTTCGTTTATTTGTTCTTCCCAATTTTCTTCAGGGATGTACTTTTTAAGTGTTATGAAATAGTGCTTGCTATCTCTGAAGTCGTGTGTAAGTAAATATTTCGCAAGTTTACAAACTTCATTTTTGTTGTCTTCTGCTATTGAAATCTCTAGTAAATATTTTCTCCAATCATATCTATCTACAATGTTTACGTCTTTGTTTTCAATTAATTCAGATGCGAGTTCCTTTGCTTTATTGTAGTTTTTATTCTCAATTGCAAGTTCAATCAATTTATTTCTAAAATTAGGATTTGAAAGATTTCGTTGCATATAATCGATTGCATTTTCTTCGCAATCAACCTTAAGTATTGAATTTAAGATTAATTCTTGGAGAAACTCATCTGAGTTTTCCAGTTTTGTTTCAAGTTCAAACAATGGTGTTAGTTCTGGTTTGTCTTTGAGTATATTGATTGCAAAAAGAAGAAATTTTTCTCTAACATCCCATCTGTTTAAATAGCCAATTTCAAAGCTTGAAAGGCAGTATAAGTATAGTCTTTTACGGTAAGTTTCATCACAAACAAGCCCACCCATTACAATAAAACAGTTTTCAATAAAATCATTGATTTCGTCACCCTGTTCGTAGAATTCGATTTCTCTTTCGTATTTGTTTAGACCATCAAGCAATGAAACTACTATCAGGTATGCTGACTTGTAATTTTCGTTTGCGATGTGTTGTTTTGCCTCTTCTAGCATTGATTTCAACATGCTCATGATATTTGAGATGTTGTAATTCATATTAGGATAGGTTTTTAGAAATTCTTTTGGTGAAAGTATCTTGCGAATACTTATAGTGTATTTATATCCTTCTTCTAGGTAGCTTTTGTCTGCAAAGCTATCAATAAATGTGTATTCAAAGTGTTGGTTTGCTTCTGAATATTCAAGTATAAAATGTTTAATTTGGTCTAGGCTGAGTTTATCTAAGATATTTATTAATAATTCATTTTTCATAAGCTTAAGTATTAGATGTATTTCACACTCGGCAAAGTACAAATAATATCTGAATATTTAATTAAACTTAAAAATAAATTTATGTTATTAATTGATTTTACTTTATTTGTTTTTATTAGTATTACAAAAAACAATATGTGTTTATTTATGTGAATAGGTTTGGTAATGTGTTTGTTATGTTGTTGTGAAATATCGTTTTACATAACTATATTAATCGATGATGTAGATGATTGAATTTAAAGTTTAAATTATTTTTTCTGCCTCTCTAGTTCGATTACTTCTAGATTTTTGATTTTTTTATTTTCAAGTTCGAATTTGAGTATAGTCTGAACCTTGTGAAGCCCCCTTTTACCTCCAGCTCCTGGATTTAGATGAATCAAGTTTAACTTTGGATCTTTCATTACTTTCAATATGTGTGAATGTCCAGATATAAATATATCTATTTCTTTTTCGTTTAGTTCTTTTATGATTCTTCTATCGTAATTGCCTGGATATCCTCCAATATGTGTCATAAATATTTTTAAACCTTCACATTTAAAATACTGAGTCTTTGGAAACATTCTTCGTAAATTGTCATTGTCAATATTTCCGTATACACCAATAAATTTACAAATGGATTCAAATTCTAAACCTGTTTCTTTATCTCCAATATCTCCAGCATGCCAAATTTCATCCGCCCATTCAAAATATTTTTTAAATCGTGGGTCGATATAAGAATGGGTGTCAGAAATTAATATAATTTTTTTCATGTTATGAAATTCTAATTCGTGTACTAATATAATTAGTTATGGATTTTACGCAAAAGTATAATTATTTTTAAATTATATTCAATATAATTTGTGTAAGTTTGATATTCTACAGGTGTTTTGATATATAAAAAAACACTGTGTTTGTAGCAATAGTCATTGTTTAGGACTTTTTGGCATTTTTTGTCATAAGAGATGTGTAAAATTGACATAAAACACTTAATGGCATAAAATATGTTTAAAGTCAAATCGTTAAATTTAAAATAATGTATAATAATAAAAATAAGAAAATATGGCTGAATTAAAAGGTAGAATTCTTGCAGGTATGATTTTAGTAAAAGCTTTCGAGGCTGAAACTAAAACAGCTAGTGGTATTATTATTCCAGACTCGGCTAAAGAAAAGCCTCTTCAAGGTAAAGTTGTTTTAACAGGAAAAGATAAGAAAGACGAACCAATGGAAGTGAAAGTTGGTGATACTGTTTTTTATCAAAAGAAATATCAAGATACTTCATTAAATATTGACGGTGAAGATTATTTATTGATATCACAGTCGGATGTGATGTATATTCTTGGATAGTAAGTGTTTGAAGTACACTTAATAAAAATTAAAACATAAAAATTTTTCTTTTAAAAAAAAATAAAATGGCAAAAGATATTAAATTCAATATTGAAGCACGCGACTTATTAAAAGAAGGTGTTGATAAATTAGCAAATGCAGTAAAAGTAACATTGGGACCAAAAGGTAGAAATGTTGTAATAGATAGAAAATTTGGAGCTCCTCAGGTTACTAAAGATGGTGTTTCTGTGGCAAAAGAAATCGAATTGTCTGATCCTGCCGAAAATATGGGTGCTCAAATGGTAAAAGAAGTTGCTTCTAAAACTGGTGATGATGCTGGTGATGGTACAACTACTGCAACTGTTCTTGCTCAATCAATTATTAATGTTGGTTTGAAAAATGTTACTGCTGGTGCAAATCCAATGGATTTGAAAAGAGGTATTGATAAAGCAGTAGCTGCTATTGTTGCTGATATTAAAGAGCAATCTCAAGAAGTTGGTGATAATTTCGATAAAATCAAACAGGTTGCAAAAATTTCTGCAAATAATGATGAAACCATTGGAGCTTTGATTGCTGAAGCAATGGAAAAGGTTAAAAAAGAAGGTGTTATTACTGTTGAAGAAGCTAAAGGTACTGAAACTCATGTAAAGGTTGTTGAAGGTATGCAATTTGACAGAGGATATATTTCTCCTTATTTTGTTACAAATAGTGACAAAATGGAAGCAGATTTGGAAAATCCTTATGTTTTATTGTATGAAAAGAAAATTTCTACAATGAAAGAACTTCTTCCTGTTTTGGAACCAGCGGTTCAGTCTGGAAGACCTTTGTTGATTATTGCAGAGGATGTTGAAGCAGAAGCTTTGGCTACTCTTGTAGTGAATAGATTGAGAGGATCCTTGAAAATTGCTGCCGTAAAAGCTCCTGGTTTTGGAGACAGAAGAAAGGAAATGCTTGAAGATATCGCAATCTTAACTGGTGGTGTAGTTATTTCTGAAGATAAAGGAATGAAGCTTGAAGAGGCTACTTTAGATATGCTTGGTACTTGCGAAAAAATTACAGTTGATAAGGAAAATACTACAATTGTAAACGGAGCAGGCAACAAAGAAGGTATCGATGCTAGAGTTGCTCAAATCAAGACTTTGATAGAATCTTCTACATCTGATTATGATAAGGAAAAGCTTCAGGAGAGATTAGCAAAATTAGCTGGAGGTGTTGCAGTATTATATGTTGGTGCTGCTTCTGAAGTTGAAATGAAGGAGAAAAAAGATAGAGTTGATGATGCTTTAAGTGCAACACGTGCTGCCGTTGAGGAAGGAATCGTTCCTGGTGGAGGTGTTACTTATATCAGAGCTTCTAAAGTTTTAAATGATCTTAGAGGAGAGAATGATGACGAAACTACTGGTATCGAGATAGTTAAAAGAGCAATTGAAGAGCCATTACGCCAGATTGTTGCAAATGCAGGCGGTGAAGGTGCTGTAGTTGTTGATAAAGTAAAAGCTGGGGATAAAGATTTTGGATATAATGCACGTGCTGATAGATATGAAAATTTATTAGAAACTGGTGTTATAGATCCTGCAAAAGTTACTCGTGTTGCATTAGAAAATGCTGCTTCAATAGCAGGAATGTTATTGACTACTGAGTGTGTGTTGGTTGATGAGCCAGAAGAGGCTGCTCCTGCTATGCCAGCTGCTCCTATGGGAGGTGGCATGCCAGGCATGATGTAATAAAGCTTAAAAAATATTGCAAAAAGAAAGACGATTTCGTAGAAATCGTCTTTCTTAGTTTTTAAAATTGTTTATGCTGCATATTAGGTTTTTTTCTAATTCTTTTGTTAATTCAGAATCAATTCCGTTTAACCAGTTTGCACCATTGTATAGCTTTGCCTCTGCGATAAAAAGTAATTCCCAGTTCTCTTTGTTTATCTTTGTCGTTATCCTAAATTGATACTCTGCGTTAATTTTTCCCTTTCTATCAAAAGACCATGAGGATTTTATTAATCCGTCTTGTTTAGACAATATTTCCAAACAATACTCTGCAATTATGAAATCTCTTAGTCTTGACCAAGCTTCTTCTATTTGTATATTTTTGCATAATTTTATTCTGTTCCAGTTTGGATTGTCAGTTTGTATAAAGTAGTCGAGTTTCTTTATTTCCTTTGGAGAAAATAAATCTTCAAGATAAACTCTTTTTATATTGGCTGATTTTTTATTCTGCTTTGTGTTGTTAATGCAATTTCTGCTAGCGCATGAGCTGATGAAAATTGTGGATGCTATTAGTATATAATAAAAAATTCTAATACACATGATTTTATATTTTTTAGTCTCTAAATTGGTCAGAAAAAAAGACTAGTTTAATAATATTTATGTAATTAGATGATGTTTGGTTTCCTGTTTATAGTATTAACGAAACAGGTTTGTAATAATACGTTTTTTTCTGAGTTTTAGTACGTAATTATTTATAAATAAATTTTATTAAAAATTTTAGATTAACCAAATAAAATATAAATTCATTGTTTGTCGGGGGTTTTAGTTTTATTTAGAATCGCTACAAATAAGTATCTTTAGCTTTTTATCTGAAGTATGATGGTGTGCAGTTAAAAGTCTTAATTGTTGTTTTAACCAAATTGGTTTAAAGGTATATAATTTAGTGGTGTTTTGTAAAATATTGTAAAACATTAAATTATTGGTTAATTTTGCAGTAAATATATAATTATGCAAATAGCCAATCCCATATACGATGTAGTATTTAAATATCTGTTGGATGATGAAAAGGTAGCCAAACTAATTCTATCGGCAATTACAGGATTAAACATACAAGAATTAGAATTTAAGCCCACCGAGTACAGAAGTGATTTGGATAAGGATTTAACAGTTTTTCATTTGGATTTTGTAGCAAAGATTAAGGATGAAAACCAAGAAGAAAAACTCATTATAATAGAGATTCAGAAAGCTAAGTTGCCTAGTGATATAATGCGATTTAGAAGATATCTTGGTGAGCAATATATGAGTAAGAAAAATATTGCCGAATCCAATTCCTTAAATCATTATGAAGTAAAGGCCTTGCCATTATTAAGTATTTATTTTTTAGGGCATAAATTATCCCACACTCAAGCACCCATAATA
>JAOARN010000017.1 GCA_025210485.1 Marinifilaceae bacterium | reverse complement strand
TCACAGAATCCTTATATGTGCAGCCTAGTTTATTGGTCAGTTCCAATAAATATTTACCTGATTTGGAAATAGATATTGATTTTGTACTTTCCCCTGTATTCCATAAATATGTACAATCGTCTAGAGGAGCTACTAATTCAACTGTTTCGCCTGATTTCAAACAATGAGTTTGGTCCGCACCTAAATCGAATACTGGGATTTCATTTATTATAATATTCAATGAATCCTTATAAGTACAGCCAAGTTTATTAGTAAGTTCTAATAAATATTTACCTGACTTGGAAATAGATATTGACTTTGTTGTTTCTCCTGTATTCCATAAATATGTGCAATCATCTAGAGGAGCTATTAACTCTACACTTTCACCTGATTTCAAACAATGAGTTTGGTCCGCACCCAAATCGAATACTGGTTTTGCAAAAAATTCAATATCCATCGTATCCCTCTGAACACATCCATTTTTGTTAGTTAACTGTAAAGAATACTTTCCAGAAGAAATAACATCTTTTTCAAACTCATCACTTCCATCATTCCAAAGGGCTGTGATATCATCGGTCGAGCTTAAATCAGTCTTTAACTTAACAGTTTCTCCTATACAAGTGGTTTTATCAGCCAAAAGTTTAAAATCAAAATTATCCAAATCAATTTTAATATTCCCATTCTGTACACATCCATTTTCCAGTGTAAGTTTAACTGAATAATTACCAGGCATGTCAACTTTAATTTTTCTACTTGTCTCTCCAGTGCTCCATAAAAAACTATGTCCAAGTTCTCCTGCATCTAATTCGACTATACTATCTTTACATAATATTGACTTATCTCCAAAATTAACTTCTCCCTGAACAAACACATTCAAAGAGTATGTGATTTGCTCCAATGGATTAAAACTAATATTATCTAAAGCATAATCATTCCCACTTGAGACCGTATTGCGATTTATAATCGAAATCTCTATATCAGTTTTTGCACTCGAATTCCAAAGAGAGTAGAATTCATGCCATTCACAAGTTGGACGACCACTCAAATCAATAAAGTCATTCATTAAAACGCCATCTATTCTAAACTCCAAATAAGCAGGATTACTGCCAATCACATTACAAGCCTGAGCAGAAAAAGCATAAAAAGTATAAGGCTGAACTTTTATTTTTTGGGACCACACTACTACACCAGATCTAGCAGAACCATTAACGATAAGCATTTTATCATAATAAGAACCTGAATAGCCGTTACAATTAGTAAAATGACTATGATATGCATTAGCATTTGTACCTATGGCATAAACACCTTCTTTATAAAGTGAATTATATGGATGTGGAGTAAGATTAGAGGTATAAGTATTAGGACAATATGTATATTCACTGGTAAAACCTGTACGACCATTTTGAAAATTACCATTGTTTATAAGTTCAATTTCTCGCCTAGGTATATAAACATCAAGAGTGTATGTGGTTGTTTTATTAGGCTGAACGATAATTTCTTTACTCAACATTCCATTGTCCCAATTATACATATAGGACCCAGGCTTTGCAACTAGCTTCACCTTTGCACCTTCACAAATTGTAGTATCAGCTCTTGGCACTATTATTTGGGAATTAGCACAAACATAATTAAATAAAAAAAGCAATAATATTAGACTCCTACATATCCTTAACATAAGTAAACCCTCCCTTTTTATAGAATTCTAAATCAGAGTGCTGTTGTTGCTGCAATTGGTTTTATCTAACTAAGATACATTTCTACTATAACAATGATTACTAGCTATTGAAACAATATAAACCATTTAATATTTGTTTGTACGAAGAGCGAATAAAAAAGGTTGCGAAATTAAAGGATAATTTTATAAAAATAGATAAGGTCATTTAATATAAAATTAACAAAAAATAAGACTAAACTGGTAATAATTAATACAATCTATAATTACCAAAATCTTTTATTATAAGTATAACTTTATATTTTTTGATAATGAAAATACTAAACAATAAATTATATTTTTTTACTAATATTAAACAAAAACTGATATTTTACCGCTTAAATATCATTAAAAGAATTTTAAAATTTTGGATCGAAACATCTCAAAGGACAATAAAAATTTCTTGAATAAATCGAATGCAAGCGAGATGTATAAAAAGAAACTCCCCAACCACACAACGATTATATTAAACCAAAAGCTTTCGATAAAAAAGTTTCCTATTCGTTTATATGGAGAATAGAAATGAGAACGACCATTTTTATTTGTTGGATACATGTATATTGGATCTTTTTTCTGTATTATTTCATTTTTATCCCATATATATTTATTGATTAAATCTCTATTCAGAATCATAGAGGCCAAGGCTTTATTATGATATTTTTGTTGAAACTGAAAAACTACATCTTTTCCGTTTTTCTCTAGTAAAGATTCGTAGATCGAATCTTTTTTAGTAGTATATATACCTAAAATTGATTTATATGAATCCCTTGATTCTAATAAAAACTTATTTATCTGATATTTTGCAAAATCATCATATTTATTAATTCCAATATTTTCAAAAAACTTAAACTCCTCTGTTATATAATCATCAGATAAAATCTTAATAATATTATGCAATTTTTCAAATTCGTCAATACTCGACTTATTGGATGTTTTTGCTATACTTAACTTATTACAATTCGCAAATACTTCTCTAGCTTGAGGTATCAAATAAGATAATTTATAATTACTATTACTAATTTCAGATTCAAATTCGAAAAATAAATTTTCATATTTATTGGCTATAAATTGCTTAGTTGCCAGTGCCTCATATGCCCACCTAGTTGTCATAAAATCACCTATTACTGGAACATATTTCTTATTAGTTATAGAATCATGTAAGTCATCGAAACGAATCATAACTCCACCTAATAATAACTGAGGTACAAGTATTAAAGGAATAAGTATATAAATAGTAACTACAGAATTTAAAGATGCTGATATATTTAATCCCAACATATTGGAAAAGCAACTAACTGTAAATAGAACCAACCAATAATTGAGACCCATATCCTCAACCTCAAGTATATAATTACTTATTAAAACAAAACTTGCCATTTGTACTGCTGACAAGGTGAATAGAAAGATTATCTTTGAAAAGAGATAACTCGATTTACTCAAGTTCAGAAATTTTTCTCGCATCAGAATCCGCTTATCTCTAATTATTTCCTCAGCACTAACAGTAAGTCCTAAAAAGATAGCAACTACAACTGACATAAATAAAAACACAGGATAATTCTTATTTTCTCCGAAACTATATTCTCCCAATATTTCATACTTTGTAAAATATGCAAGAATAACAGCTAAAACAGGAGCTTCAAATAAATTCAATAATATATATTGGAGATTGGTTGTTTTTGCTAATATATTTCGAGCAAAAAATATTAGAAACTGCTTAAACTTTTTAGGAATTTTAAAATCTGTTTTTGGCAAACTGCATTCCTGTGGTAATTCCTTATGCTCTATTTTGATATTTTCTGTATATGTTTCATACCATTGGTCAGCTTCTATTCTGCGATGTCGAGTAGGTTTTCCAGACTTATCTATTTTTTTCGATTCTACAATTTGTAGTATTTGTTCTGGATTAACATTTCCACATTTTGAACATTCAGTTTCAGATGCATTTACCTGCGATATTTGTGTCTTGAAATATACAATTGCATCAATTGGATGACCTGTGTAAATTGGGTGTCCTGCTGTATCCATCACCCATAATTTGTCAAACATTTTAAAAATATCTGATGAAGGTTGATGTATATTCGCAATAACCAGCTTCCCTTTTAAACTTTGTTGCTTAAGCAATCTAATTATTTTCTCAGAATCTGTGGAAGAAAGTCCAGAGGTTGGTTCATCTACCAATAAAATTGGAGGTTCTCGCATTAACTCCAAGGCAATATTCAGTCTTTTTCGCTGACCTCCACTTATAAATTTATTGATTGGATTACCTACAATCAAATCTTTTGCTTCATATAAACTAAAATCCTGAAGTAGGCGTATAATGGTTTTATTCAACTGATAATTAGAATAATCCTTAAAACACAACTTGGCATTATAGTATAAATTCTGAAAAACAGTTAATTCTTCAATTAAAAGATCATCCTGAGGTACAAAACCAATAAGACCTTTAAGCTCTTCGGAATCGGAACTAATATCAACTCCATTAATACTAATTTCACCACTATTTAGTTGTAAATTTCCATTTAATATATTTAACAGAGTTGACTTTCCAACTCCACTACCACCCATTATTCCAATAAGCTGACCACTTTCTTCTGAAATATTAAAGCGTTTTAATCCATTATTTGAATTCTTAAATTTAAATTCAGCATCCTTTGCAGAGAAAATTATTTTCTCATTCTCATCAGACATTAAGAATTTTTCAGCAATTTCGGAGTAATATATCGAACGAATATTTGGTCCCTTTATAATCATACCTTGCTTAAACTTATATGTTCTGTAAGGTATTATTTTATTGCCTTCAAGATAAAGATTAAGCTCACCTTCATATTTAAAACATATTAAATCAGCACTTGGGCAATAAAATGCTACAATTCGACCATATAAATCATCAATATGAAGATGTTTAATTCTATCATCACTTGAATCAGGATCAGCTTTCATCATCCAAGCTACATTATCAGACCATTCTGTAATATTATTATCCGCAATTAAAAATTTACTCTTATCATAATCTTCAATAATATCATCCCAGGCAAAGGCCATACAATTTACAAACTCCTGCCTATTGATATAAAAATTCTCGGCAACTACGTTCATAAATTCAAACTCCTCCTCATTTACAATTTTGTCTTCATAAACAAATTCTAAAAGGCGTAATAAAATCAACAAACGTTCTTCCTGTATAAGCTCTGAATTAATTTTTCGACATACCTTAGCCGCTTCATTATATGTTAATGATGATATTTCGTCCTTATTTATTTGGGATTGATATTCGATTTCTCGTTTATAAAATTCGGAGTAATTTTGAAATAGTGACAAGTATTCAGAACGCAGGGAAGAACTAACATATCTCTTTAGAAATAATTTCACAATCTCTATTCCTTGATCTGATAACATCTCCCCTTTGGCATTTCCAACTATTGCAAAAAGTTGCATCAGTGCATTCAAAATTGACTCACCCATTTTTTAATATTTAAATATTATGATTCTTGTGAAAAATGAAACTCTAAAATATAATAAATAAGCCTTGTTTATTATGCTGTATATTAGATTAATAAATATAAGTATCAAATACTAACATAAAAGCTTAAATTTTGAAACAAAATTATCAAAGCAATTTAATAATTATGTAATTAAAACTATCATTTTTATTAATATAATTTTTCCTCTAAAAAAGCATACATATTTCTACTATTGATATTCACTACAATTTTTCAATTGAATTTATCTTCTAACAATACATACATACTTTAGATTATGCTATAAATACATATATCCACGATATACAGATTTAGATGTAAAATATTATGTTTTACGAAACATTATTTATATCTTCAAAATGTTTATACAATAATTAACAACAGATACAAATAGCCATACTATGTACAAAACAGATTATTTCTCATTCTCATTCAGAACACTAATCAAAATAGCATTAATAATCTGTTTTGTTAATATATTTAATTCTAGTTTTTCGCAAATTGCAAAGAAGGAGAAAACTCGAATTCTATTTATTTTTGATGCTTCTCAAAGCATGAATGGAATTTGGGAAAACAGCAAAAAAATTAATGTAGCCAAGAAATTTCTAATTGAAATGATAGATAGCCTGCAATATGAAAAAAATATTGAAATGGCATTGAGAATATACGGACATCAAAGCATTGTTCCTCCTCAAGACTGTAGCGACACTCGTTTGGAAGTAAAATTCACTCCCAATAATGCTGATGAAATAAAACAGAAACTTCGCTACCTAATACCCAAAGGCACTACCCCTATTGCAAATTCACTTGCCCAAGCTGCAAATGATTTTCCTGAAGATAATCCCAATGTAAGAAATATTATTATTCTAATTACTGATGGCGTAGAGGCTTGTGATGGGGATCCTTGTATAGTGTCAAAAGATCTTCAGAAAAGAGGTATCATTCTGAAACCTTTTGTAATTGGCATAGGCTTGGATGAAAATTTCAAAAAAAGTTTCGACTGTATTGGACGATTTCTTGAGGTTACTAAAGAACAAAATTTTTCGCATAGCCTCAACTATGTAATATCTCAGGTTATGGAAAAAACAAGTTCACAGATAAATCTACTAGATAAAAATGGAAGCCCTAAAGAAACAAATATCCCAATCTCATTGTATGACAACAGATCAGGAAAACTCAAATATCAATATATACATACAATTAATGCTTTAGGTAATCCTGACACTCTATATCTTGACCCTTTAGTAACTTATGATATGGTGGTACATACTATCCCGAATATAAACAAGGATAGCATTAGTATTTCATCTGGACAACATAATATCATAGGTGTGAAATGCCCTCAAGGAACACTGGAAATAACTTCCAATAAAGGCCATAAGCATAGAAGCTTACAAACTATAATCCGTAAAGACAATAAAATAATAAATACGCAAATCACTTATGAAAAAGTAAAATATTTAAAGGGAAAATACAATCTGGAAATACTAACTATGCCTCCCACTATTATCAATAATGTAGATATTAAAGCAAGTGAAACCACTAGTATAGATATCCCACAACCTGGACTCTTAACTATCTTTAAACCTGGATATGGTGAATGTTACGTATTTGTTAAAAAAGGGAACAAACTGGAATATGTTTGCCAAGTAAAGGACAAGAATCTAAGAAAAACACTTTACCTTCAACCTGGTATTTATCATATCAATTACAGAAAGCGCAACTCCTATAAAATGATCGAGACTATAAATAAAGAAGTTAAAGTAAAATCGAATATCTCAATTCCGATAAGATTATAAAATATGCTTAGAGACATAAAAATATGTAAAAAAAAACACTTTTGGGTGACTTGAATTAAGAAAAACAAACTCATTAATTGCAAACTAGAGAAATTGACTTATAAAACATATAATATTTTCAAGTTTGTAAACTCTCTTATATTAGCCTAAAATTGTTAACAGATATCTAATGTTGGCAATCAGTTTTCCCTAAATTTTGGTTCCTTCTTACTTTTAGTGGGTAGATTATTAATTATCCCAATTTCTGAAAATGTGAATTCACATTATGTAAATCAATTTCACCTACTAGAAGATAAGCTATAATTTTGAAGTTTTTTGAAAGCTTATAACCTCTAGC
>JAOARN010000016.1 GCA_025210485.1 Marinifilaceae bacterium | reverse complement strand
GTGCATTGCCATGCGCATTCCAAATGGATAATAATGATTTAGCTCTAATATTTCGGATTTAGCTTCGTCCATACTCTCCGAAATCACCAATCGTACATTCCCTAAATGATCTTTTACGAAATACTGATATATACCTGTATTAGCAACTACCGATAACTTCCCTTCGGGATTTAGGATTTTTCCTAATATCCCATTATGCTTAATGCGGCTCTAATATACTTAATTTTTGTTTTGTTTGGTGGATTCAAGTACGTTTTTTATCTGTTTTTATTTTGATTTTTATGATAACACATTATTAGCATGTTTCTTGGCAGGTAAGCTGTTGAAATAGCTTGAAGGTATTTTAATTAAATTGCAGACCTATAAATAAAAAACGCTCTCACATTTAATGCAAATGAGTTGTATTTATTTATAAAATTATAAATTATCTGGCGGTAAATCTGGATTTACATCAAAAGCTTTAACAGTATAACTTTTAAAAACTCCATTCTTATACCTTGTTAAAATACAGTTAGATGCTGGAGAAATTATAACATGATTAGGAGAATGACTTAGTTTCATCAATGTATCCACGTCACCATTTTTTAACGATTCAACAATAAAATTATCATACTTAAATTCTTTATAATCTAAAGAATCAATTATATCTGGTCGCGAAAAGCAATATGACTTATCTCCAATATAAAAGCAGCCCCAATGACCGCTGTTCCAACCAACAAATGTTTCTACTAAATAAAACTCATTAATATTATTCAAATTGATTGAATAATGCTCTAAAGCTTTTTTCCTATTTTCCCATTTGTACTTATCTTTCATCAATTGCTTTTGATATCTATTTTGCAATGAAATACAACTCACAGAAAGGAAAAATATTATAATCAATACAACTCTCATATCTTTATAATTTTCTTAAAAATTTTCTTCTATATACTCGATAACGGTAATCGAATGCAACCCCATATTGCCTATAGAAAGAACTTTTTCCATTTTGAATTATTACAGGTCCATTTCCCTGTGTATTATCTCTAGAATAATGAGTTCTTAAAGGTAATCCTTGTTCAGCCCTAATCTTATTTTCATAATGAGTGGCATATTTTTCTGCTTCTGGGATTTCAAAACCACTAATTTTGTACCATGGCTTATCACTAAAAGTGCCGTTTATTCTATCTTGTCTATGAGCCATTTCATGACCTACAGCAACATGCAATGGACTTTTACTTAATCCTTCTTCTGTAGGAATTATTCCTCCTTCTGGATTTTTATCAGTTACAACAGACCAACCAGATTGCTGATTACCACTACCCTCTTCACCTTCTTTTCGTTGTCTAAAATTGATGTGATTTTTTTCTCCTGTAAAAAAGCCAACAAGAGATTCTCCATCCTCACCGATAGCCAACTTATTTAGTACTACTTGGATAGTCGCCAAATAACTTCCTTTTTCTGCTTTATATTCTACCCAATCTCCATCATCATTTTTAGAATATAAGCTTCCACTTTCATATTTATATCTTTTATCATCTTCTCCATTAATAAAGATATAATCACCATTAACATCTATAAATAAAATAGGATTATTTGCAGTATATTGATATACAGATAAATCACAATAATCTTCAGCAAATCTATCTTGAGTAAAGAAACGTCCAAGACTCGCATCATACATCCTCGCCCCATAATCCAACCACCCTGTTTCTTCTTGTTTTTCTTTGCCATTATATAAATAATGCTGATTGGCTAGTTTCTTGGAATTGTGCATTGCCATGCGCATTCCAAATGGATAATAATGATTTAGCTCCAGTATTTCGGATTTAGCATCGACCATACTCTCCGCTATTACCAATCGTACATTCCCTAAATGATCTTTTACGAAATACTGATATATACCTGTATTAGCAACTACTGATAACTTCCTTCTGGATTTATTATAATGCATTGCTATACAATCATCTAAAGAACTTTTTTTTTAATCAAACACAAAAAAACTGAAAAATATTACCCTCTGTTTTTTGCAGACAGAACTAGATTAAACAGGTATTCAGGAAATAAAAACTTTTGCAAAAGACAATAGAATCTTTAAAAATTTTCGAAGTGCAGTAATGTCTTTTCATGGTAAATTAAGATTGTTTCCATAAAAATGGTAGTAAAACCATTATATTTTATAAAATTATAATTGTACGGAAGGGTCAAATTGATACTCCTAATCATATATTACTTTACTAAGAACATCAATAATTTCTTCTATTTGTAATCCAATCTTATTAGGTTCATCATTATTATTAAGACCTAATTCTATAAAAACATCAGATATTTTGTCCAACAAATTTTCAAAGTATTGCTTGTTGCCAATAATTAATATTTTATTATTTTCTTCTCGCAAATTATCATGATATAAATCAACATCACCATATTTCCTGAGTAACTCGAACTGTTTCTTTTTAAGATATATCTCCATATTAAGTTTGTTAATTTACCGAACCTCTTGATTTACCATAAGTTGTGATAATTTCCCCTTCACTATTTAAAATAACCGTTGCTTTTTTTCCAACATACTTTACTCTCCCTTCTGATTGCTGAATTATTTTTTTAGGATTCAATACTGCATCTTTTATTGCAGCCACTTTTACACCTCTTCCTCCATTTCTTGAAATTGCTTGATTTAATCCGTGTCTTGTATATCCTTTGATTGGACCAACAGATTTTCTAGGAGCAGTCTTGGGTAAAGAATTCAATCCAGCAACACCCGCGCTTAGCCCTCCCACAACTAAAAAGGGATTAGTCCACTGACTCATAGCTTCACTATTTGCAAAAGCTAATGCATTTTTTTTAGTTGGGTTAAGCCAATATGTGATAGCATTATGTTGTGACCACTCGGAATTCAACATTCCAAGTAATGAAACCTGCTTTGAAGAAAGTTGAGTATCCGCTAAACCAAATTCAGATGTCCAAAAATTATTCCATCCTTTAGAATCATATATACTTGTATTTCCATTGTTATAATGTTCGGCATACCTCTTAAATTCATCAACTTTATCATCAGAAACATTTACAACATTATTGCTCCCGTCATTTGTATCAAGTAAGACTTCACCTTCTCCATCCACATAATAAGTGTCAGCCTTCCCATCAGAATCAATCCTACTTATTGGATTCAGACTGCAAAAATGGTAACCAGATAAAGAATATCTCTCCTCCGCCAGCGGATCCAGACACATCCACCTACCCAAGCTAATATCCAACATTCGCCACCCATAATCCAACCACCCTGTTTCATCTTGTTTTTCTTTGCCATTATATAAATAATGCTGATTGACTAGTTTCGTGGAATTGTGCATTGCCATGCGCATTCCAAATGGATAATAATGATTTAGCTCCAGTATTTCGGATTTAGCATCGGCCATACTCTCCGCTATCACCAATCGTACATTCCCTAAATGATCTTTTACGAAATACTGATATATACCTGTATTAGCAACTACCGATAGCTTCCCTTCGGGATTTAGGATTTTTTCTAATATCCCATTATGCTTACTGCGTCTCTAATATACTTAATTTTTGTTTTGTTTGGTATAATATAAGTGGATTTTTATTTTCCTTATAGCGACCCCTTGTGAATACAATGCTTACAATCAGGCAAACTTATAATACATAAAAACCAACTTGCAAAATAATGAGAGTGAATTGTAATACATTTAATATCTTATTTTTCTTTTCAT
>JAOARN010000015.1 GCA_025210485.1 Marinifilaceae bacterium | reverse complement strand
TAATACCACCTTTCGTTAGAGTTTTTGGGAAAACACTACTTCGATAAGGGATATGGTATTACCTTTAGTTATTTTTTGCCTAAAATACCAAAGAATAATTATCCAAAAGAATAGACTATTTTTGTACAAAACTTACGTAAATAAGATAAGTATAAAATATAAGCAAAATTTATTTTATACTGGTGCAATCATAAAACCAAGTGAAATGAGAAAATTATATCCTAATCAGTGGGGATTAGAAGTGTATAAGATAAAATTTGCTAAATAAGGAGGTTAATACTAATTTTTTATAGATAAGGAAAGGTTGAATACCGTAATTAGGAAGTTTTAACAAGTTTAAATCTTTTATGAATAATTGTGCCTAACAAATGTAGTTTTTTCAATTGATCTATGAATGAGTTGTAATTTAATAACAAAAATACAAAAAAATGTATTGATATTGTAAAAAAATGGTGGTATTATAAATATAGATTATTTATCCTGTTTTGGGTAAAAGATAAGAAAATTTTATAATTTAGAATTTATCTATTAATATATTTTGGCGAACTCTCGAAAACGCATAATAATATATATTAATAAGGATTGTTTAGTACAATTTTGATGAATTGTAAGTGAATGTATAGCTGCTTATGGTTTATTAAACTATGAGTTTTTTTATTTTATTAAATTAAATTTTAAAATCTGTTAAGAAATTAGCATCTGTATGATGTTGATAATAATAAATGAATATTTTAGAATTTGTCTATTAATACATTTTAGCGAACTCTCGAAAACGCATAATATTATGTATTGATAAGGATTGTTTAGTACAACTTTGATAAATTATAAGTTATAAATAAAAGCTTATAGTTTGTTTGACTATAGGCTTTTTTCTTATTATTAAACTTAATATATAAATAGTCCAACTTTATAACTAATTTTAGGAGGAAAAGATAATGACAACAAATCTAATTGAAAATTCAAATGTGATGAGTAAAGAATTTAGAGATGCTCTTATTAAGGAAACATATATAAATGCTATAATTAATATCTACGGGCCAACAGGTAGTGGAAAATCCACTATACTTGGATTTTTAGTTAATCCAGAGGATAATAAAAAACTCAGTAATAATATTGGTGAAAAAAACCAAAAGAGTTTATTCAAGTTTAAGTTATCATTGAATGCAATGATGAAAATTAATAAAGTTTGTATTAGAGCTATAAAAAAGATTCTAAGGACTGACTATAGTCGAAACATAATTCCAATATTAGCTGAGTTAGTATATGAGTTAGTTGATAATAGTGACAATATTGATTCTTTAGAGATAGATAGTGATCACATTAGAGAGATGTTTGAGCCTAAGAACAAAGAGTATAAGGCGTATGATTATTTAAAAAAAGAGCTTTCAGATAAGATAGATATTTTAGTTAATGAACTTAAGAAATTAGCTGGTTTAATATGGGATGGTCTTGAAGAAGCATGTAAGCAAGAATTCAATAGAAGAAAAGTAAAAAAAGGCCCGAAATTAAGCAAGAAGAATATATTTTTGCAAGAGATAGAAATAAAATTATATAATAATATTGAAAATACAGAACTTGGTAATTGGTTTGAAGAATTTGATATTAGTGTAGTACAGTATTATACTAAATTCTTCGATGACATTGGAAGTTATGAAATATTTGGTGATGTTACAGATGAGAAAATAGATACTTTTATATCAGCTATTTTCGATGATAATAGTGTATTCTCATTAGTTTTCTCTGAAGTAATATATATAACTAAACCATCAAATGAATTTTTAGATTTTTATAATAAATATTATAAAACAAGTGATAAACCATTTGTTTTAAATCTTCTAGATACAATGGGAATAACTCATATTTCAGATGAAAAGGAATTTGTATCTAATGCAATTGATGGAGTATTAGCAAATTCATTTGATGCTTCACTTTTTATATGTAAATCTGATGAAAAAGATACTGTGTATGAAAACTGTATAGATATTTTATCAAAAAAGAAAGGTTTAGAGAATAGACCATTTACGGTTTGTAGAACTAAAGCTGATATACTTATTAAAAGTAAGGCTAACAATGCATATAAAAGAGATACTGGGAGGAATGAAATACCAGAAAAAGAAGTAAAGAGATATTATGAAAATGCTTTAAATGAGTATAAAGAAAATAATTTATATTTAGATAAAAATAAGGATAATGTAATAATTGGTGACAATGAATATAATGATAATGATAAAGTTGAATTCATATCATTATCTCCTAATGATACAAAAGAATTAAAGATTGCATTGGAGGAAGAGTTAGATGAATCAAAAATATTTAAAATACTATTAAATTTAAAGAAAGCAGTTGATAAACAATACTCAGATAAGGGTATTTTAGTTGCGACTAGAAAAATTTCCAATAAGGAAGGAGTAGTTATAAACTTACTTGGTGATGATATATTTGAAATAGCGAATTATCTAGTTGAAACCAATAAAGTTCATGAAGGGGGTCAGTATTTTAGGTATTTAAATGGGAGTTATCATGGTAGAAGCATTTCAAATTATTACTATAAACACATGAATGGTGTGGGCCATGCGACAGATTCTCAAACAAGAGAGAACTTTAGGCTTTTCATAGCTAATATGATAAGAGCATGGTTGAGAAAATCAAATATATTTAGCGAAGATATGTTATTATTCAATCTAGATGTATCTAATCTTATAGTTGAGGAAAATGAAGTCATAGATAGAGTCAAAAGTTATATAATGAAGTACAAAGATTCATTAATAATTGAACTAGCAAAGAAGTTAAGTTATGACTACTTAGCAGTAGAATTTGGAGAATGTTACTATGCTTGTAGCTGGCAAGTAGGATTTAAAAGAAATCTTCAGATATTCCATAATAAATTTTCAGATAAAATTTATTGGGAGAAATCTATAAATGATTGGTTAAAATTAAAGCTTAATATAATCTTAAATAATATAGTTTATGTTAGATAAGTTAATTATAAGAAATTATCAAACTTTATTGTAAAAAAATTAAATAATAGGTATAAGATAATATTAAAAGTTATCAAACTTTATTATAATATATACACAACTTATCACGAAACACCAATGTGTATAGCTCTTATTTTTATCAAACTTTATTATAAAGCTACATGATTTTGTTTCTTATAAAAAAACTCCTACAGAGAAAAACAAACCCATACAGAGAAAAATAAACTTGTTCAGAAAACGAGAGAAAATACAAGAGAAAAACGGGAATAAACTCCTGCTTTTCTCTTTTTTTATTGAGAAAAAACGTAAGCGTAAAAGATTTGACGGATATATATATTAAGATTCCTTTGTTACAATTATAGGAGAAAGTAAGGAGGTCCTAGTTATGGCAAAGGAATCAACTAAAATTAATTGGCAGCATATCATAAATCTATACAACTCCTATG
>JAOARN010000014.1 GCA_025210485.1 Marinifilaceae bacterium | reverse complement strand
GATCTTTTCACCCCTTTCCCTTTTATTCTAAACGATAAAATTATATCTTTGACACCATCATTTTCCTGGTCCCATAGTTCAACTGGATAGAATATAGGATTCCGGTTCCTACGATAGGGGTTCGAATCCCCTTGGGATCACAAAGGCAGTCTTTCGACTGCCTTTTCTATCAAACAACTAACTGATTGACAATAAATTAGAAGAAACACACTTTATTTCCAACTATACAAAAATGTGCATAAATACCTGATTCTGGTTACATATTGGTTACACTTTTTTATCCATGGAACTTTAAAACAAGAGGTATATTTAACCCGACGACTAAAAAAAAGAGAGGAAATAATTTTGAGTGGATTATAACTTATACCTTAACCATTATATGCAGAACCCTTTATCGGAAGTGGTGCTATCTTCTGGGCTAAAAGACCATCACAGATAGAAGTGATAAACGATACCAATAGAGAGCTAATAAACTTCTATGAAGTCATTAAAAATGATTTTACAACACTATCTACCACTAAGATTTCAATTGAAGCAACTACTTGGGCAGAACATAAATACATATTTATATTATGGCTCTCTTTTTTAATTTGTAGATTATCAAACGAAAGAAACAATCTTATTTTTTAATTTACTATCCCACAAATTAACGAATTCACGACTTTTTGAGTTAAAATATGTTTCAAACTAAAAAATCAGCCTTATTTTTTAATTTGCTATCTCACAAATTAAAAAATTCACGACTTTTTGAGTTAAAATATGTTTCAAACTAAAAAATCAGCCATTTTTTTTAAATTTGAAACATATAAAACTAAAGAAATTGCTGTATTTTTGATTTTGAAGAAACATGTAATAAAAAAAATCATGAAAGATTTTATATCTGGCAAATACATTAGCCAAGGAACTTATAAGAGTTTTCATCCTGAGGAAATCAACAGAGAATGGAACATTACCAATATGCAACTTATCAATTTATTAAGTGAAGCAGATAGAGAACTAGGCAAACTAGATTCATTTTCTGAATATATCCCAGATGTAGATTTGTTCATCCGTATGCATGTTCTAAAAGAAGCAACACAATCAAGTCGAATTGAAGGAACCCGAACTAATATAGAAGAGGCACTTAAAGATATTGAAGATATCCATGATGAAAGACGTCTTGACTGGGAAGAAGTACAAAACTATGTTATGGCATTAAATCAAGCAATCGAAAAGTTGGATTCATTGCCTTTCTCTACACGACTAATTAAAGAGACACATCAATCTCTTTTACAAGGAGTCAGAGGAAAACATAAGTTACCAGGAAACTTTCGTACGAGTCAAAATTGGATTGGTGGGGCCTCTCTAAAAGATGCCACATTCATTCCTCCCACATTTGATCTAATCAATGAGTTAATGAGTGATATAGAGAAATTCGTTCATAATGAAGAAATTCCTTGTCCAGATCTAATAAAGATTGCAATCATTCATTACCAATTTGAAACAATCCATCCCTTTTTAGATGGAAATGGTAGAGTTGGAAGGCTTTTAATTACTTTATATCTCGTAGAAAAGAAACTGTTAAAGAAACCCGTTTTATATCTTTCAGACTATTTCGAAAGACACCGCACATTATACTATGATAACCTTATGAAGGTTAGAATGAATAATGATCTAGATCAGTGGTTAAAGTTTTTCCTTGTTGGAATTATTGAGACTGCAAAAAACAGTTCTAAGACATTCGATAAAATTATAAAATTAAAGAATCGTATTGATTCGCAGATTCTATCACTACCAAGGGCACACACAATACGAAAGATAACGGATTATCTTTTTAGCCATCCTATTGTAAATGTCAATTCAATTATAGAAGTTAGTGAAGTTTCTGGACCAACTGCAACGAAAATCATAAAAGACTTAGTCGACGCAAACATTTTGAAAATCACAAATGGAAAAGGGAAAAGTAAATTATATCGATTCGATGAATATCTTTCATTATTTGAATCATGATAAAAATTAAAATCACATATTTTTAATTTGTTTGACCTATGCAGGGCTTGTTCATTTAATTGTTACACTACTGTTTCACAAGAACATAACAATTTATGATACAAACACTTACAAAATCCACCTTGAGATCACCCAGATAGGCGATCCTCCATAATCGCCTATCTTACACTTCTAATAATCGAACAATTGCATTACAACCATTTTTTACACTTACTCCTATTCCATCGACAAATTCAATATTCTGGTTACATATTGATTCCACTTTTGGGAAAGATCTATTACATATTCAGTCTAACCACGTACCTCATAAGTTGGCATTGTGATGAATATACTCTAGATCAAACTTGCATTCAAACCATAAATGCAACGCTATATTAGAATAAAGAGGTTATCTAATGAGGTAAAATAAGGGATACAAAAAAGGAGGATTGCTCCTCCTAAATATTTTTCTATTTACAAATTAAGACCTATTAAAGACTCAGAAAAGAGGAATTACATACCTACAAGCCAAGACTCAAGAAAGTCCTT
>JAOARN010000156.1 GCA_025210485.1 Marinifilaceae bacterium | reverse complement strand
TTTAAGTTTGCAGTTTGAGGATAAGACATATTTGTTTGAATTCAAGGTGATAAATGAAGATCCCTTAGCTCAAATGAAAAAGATGAAATACTATGAAAAATATACTGGTGAAATTTATCTAATAGGAATCAAATTTAATCCAAAAGAGAGAAATATAGAAGAGTTTGTTTGGGAACAGTATAGTTAAAAGCTGAATATTTAATTCTCTTATAGAAGTTTTTTTTAGCTAAGGTAGTTTTACATTCTCTAATTTTGAATTTATAGCTTTCTATTTTAAGTTAAAAATGATTTTTTTGATTGAAATCAAAATCATACACAAACTTGTTTCGAATTACGATTAAGTAAGTCTTAGCCAAATACAATCTATATATAACATAATATGGATTATAAGACTTTAATGTATCGATAAAATATTAGATATTCTTCATTTAACATCCCCTATCGTTAGGAGTGATACCAATAAAAATGAGATTTAATTTATTCCTTGTATTATTTTACTACCTTCGCAGAATTATGATAATAAAAAATAATGGTCTTTATGAATAAATTAAATCTTAAAAACAATTCTGTCTATATTTATCTCCTAGTGCTCGTTTTAGCTGTTACCGCAGGCTTTCAAGCATGGAGAACAATATTTAACAACTTTGCTGTGGAAAAGGTTGGAATTGATGGTTTTCAGGTTGGAGTAATTCAGTCTGTACGTGAAATTCCTGGTTTTTTATCCTTGCTAGTAATATATATTCTGTTTATTGTAAAAGAGAATATATTGGCTTCTATAGCGGTTTTTCTAGTCGGAATAGGTGTTGCTATAACTGGTTTTATACCTAGCTACTATGGTCTTATTTTTACTACTTTTATTATGTCTTTAGGTTTTCATTATTATGAAACAGTTAATAAGTCACTGGTTTTACAGAATTTTAACATAAAGGATTCTCCTATAGTCTTTGCAAAGCAAAAGAGTTGGTCTTCTTTAGTAAATATAATTATTGGTATAATTATATTTACAACTTCATTTCTATTTAGTTATAAACAAAATTTCATATTTGCTGGAATTATTGTTTTAATCGGTGTAGCTGTTGCTTTGTTTATGAAACCAGCTGAAATAAAAGAATCTACTAAAAACAAAGGCATGGTTTTAAAAACAAAATATTGGTTGTTTTATGTTCTTAATTTCCTAAGTGGTTCGCGCCGTCAAATTTTTGTTGTATTTGCAGTTTTCCTTCTTGTTGAAAAATTTAATTTTTCTGTTAAACAAATCGCCGTTTTATTTGTTGTGAATAATATCATTAATTTTTTTCTTGCTCCAATAATTGCAAAAGGAATTAATCGCTTTGGTGAAAGAATAATGTTGAGTATTGAATATATAAGTTTAACAGCTATTTTCTTAGGTTACGCATTTGCTGAAAATACTTATCTAGTTGCAATATTATATATATTGGATCATATTTTCTTTGGTTTTGCTTTTGGAATTAATACTTATTTTCAAAAAATATCTGAACCAAACGATATCTCCCCTAGCATGGCGGTGGGATTCACCATAAATCATATTTCTGCTGTTGTGATACCAGTTATTGGAGGCTTATTGTGGATGGTTAATTGGAGAATACCATTTATAGCAGGAGCAATCATAAGTGTCTTTTCTTTTATTTTTGCTCAGTTTATAAAAACCAATCGTTAAACTAGGTTTGTTTTCTTATTCGTAAGAATTCAATATTCGAACATCTATTCAAATAGCCTGTTTTTATTGGATTCTCAGAGACTTTAAGAATTTTCAATTCTTCACAAAAAAGGCTTTGATTTTAAAACCTATAAGGTATGGTGAAAAATCAAAGCCTTTTTTATATATTATTATTGCTTTTAAATTTTAAATAAGCCAAATAATTTTTTTGTCTTTTTTGATTGACAACAATTAGCAGATAGTATTGGTTTCTCTGCTTCAAGACTTCCTATTAATTTGTTGACATCATCAATATTATTTTCTTTCATATATTGACCAATACCATCAATTACATCTTGTGTAGCCATTGGATTGACAAAATTAGCCGTTCCAATTTGTATTGCTGTAGCTCCTGCTAATAGAAATTCTATAGCATCGGTTGCGTTCATTATACCACCCATTCCAACAACTGGAATTTTAACAGAATTATATACTTGCCACACCATTCTAAGAGCAATAGGCTTCAAGCATGGTCCAGATAATCCACCTGTTACTGTTGATAATTTAGGTTTGCGTGTTTTTGCATCGATTGCCATTCCTAGTAAGGTGTTTATCAAGGATACAGAATTCGCACCTTCTGATTCAGCTGCTCTAGCTATCTCTGTAATATCTGTAACATTAGGCGATAATTTAACCATTAGGTGTTTGTTGTAAACTTTTCTCACAGCTTTGATTACCTCACTAGCCGACTGACAAGATGTACCAAATGCCATACCGCCTTCTTTAACATTTGGACATGAGATATTTAATTCAATACCTGGAATATTGTCAAGCTCATTAATCATTGCTGCTGTCTCAACGTATTCACTTATTGTTGAACCTGATACGTTTACAAAAGTAGCAGTATTGTAGTCTTTTAATTGAGGATATATATTTTCGCAAAAATTTTCAACTCCTTTATTTTGAAGACCAACAGCATTAAGCATTCCATTTGCTGTTTCAGCCATTCTAGGATAAGGATTACCTTCTCGATGATGTCTGGTAGTGCCTTTAACTACCATACCTCCAAGATTATTAAGGTCGATAAAATCCTCAAATTCCAAACCAAATCCAAAAGTACCAGAGGCTGTCATTACTGGATTTTTTAGTTCAAGCGTATTATCTAATTTTACTTTTAAATTTCCCATTTCAAATCTTTTGTGTTAAATACTGGTCCTTCTGTACATGAACATTTATGTCCTTCTTTGGTATCGGTAACACAGCATAAACAAGCACCAAAACCACAAGCCATTAGGTTTTCAAGTGAAACCTCACATTCAATATTTTTCGTGTTTGCATACTTGGCAACTGCTTTCATCATTGGTTCAGGACCGCAAGTATAAATCATATCAAATTCTTCTTCTTTAAGAATCGAGTGATCAGTTGGGTAGCCTTTTTCTCCAAGGGTTCCATTCTCTGTTGTAATATACAAATCGCCATAATTTTTATAACCAGAAGTGTCTCCAATATCAAATCTAGATTTTATACCAAGTAGTACTGATACTTTATTCCCTTTGTCTTTAAGTTCTTTTGCTAGATACATTAGAGGTGCAACACCACATCCACCTCCTATTAGAAGACAGTTCTTATTTTCTTTTAAAGTAAAACCATTACCTAAAGGAAATACTATATTTAAACTATCTCCAACCTTTAAATCTCCAAGTTTGGAAGTACCTGTACCTACTTTCTTTACAAATAAACTAATAGTATTTTTAATTTTATCTACAAAGTGAATAGAAAGAGGTCTTCTTAAAAAAGTAGATTCTGAATTTTCCACCATAACATTAACGAATTGACCTGCTTGTATATCTGGTAGTTTTGTAGGTGAAATTAGCTCTATAACAAAATGATTTTTATTTAAATCTCTTTTGTTCAGAACATTAAGGCTTTGAATTTTTTTGCTCATACCGATTTTTAAATTCAAGATTTATATCATTATTTCACTCTTATGAGTGTTCATTGTATTTATTGAATTTTGGTGGAATATAAAAGCTATACTCCTTGTAAAATCGACACAAATATAATTAAAATTTAAGTTTGTTTAATGAAATTTGAAAAAATATCCCAGCAACAGCTTAACAATATTTTGTATTTTTCAGGATGGGGTATATTCTGAAAATGTTTGATCTGTAAAAAAAACAACAACTCGCTCAATACGTTTTTCGCCTATCTTTGTTGAATTAGGTATAAATGGAGAGGAATTAATAGGTTTTGGTTCACTCTCTCTTGAATCCTCATTAATTATATTTTGCTCTTTCTGATCTTCTTCATTATCATCCAAATCGAACACTAATTTAGGATGCTTATTTTCATTCTTGTACATTTCTCCTAGTCCAGAAATTAACCAATCTGAACTTAAATCAGGAAATGTAACTAATATCTTCTGTATAAGGTCCAGGCTTGGTTTATTCCTTCCAGTAAGAATGTGTGATATACTTGATCGTTGCACCCCAATTAGATCTGCAAATTTTGAAGAGCTTAAGCCTTCCTGATTTAAGATAGTCTGAATCCTAGATTTCATAAATAGTTTTGATGTTTAGTAATGTATATGATTGATAAGTCGTGTTTACTTCTGTGACTGTAGACAAATATAATATTTTATCACTAAATTACAAAGAATATACTAGTATACATTTGTAAATACTATTTAAATTCCGACACGAATATCATTTTGTTACGTATGTAATCGTTTTTTATATCAGTTTTATATAATAGCTTGGGTATTTAATTCTATTTCATCACTTTAAATCTAGGTATATAAATGTGTATTGCACTAATATACGCCTAATCATACAATTACCATACTATTCTTCAATATTTAATCCTAAATTAATTGTTTAGATAAGTGTATTATATAGTCTTGTTATCAGTCTATTGAATATTAGTGTTTGTATAGTAGAGTAATCTGTTTTATACGTAGTATACATTTGTGACTCTATAGTTAAATCAATACTTTAGGTTAATAAGCATTAATCGCTAGTTAATAGACTTTTAGTATTTAAATTAATACAATTACAAGTATTAGTTATGTTTGTAATTCTTCCTTTTAAAAGCAAATATGGTCTTAGAAAAACATCCATCAACTTGTAATAAAATACAAATGTAACTCTCGTAGAAGTATATATTTGTAAACATGACAAAAACATTCAGATTACACATATGTAAAATCAACTGAAGTCTTTTTTACATATGTACTCGCACTTAATGATTCTTTACATATGTATAAAATACTAATTTGATAAAACTGTAATTTTGTCAGTCTGATAAAGTCTTTAAGAATGTCCTGTTTTAGATATTATATAAAAACACTCCGCTCTACCCTATTCTCAGCATGTTTGAATTTTTTATAAATTTTCATATACAAAATGGTAAATGGCAAAAAAAGAACAAGGATGTAAGTAAATCCTATTAATTATGTTGCTCCAGAGTGAAAGAAAGATTTCCCCTCTCTCCTTTCGATCCTCCTTATATTAAATATAAATAAATACCTCTATCAATTATTAATTCATATTATGTTTCGTTTTTAAATCAATTAAGATATATTTGTAAAAACAGATTAAGATAAATTAATAAATCATAATAGATCTGTTTTTAAAATCAATTGACTTAAAAAACTATATTTATATTTTACTTCTATAGCTTATGGAGAAAAAAGACAAAACTATAATCGTATATGCGGATAGTTGGTGTGCACTCTGTAGAAAAACATCAAAGTATATTCGTAACAATGATTATTTCAACAAAATTCATATTGAAGATATCAGAAAAACAAAATTACCTGATAATATTGATAAGGATAAGGCTATGCATGATGTGGCATGCTATAATATTAAAACCAATAAGGTGAGTTATGGGTATGATTCCGTTGTTTTAATATTTAAATATTTACCTTTATTTTGGGTCTTATACCCCCTACTGTTTTTATTAAAGCTAACAGGACTTGGTCAGCTTATTTACACTCAAGTTAGCACAAAGCGTAGGATAATTCCGGTGAGATGTAATGAGAATTGTGAGATCAATCCTAATCTTAACTTGTAACATATTTCATAAAAAAATCGCATTTAATCATATTAAATGCGATTTTTTTTATATTTCAAATACTATTATTGCATCTTATCTAATTTAGCTTTAACAGCATTGTATTTTTCCATTAATTCAGGCTTATTAGTTCTAAGCTTGAAATATAATTCTTTTAGTGTAATTAAAGAATTTTTCTCATTAGGTTGCATCTCCAATACTTTTTCAAAATAAGGAATTACTGCTTCGTATTCTGCATAAACTTCTTTTAATGCAGTATTGTATTTCTTAGCATCAGCAATTTCATTAACCTCTTTATGGTGCGCAATAGCTTCGTTTAACTTCAATAAACCTAAATTGTATAGAGAAGTAAAATCTTTAGGGTCTAACTCAAGTGCTTTTTTATACATTTCAACAGCTTTGTCGTGCTCTTTTGTTTTCTCATATAAAGTACCTTTAGCTCTATAAAAAGAACCATTTTTAGGATCTAAAGCAATTGCTTTATCAAGATACTCAGCTGCTTTTTGAGGTTCACCACCAAGCATATAATAATTGATTAGCTCAACTAACATCCATGAATCATTTGGATAAAGCTCAAAACCTTTATGAAGATATTTAACAGCTTCGTCCTCCTGCTTGTTCATTTTTAAAACATTAGCAAGATTAGCATATGATTTAGCACCTCCATAATTATAAGTTACAGATTTTTTATAATATTCGATTGCTTTAGGATAGTTTGCAGCTTTTTGAGCAGCCATACCTGCATTAAACATTACAGCAGTATCAATAACTGGGTTGTCACTAAACATATCCATTTTCTCAATCTTAAGAACTTGTTCAAATGAGTTTAAAGCTTTTGCAAAATCTCCAGCATTATATTCATTTACTGCTTGATTAGTATAATTAGGAATCATATTGGTCATTTGTGCTTTTACAGGCTTAACCATTTTCCCTTTCACATCTAATTCTAAACATTTCATGTATGCCTTAAACGCAATATTTAAAGCATCGTCACTTAAGTTTTTGTATGCTGGAAGTGGACTTTCAAATATACTTTGATACACTTTTCCTTTTACCAAATATGCTTTTGACCAATTAATACATTTTTCATGTTTAATACCTTGATCAATTGCTTCTTTAGCTTTGTCAATTTTACCACTTGTTAAATAGTTTTGTGCTCCTGTTACCTTACTTTTTTGTGCGAATACTGTAGATGCACATAAAAGTCCAATAATTAAATAAGTTAATTTTCTCATAATCAAAATTTAGTGTATTTTATTATAACTTTATTTAAGTCCTAGTTTAGATTCTAAACTAGGACAGTTTTCTTTTTATTCTGGGTTTGTTGTTTCTTTAGATTCTATATCAGCCTGTTCTTCTTCATTGTTTGAAGCATTTACTTTTGCAACAGCTGCAATAGTATCATTTTTCTTGCTTAAATCAATCAATCGAACTCCCTGAGTTGCTCTACCAGAAACTCTCAAGTCACTAACTGCAAGTCGTATTGTAACTCCAGACTTATTTATAATCATCAAATCATTTTCATCAGTTACATTTTTGATTGCAATTAATTTTCCTGTTTTTTCTGTAATATTAATTGTTTTGACACCTTTTCCTCCTCTATTGGTGATTCGATAATCGTCAATTTTTGAACGCTTACCATATCCATTTTCAGATACTACAAGAATGTCCTCTTCTTTATTTTCAACACATACCATTCCGACAACTTCATCAGAATCCTCCATTTTGATTCCTCTAACACCAGATGCTGTTCTTCCCATTGGGCGTACAAGACTCTCAGGAAATCTAATAGCTTTACCAGAACGAATTGCCATTAGAATTTCATTTTCTCCGTTAGTAAGTCTTGCTTCAATTAGTTGATCACCTTCTCTAACAGTAATAGCATTAACACCATTAGCACGAGGTCGAGAATATGCTTCTAATGAAGTTTTCTTAACTACACCTTTTTTAGTACAAAGAACTATATAGTTATTTGTAATGTACTCTTCTTCTTTAAGATTTAGTACATTGATGTATGCCTTTAATTTGTCGTCTGGTTCAATATTTAATAAATTCTGAATTGCACGACCCTTCGAATTTTTAGTCCCTTCAGGTATTTCATATACCTTCAACCAAAAGCACTTTCCTTTTTCCGTGAAGAATAACATTGTATTATGCATTGTAGCCATAATCATATGCTCTAGGAAATCTTCTTCTCTTGTTGTACTTGCCTTTGATCCAACCCCACCTCTGTGTTGAGTTTTGAATTCAGCTAAAGGAGTACGTTTAATATATCCCATATGAGAAATAGTTATAACCATTTCTTCGTCAGCATAAAAATCCTCTGGATTAAACTCTTCAGATGCATAAATTATATCTGTTCTTCTCTCGTCTCCAAATTTTTCTTTTACTTCAAGTAATTCTTCTTTAATAATATCCATTCTAAGCTCTTTGCTAGCAAGAATACTATTCAAATGATCGATCAGCTTGATTAGTTCCTCATACTCAGCAGTAAGCTTCTCTCTTTCAAGACCTGTTAGTTTTTGAAGTCTCATTTCCAAAATTGATTTAGCTTGAATATCATCTAAATCAAATCTTTCAATTAATTGAGATTTTGCTTCGTCAGGAGTTTTAGAACCTCTAATTATTTTTATTACTTCATCAATATTGTCAAGAGCAATAAGTAAACCTTTTAAAATATGGGCTTTCTTTTGAGCTTGTTGAAGTTCAAATTGTGTCCTTCTTGTCACCACATCGTGGCGATGCTCCACAAAATAATGTATAAGTTCTTTAAGATTCAATAGCTTTGGTTTTCCACCAACCAGCGCTATATTATTAACGCTGAAGCTAGTTTGCATCTGAGTATACTTATATAACTTATTTAATACAACATTTGCTATTGCATCTTTTTTTAAGTCAAATACAATCCTCATACCATTACGATCCGATTCATCATTGACATTAGATATTCCATCTATTTTCTTATCATTAATTAAATCTGCAGCTTTAATTATAAGCTCAGATTTATTAACCATATACGGAATTTCATTTACAATGATTCTTTCGCGACCGTTAGCAGTAGTCTCTATAGTTGTTTTAGCGCGAACAATAATTCGACCTTTTCCTGTTTTGTATGCATCTCTTACACCTGCATATCCATATATTGTGCCACCAGTAGGAAAGTCAGGAGCCTCAATTGTTCTAATCAACTCATCATCATCAATCTCATTGTTATCAATATATAAACAAATCGCATTTATAGTGTCAGTAAGATTGTGCGGAGGCATATTTGTAGCCATACCAACTGCAATACCAGATGCCCCATTTACAAGTAGGTTAGGTATTCTGGTTGGTAAAACTGTAGGTTCTTTCAACGACTCATCAAAGTTGGGAGTCATATCCACGGTATCCTTATCAAGATCAGATAATGTTTCCTCTGCAATTTTATCCATTCTAGCCTCTGTGTAACGCATAGCAGCAGGACTATCTCCATCTACAGATCCAAAATTACCTTGTCCATCAATCAATGGATATCGTAATGACCATTTTTGAGCCATTCTTACCATTGTCATGTATACAGAGCTATCACCATGAGGGTGATATTTACCCAAAACTTCACCTACAATTCTTGCAGATTTTTTGTATGGTTTATTGGAGGCTATGCCCAATTCACCCATTCCGAAAAGCACCCGTCGATGTACTGGTTTTAAACCATCACGAACATCAGGTAAGGCACGAGAAACAATCACCGACATAGAATAATCTATATAGGCAGATTTCATTTCCTCCTCGATATTGATACGAATTATTCTTTCTCCCGTATTCATTGAATATATTATTTTAATTTCTTTTTAAGTCAAGAAATACAAAAGTAAAAAAAAAGGTAAATTTTCGATAAGATTATCAAAGTATATTTAAGCAATTATGTTAGTTTTTTTTATTTTTTTAAATAAACTTAAAGATTCTAATGAGATTTTGAAAAAAATTTACAAAATCCAACAAAAATTAATCAACAAGAGAGTAAATTGGTTTTTTTTGGTTACCTTCAAATTATATAATAAAGTACAATTGGCATTTTTCTGATTATTATTTTATATAAAGAATTTCTTAATTTAAACCAAAGGATTTTATTTACATAAAGAAATGATATATTAAATCTAAAATCTAATATAATTTATCAGAAATTATTGCCAACATAATTTTCCTTACTTATATTTATACTTTCAAAGTATTTTTACATAAATAAGATGAAATTAAAATTGAAGCTTTAAGGAAATTAATATTATTTTTGTAAAAATTTTATATTAAAGTTTTGTAAATTTAATTTGCCAATCAAAGGATAATTATTTTAACAAAAAAATCAAATTTTAAAATATACTAGAATTTATTCTATGTATTTTTAGTTTAAATATTACTTAAATTTTCACAACTCATATTTTTGTGAACATTACTACAAAAAACACATTTTATGGATGCTAAATTTTCACCGAGAATAAAAGATGTATTATCATATAGTAAGGAAGAGGCAGAAAGATTAGGTAATACCGCAATAGGAACAGAACATTTATTTTTAGGAATTCTTAGAGATGGCGAGGGAATAGCGATTGATCTATTGGTTTCGTTAGGAGTAGATTTATATGATTTAAAAAACTATATTGAAAAAAAACTCAAAAATGAATCTCTAGGTTTAATAGATAATTCAAATATACCACTTCAGAGGTCAGCTGAAAGAGTTTTAAAACTTATTTATCTTGAAGCTAAAGCATTACAAAATAAAGTAATCGATACAGGCCATCTTCTTCTTGCAATTATGAAAGATGACGACAGTATTGTAACCAAAGCCTTAGAAAGGCGATCTGTCAATTACAATAAAATCAAATTAGGAATTAAGGCTCTTTACCCTAAAGCTGAATCTGATTTTGGTAATGTGGGTGATGATAGATCTAATGTTGGTGGTTCGGACTCCAATAATCCTTCAAAAATAGGAAACAGAAACAAGTCTGATACTCCTGTTCTAGATAATTTTGGAATTGATATCACAAAGGCTGCGGAAGAGGGTACTTTAGACCCAATAGTTGGAAGAGAAACAGAAATAGAAAGATTAGCTCAAATACTTAGCAGGCGAAAAAAGAATAATCCTATACTTATAGGTGAACCTGGAGTTGGTAAATCAGCTATTGCAGAAGGACTCGCATTAAGAATTGTACAAAAAAAAGTTTCCAGAGTTTTATTTGATAAAAGAGTGGTTTCTTTAGATCTTGCCTCCATTGTTGCAGGAACAAAATACCGTGGGCAGTTTGAAGAAAGAATGAAAGCTATTCTGAATGAATTGTCTAAAACTACGGATATTATTCTGTTTATTGATGAAATTCACACCATTGTAGGTGCTGGAGGTGCAACAGGTTCGTTAGATGCTGCAAATATGCTAAAACCAGCTCTTGCAAGAGGCGAAATTCAATGTATTGGAGCAACAACCCTTGATGAGTATCGTCAAAATATAGAAAAAGATGGTGCTTTGGAAAGAAGGTTTCAGAAAGTAATGGTGGAGCCAACTTCTGATGAAGAAACGGTTGAAATTCTAAATAATATAAAGGAAAGATATGAGCAACACCATAATGTTTTCTATACTGATGATGCATTAGAGGCTTGTGTGAAATTAACATCTAGATATATTAGCGATCGCCATCTTCCTGATAAAGCTATTGATGCGCTTGATGAAGCAGGATCAAGAGTTCATATTTCGAACATCAATGTACCTCCTATTATTGAAGAGCTTGAGGAAAAAATAGAAGAAACAAAAACTAATAAAATAAAGGCCGTTAAATCTCAGAAATTCGAATTGGCTGCAAGTTTTAGAGATAAAGAAAAAAACTTGATTGAAAAACTTGAAGAGGAAAAAGAAAACTGGGAAAAAGAAATAAGTCAAAAAAGAGAAAAAGTAGGCGAAGAGAATATTGCTGAAGTTGTAGCTATGATGACTGGTGTCCCTGTAAAAAGAATTGCTCAAGCAGAAGGACATCGCCTACTTAAAATGGGCAATGAGATTCAAGATAAAATAATTGGTCAAAAAGAAGCTATTGATAAAATTGTTAAAGCAATACAAAGAAATAGAGCTGGACTAAAGGATCCTAATAAACCTATAGGCACTTTCATTTTTTTGGGACCTACGGGAGTGGGAAAAACACAACTGGCAAAAATATTATCTGAATATTTGTTCGACAGTGCTGATGCGCTTATAAGAATAGATATGAGTGAATACATGGAAAAATTTGCTGTTTCTCGACTAGTTGGAGCTCCTCCAGGATATGTTGGATATGAAGAAGGTGGTCAGTTGACCGAAAAAGTTCGTAGAAAACCTTATTCTGTAGTATTGTTGGATGAAATAGAAAAGGCACACCCTGATGTTTTTAATATATTACTTCAATTACTTGATGATGGACTTCTTACAGATAGCTTAGGAAGGAAGGTTGATTTTAAAAACTGTATCATAATTATGACTTCCAATATTGGAAGTCGAGAATTGAAAGACTTTGGTAAAGGAATTGGTTTTCAGACCGAGGCTGCAGAAAATGCTGATTATTCTAGTAGTATTATTCAAAAGGCTTTAAAAAGAGCCTTTTCGCCAGAATTTCTTAACAGAATAGATGATCTAATAATGTTTAATTCGTTAAGTAAAGAACATATCTTTGAAATAATTGATATTGAATTAAAAGGTCTTTATTCCCGAGTGAATGAACTAGGATATAATTTAAAGATTTCGGAAGATGCTAAAAATTTTATAGCGAACAAAGGTTATGATCCTCAATTTGGTGCCAGACCTCTTAAAAGAGCTATTCAAAAATATTTAGAAGACGAAATGGCCGAGGTTATTATTAAAGCAAGTATCTCAAACGGCGACACTATTTCTGTGGATTTAAATTCTGATGAAAACAAGATAGTTACTGAAATATTAAACCAAGAAAAAACAGATGCGAAAGCTTGATAGCAAGACGTAGTATTAGTTATAATTCAAAAAGAAAGAGGCATTTAAAATAAATGCCTCTTTCTTTTTACTATTCTATTTAGGATACAGCAATTATACATTTATTATTTCTCGATTTATCTAAATAAGAAAAAATTCGTTTATCTAATTCCAAACCTGAGATTCAAGTCGTAACTGCAACAACTCAGTTCAAAGACTCATTAGAAGCTTCAGAAGGCGTTTTAAAGTTTAAATACCCTCTATTTTATAGATTTATCGGTATGCTTTTTCAACTCAAAATCTTATATATTTACTTATTGAATCATTAGTACAGTTTAATTTAAGCTTTCTAAAAACTACCTAATTTTATTCCAAAATATATTGTTCGAGGTAAAGATGGACCATATACATAATTACTATCTCGATTCTTTGTCCTATCAAAATCTGACTGGTAATTATTTAATATATTTTTAAGCCCTGCGAATAGATTAATATCTGAAGCTGAATTTGGAAGTTTAAGAAAATAATTTAATTTTAGATTTGCATCCCAAAAATCTTCTGTATTTACAAACCTATCTTTTCCAAAACTATCATTTGACATTTTTATTATCTTCATTTCCCCAGTATAGACTGTATTTATTGATACTGAATATTTTCTATTTGGAGTTAAACTTAAGTTTAAGAATCCATATTTTTTTGGAGTGCGAAGAAATTCCTTAATAGCATGTTCATCTTCAAGGTATTTGATTTTATTATTATATTCTGATTTCTGTATTGTTAAGCCTGCACTCATTTCTATTTTTCGATTATAATTTGCTCTTAACTCGCAGTTTAGCCCCATTACTTTAGCTTCATCCCCATTTTGTTTTTCAAATATTTCTCCGTGATTATCTTCTCCAATTTGAGAAAGAAAAAACGAATTCTTTAAGTTTGTATAGAATCCTTCAATTGTGTAACCAATTATATAATCAGAACTAGCTTTATCATAATTCAATGAAAAGCTAAAGCTATCTGATTTTTCTTCTTTTAAATTAGAAGAAAGTTTTATCCTAGAAACTCCCCCTCCTGCAAAGGCAATGTGAAGATCAGTATCGAATGCTTGAGGGGCTCTAAAACCTTTTCCATAAGTTGCCCTCAATTGATAATTTTGCATATATTTATACATAATTGATAAACGAGGACTAATAACCAAATCCTCTAACAAATTATGTTTATCGAAACGTATTCCTATAATACCATTAATGTTATTGTTTATCTTTATATCATCCTGAATAAACAAAGCTGAGTTTTCTGTATTTTGATTTACATTATAATTATAAGCTGATATATTATCTTCAACTTTATCCCTAACATACTCCAATCCTAATGAAATGTAATTTGATAAATCAGAATTAGAACTGATTTCATAATTAATTTGACTACCTATTTGATAGGTGTAATTATCCGTAATTCCATATGGTGGATTGGATTTATGTTTTTCTATTTCCTCCTCTTCATCTGGAATTATTCCAGTGTAGTGATCACGGTCTGTTTTCTGAGCTGAGATATAAAAATCTATTGAGTTTTTCTCATTTTCCAATGAATGAATAGAATAATCAATACCTCCCATTAAAATATTATGCACCCGTTCTTCTGACTGTTGGCTCAAATAGCTTGGTTTGTCAACCATCTCACCACCATATCGATATTCGTATAAAGAACTAAAATTTAATTCTAATTTATGATTTATAAGAGGTTTGTAATATAATTTTGCTCCAAAGGAGTTATTTTTTATTTTTGGCAACTCTGAAAAATTATCATCATTATTATCATACCAATCCCTATTTCTTTTTGCAACAAAAATGGACACACCAGAATTCCTGTTATTACTAATAAAGTTAATATTACCATTAAAAAAGTACTCATTGGTTTCAGTATCTATAATTTGATTAGTATAACTAAACTCATAAGACGATTCATTTGGGTATTTTGTAATGAGATTTACTGTGCCTCCTATTGCGCTAGAACCATATAGTGAGGATCCCGCCCCTTTCACTATTTCAACTCTTTCGATCATGCTTTTTGGAATTTGTTCCATCCCGTATAAACCAGTTAAAGGACTAAAAATAGGTCTACCATTTATCAGTATTTGTGAATATCCTCCTGCAAGTCCATTCATACGTAATTGAGTATAATTACAGGTTTGACAATTTGTCTCAACCCTTACTCCTGATTGATAATTGAGTCCTTCGGAAAGACTTGACGCATTTACATTTTCTAATAGTTTTGAATCTATAATTCCAACAATTACAGGGGATTCGGTTTTTCTTTTAAATGTTTTGGTGCCTGTAATAACAATATCACTCAATGTCATTACTTTTTCTTTCATGATAAAATTTAATTCAATACTATTATTCTTTATTAAATCAAGTTCGACTTCTTTTGTTTCGTATCCCATAAATTTGGCAACAATAATGTGTTTACCAACAGGAAGATTGGTAAGCATATAATGACCTGAAATATCAGTAGTTGTGCCTATAGTAGTCCCCTTTACATGTATATTTACAAAAGGCAAATGTTCTTTTGTATTTTCCGATTTTACGTCTCCGAAAATGTTTGAATCAGTTTTTTGTGACAACAACTCTAATGAGGAAAGAATTGAAAAAAATATTATCAAAAAATATTTATTCATAAATTTACAATTTTTAAATTAACAGATATAAATAAATTTATGAAAAAGTACTGAGACTAAGAATTATAAATTCATAAATGGTGAGAATAAACATATTAAAATAGGATGATAATTAATATCGGAAATCATGATATATAAAATACTAAGAGAAAGATTCAAATTTGATGAATTTAGAGAGGGACAGAAAAATGTAATTCAAAGCATAGCAAATGGAAATTCAGCTATTGCAATTTTTCCTACCGGAGCTGGCAAATCGTTATGCTATCAACTACCAGCTCTTGTTTTACCTAATATTAGCTTAATCGTTTCTCCTTTAATTGCCTTAATGCAAGATCAAATTGATTTTTTAAAATCTAAAAATATAAATGCAGAAAAAATAGACTCTACACTCTCCCCTGAAGAGTATAATTCGATAATAAACAGATTATTAAACAATGAAGTTAAAATCCTATTTATATCAATAGAGAGGTTTAGAAATGAAAGATTTAGAAGTTTTTTATCACGAATTAAAATTTCTTTACTAGCAGTGGATGAAGCGCACTGTATTTCCGAATGGGGGCATAATTTTAGACCCGACTATTTGAAACTTGCAAAATATAGAGAAGAATTCAATATCAAAAATGTACTTTTAATTACTGCTACAGCTACAAAAGAAGTTATTAATGATATGCAGAGTAAATTTAATATTGATACTGAAAATTGCTTTGTTACTGGTTTTCACCGACAAAATCTTAAAATAAGTGTTAATCCACTGAGATTAGACAAAAGATTTGAATTTCTAAAAAACTACCTCCTAAAGAACAAATCAAATGCTTCAATCGTTTATGTTACATTACAGGCCGAAGCTGATGATTTAAGCAAAAAATTACAAACTTATGGCATTTCATCTCTCTCATATCACGCTGGTTTGGATTCGGAACTAAGATTAGAGATTCAAAACAAGTTTATGAATAATCAAGTTAACTGTATAGTTGCTACAATTGCTTTTGGTATGGGAATAGACAAATCAAATATTCGTTCAGTTATTCATTATAATCTTCCTAAATCTATAGAGTCATACAGTCAAGAAATTGGAAGAGCAGGTAGAGATGGTTATGATTCTGAATGTATTCTTTTAGCAGATGGAACTAATATTACAGAATTGGAGAACTTTATATACGGAGACACGCCAGAATTGAGCGAAATAGAATATATTCTTGAACTATTTAAAAACAACAAAGAAAGTCTGATTGACATAAAATTATACAAGCTTACTAGAAGTTCAAATATTAGAATCTTAACACTTAAAACACTATTAATATATATGGAAATTGAAGGAATTATTATTCCTGAATTAACCTATTATGAAGAATATAAATTCAAGACTAAAACAACAGGTAAAGAAATATTATCTAATTTTTCAGGCGAAAGATATAAATTCGTTTCTGAGTTATTAATGGCTGTGGATAAAAAAAAGATTTATGCATATATTGACATTAATAAATTTGTTAACGAATCTGGATACGATAGAAAAAAGATTATTAATGCTTTAGAATATTTTGACAATAGAAATTGGATTGAATTAACAAGTAAAAATAGTGTCGATCAATATCGAATTTTAGATAAGGAATTTGACACAAAATTAGTTGCAAAAAAACTATATATATTGTTTAAAAATAAAGAAAGTGCAGAAGTGAAACGAATTTGGAAGATGATTGATTTGTTTCAATCCAAATCATGTATTAGTTATGCTTTAGCTTCATACTTCGAAGGGAATGATTATGTTGACAATAAATGTAATGTCTGTTCCGTTTGTGAAAACCAGCCTATTGGAAAATTCAATTTAGATATGGGGCAAAACATAAAGAATATTAATACAGAAGATATCTTGAGTGATATTAATAGTTGTATAGAAGAAATGTCAAATATTTTGATTACCAAATACCTGTGCGGAATAAATTCTCCTTTTATTAGTAAAAAACAATTGAAGAAAAAGAATTCTTTTGGTTTAATGAAAGATGTTAGATTTGAAAAAACCCTCGAATGGGTAGTGCAAAATATCAAATAAAAAATTGGGGTTGATTCATTATATTACCAACCCCTATTTTTTATTTTTTTTCGATTTCTTTTAAATTATCTATTTTCTTCTTTTCCAAAAAGTAATTTATATCACCAAGATATTCAATCAACTTTTTATCTCTGAACTCGTACACCTTATCAGCAAGCCCATTAAGAAAATCACGATCATGAGAAACAAGTATTATAGTACCATCAAAATCTTTTAATGCCTCCTTCAGAACATCCTTAGTTCTCAAATCTAAATGATTTGTCGGCTCATCAAGAATTAATAAATTTACTGGCTCTAATAATAACTTAATCATAGCTAGTCTTGTTCTTTCTCCTCCAGAAAGTACTTTTACCTTTTTTTCAATGCTGTCACCACTAAACATAAATGCACCTAATAGATCCTTTACCTTTTTTCTAACATCACCGACAGCTACATCGTCAATAGTATGAAACACACTAAGATTCTCATCTAGCATAGAAGCTTGATTTTGTGCAAAATAGCCAATTTTAACATTATGTCCTAAAGATAAAGATCCTTCAAAATCAATTTCGTTCATAATGCATTTTACTAAAGTGGACTTACCTTCGCCATTTCTGCCAACAAAAGCAATTTTCTCTCCTCTTTCTATCGTCAATGAAATATTATTAAAAACTTCATGTTCATCATATTTCTTTGAAACTGCATCTACTTCAACAGGGTAAGTTCCAGACCTAGGAGAAGCAGGGAATTTTAATTTTAGACTTGATTTATCCTCTTCATCGACCTCTATCAATTGCAACTTTTCAAGCATTTTCACTCTCGACTGAACCTGCAAGGTTTTAGAATATGTGCCTTTAAAGCGCTCAATAAATTCTTTAGTTTCAGCAATCATTTTTTGCTGCTCATTATATTGTTTTAATTGTGTTGCTCTTCTTTCCTGTCTTAAGTCTAAATATTTAGTATAATTAGCCTTATAATCATAAATTCGTCCTAAGGTAATTTCAATAGTTCTATTTGTAATATTGTCAACAAAAGCTCTATCATGCGATATAACCATCACCGCATTTGCACTATTTATTAAGAAATCTTCCAACCATTGGACAGATTCGATATCTAAGTGATTGGTAGGCTCATCTAATAAAATAAGATCTGGCTTTTGAAGAAGAATCTTAGCTAATTCTATTCTCATTCTCCAACCACCACTAAATTCTGATGTTTTTCTTTGAAAATCTTCTCTTTTAAATCCAAGCCCTTTAAGAGTTTTCTCTATTTTTTCATCAAAATTTGTATCTTCAATTGAGTAAAACTTTTCACTTAAAGTAGAAACCTCTTCAATAAGCTTCATGTACTCATCCGACTCATAGTCAGTTCTAATCTCCAACTCTTTATTGATTTCATTAATTCTACTCTCCATTAACAATAAATCTGAGAAAGCCTGAGCTGTTTCTTCAAATACGGTTCTCTCATCTTCCACCAACAAATGCTGTGGCAAATATGCAATTACCGAATCCGTAGGTTTTGATATATTACCTTTATTTGCTTTTTGCACTCCAGCAAGAATTTTAAGCAAGGTTGATTTTCCTGCACCATTCTTACCCATCAAAGCAATTCTATCCTTGGGATTAATAACAAAAGATATGTTCTCGAACAAACTTGTTCCTCCAAATTCTACTCCTAAACTATTTACTGATATCATGTTTTTCTAATTTGTCGTAAAAATAAAAAAAAACATAAAATTTTCTGCTCTAATACAGTTTTATTGGCTTTTAGCAAATAAATATTTTTTTGTTTAGATAATTTTTGTGAAATTAAAGCTTTCAATAAGCTATCCTATAAATTAAAATCCTAATACTTTTTAATTATGAATATTATTAATACTCAATCATCTATATTGTCAACCTTAAAACATAAAGATGAACTAAAACAATTAGTTAATAAAAATACGGTTGAAGTATTTAATCAATTGAAGGAAGTTGTTAAAAAAATACATATTGAATATAATTCCGAACTAGAATCAATGGGGCATGGTTCGAGAGTTGAATTTAAAGAAAGAGGTGATTATGAATTTGAAATTAGAGTTGCTTCTGATATTTTAGTATTTAGTATGTATTCCAACGTTTTTCAATTTAATAGAGATCATAATGTATGGCAGAATAATTATATCAAGCAAAATCCAGATAATTCATATTCAGGAATAATAAATATCTTTAACTTTTTATCAGACTCATTTAAATATAGTCGTTTGGATGATTTAGGTTATTTAGTAGCCCGAATTTTTGTGAATAAAGAAAAGCATTATCTCGTAGAAGGGAAAAGACAAATGAATTTGTTTAAATCTGATCTTTCTGAGAATATAATAAATGATGAAAGTTTAAGGCAAATAGTAGAAACATCTATTAATTATTCTTTAAATTTTGATCTTTTAGTGCCTCCATACGAAAATGTGAAAATAATTTCTGTAAACGATATGTTTGAGAAAATACAAAATGCGAAAGTGAGAACTGGTAAGCGTTTAGGATTCCAATACAATTCGGATGACATTTAAATAAAACTGTGAATATATCTTATTTTCAAACTATTAAGCTAGTATTTTGAATAATTAAATGAAAAGCAAATTAAATTCTATTTAACAAAAAAACAGAAAAAACAAGCCTATTTAATCAATATTCCAATAGGACAGATATTTATATAAATGAAATTGAATAAAAGAAAAATTATAAAAAAATCAGATATATAGTATAAAGTTATTTTATTTATATATCTTTACGCTGAAATTAATAATTAAATATCAATTAAAATGCCAAACGGTACAGTAAAATTTTTCAACGAATCTAAAGGATTTGGATTTATTAAAAACGATGAAACTAATGAAGATATCTTTGTTCATGTAACAGGATTAGTAGATAAAGTCGATCAAGGAGATAAAGTTTCCTATGATGTTGTTGAAGGAAGAAAAGGTCTTAATGCGATTAATGTTAAAATTAACTAATCGTAAGAAACTTATTAACGCTCAATCGAAATTGAGCGTTTTTTTTTATCTGTTTTTTGCGTAATAGTCCATTACCTTTAAATATATTTTTCTAAACCATACTGTGTACTTCTCAGGATGTGCAATTACATCTGCTTTTAGGTCTTCTAATCCTACATAATTATACTCACACACCTCTTTCGTATTGAAATTTGGTTTTATATCGCTCTCTCCTACAAAAACGTGATCGAATTCATACTCCGTTAACTCATTATCTAATTTTTCTTTATAAATGAAATCAAATATTTTTGTTAAATTATGATATTCGATACCCATTTCTTCATTTAATCTTCTAATCCCTGCTTTACTAACACTTTCGTTCTCTCTGGGATGTGTACAAGCTGTATTTGTCCATAAGCCAGGTGAATGATATTTTGATAAAGCCCTCCTTTGAATTAGCATTTTTCCCTCTGAATTAAATAAAAACACAGAAACAGCTCGATGTAATAAAGCCTTTTTATGAGCCTCTAATTTTTCCATCAAACCTATTGGCTTGTCATTTGTATCTACTAAAATTACCTTTTCCATATATATAGTGTTAGATTAGCATAAATATTAAAATTTGAATATTCTTAAAACAAATATAATAATGATAATTAGTATATTCTAATACATAGAATATTTTTGAATCTATAATTCAACTGAACAACAATTTAATAGCAAAAAACAATATTAACATAATTAAAAAAGCTATTCTAAGATATTTGGTTTTAATTATTTATTTTATTCTGTCAAATTCCTTCATTTAAAACTTGTTGTTGCTTCCAAATTGTATATCAAACACTTATGAGTCAGTAGATTTTATTTGTATTTATTACTTAAAATTAGTGGACATTGGTTTTTGGTTTTTGTAACTTTATAATAGGATATAACATTTAACATATTGTATTATTATGATTCGAAAATTACAAAATTCTGTAGGGAAACTTTTTTCCAATTTAGAGGAACAAAAGTATTATGTGGTAAATCTAAAAACTAAGGTAATCAATCTTATGAGCTTAAAAGAACTAAGTAGACTTAGAAATAAAAAACAATATATGATAATTAAATAGAAATTATTATTCCATTTTGTTTTTATGCTTAGTTTATTGACTTAATTTGTATTTATAATTTTACGAAAAAAGCTCAGATATTATCTATCTGAGCTTTTCCTATACATTAATTAGACATACTCTAATTTACCATATTACGATATATATTAGCCTTATTTTTACCATTTATGAAATTTTTAGATTCAGGTGTATACAAAAATTCAATATCAGCTTGATACTTCTGAATAACTTTATTTCTTACAATTTTCATTGTTGAGTTGACTAATTTATTTTGTTCTGTAAAATCCTCTTCACAGACTAATACCGACGCAGGGATCCATCGTTGTGGGAACATATCTTTATATTTCCCTTGCTTAAATTCATTTAAATCACTTTCGATAAGCTCTAAGGATCTCTCCTGTCCTAGAGAAGAATCAATGTTTAAATTGTGTTTTTTTAATTCTGAGATAAGTTTGTTTTTGTTCGGAACTATCAATCCTGTAGTATAAGGATTTTGATTATTATATAAGACACATTTCTCTATATAATTAGATTGTTCAACAAATGCTTCCTCTATTGCTTCAGGGCTATATTTTTCACCATCATTGCTTATTAAAAGTGACTTAAATCGACCAAGCACATATAAGTAACCATCATTATCCATATAACCCATATCCCCTGTATGTAACCAATTGTTTTTTAAGCATTCATCTGTCGCAGATTTATTTTTCCAATATGCCTTCATCACATTTCCTCCTTTAATGACAATTTCACCTTTTTCTCCAGGCTGTAATGAATTGCCTTCCGAATCACATATTTTAAGCTCCATATCTTCCACCAAAAAGCCTGATGAGCCCAATTTATGATGATTAATCGAATTTGAAGAAATAATTGGAGAAGCTTCAGATAAACCATAGCCTTGAAACATTGGGATACCAATAGCATAGAAAAAACGCTGAAGATCAAGATCTAAAAGCGCCCCACCACCAATAAAAAACTTAAGGTTTTCACCAAACCCATTTCTTACTTTAGAAAAAATAATGGAATCAAATAATCGAACAAAAGGCTTAAGAATCAATCTAACACCCTTACCTTTAGAAAATCCATTTGAATTATAACAATAAGATAATTTTAAAGCAAAGTTAAATAGCTTTTCAGTAAAACCTCCCTTTTTCTTTATTCCAGCTTCAATTTTTGCCTTAAAATTTTTAGCTAAAGCGGGAACACTGAGTAGAATATCTGGTTTTAATTCATTGAGATTTTTAGGTATATTTTTTAAGTTTTCCAATGCTGTTTTTCCTTGTTGAACAGAAGCAATTGAAGCACCTTTATACATAAAAGCATATATTCCTGCAGTATGCGCAAAAGAATGATCCCATGGTAATATCAATAAGGTCTTATAGTGTTCAGGGATATCCATAAGTCCACATGCTTGAATGGTATTAGTAGTATAATTGCCATGAGTTAGGATTATCCCCTTTGGATCAGCTGTTGTGCCAGATGTGTATGAAATATTTGCAGGGTCATCTTTTTTTATTTCCTTAGCAATTTGTTTGAATTCCTCTTCTATTTCAGGAGGAGTTATCTCACTAAGTTTCAGAAAGTCATGAATATGTATTTCTTTATTATTTTTAGTGTTACAATCTGAATCAAGAATAATTACCTGTTCAATATTATCTAAATCATTAATAATAGATCTTATTTTTTCTATTTGATTTCCTGAAACAATAATATATCTTGTTTCTGAATGAACCAATCTGAATTTAAGTTCTGTTTCAGCATCAAGCTTTATAGACAAAGGAACATTTATACCGCCTGAGTATAAAATCGCTAATTCTGACACAAGCCATTCTGTGCGCCCTTCTGATAATAATGCAATTTTATCATATTTTTTTATACCAGATATAAATAATGCTTTAGCAAATACTTCTACTTTGTTTTTGATATCTATATAACTATGGCTGAAATATTTACTTCCATTATGTTCCCACACATATGGATTATCTCTATATTTCTCTACACTGGTTTCAAATAAATCTATAATCGTTTGCATCAATTTTATTTATAAGTAATGTTTTTTAATATTTTATATAAACAATAATAGGAAAAAAGCATGTAAAAATCTAGTGAATGATAAAATAAAACAAATGGTACAGGAGTATTTTCAGATTTGGGATGATTAAATTTATACTTATGTAATTTCAGACAGTGGTTTCAATTTTATATTAATCGAATCGTAAAAACTTTGATATTAATATTTCTTCTCCGTTTAGATAAGTTAAATTATTTAAATTAGAGAACCACGATGTATAATTTTCAAGATATTTAGTCGCCACACCATTAAACCGTAACATCCATGATTTTAACTTTATACAATGAAATGTTGCCTTATTCATCTTTTGATTATTGCTACATACTGTATGGAAAAGTGAGTTGTAATTTGTCATTTTTTTTAAATCTTCTAAAAAACTAATCCCACTTCTTACAATATAATTACAATTTTTATCGAAGATTTCACTTAGTTTAATAAAATCAATTTTATCTGCACAATCAGCAATAATATTATAAACCTTATCTTTTTCATCTTTATTTACAAATAAATATATTTTTTCTGATTCTGTTAAGGATGTTTTGTCTGCAACCGCCCTTTTTCTAGCTAGTCTATTTAAGTTTTTATTTCCTTTTTCAGACTTATGGAAAAAGCATTCATCCTCTTCTATTTTACCAGAAAGAGACTTTGGTTCAGTATTTTTTAAAGCTGCGAGAAATCGATGCCTCCACCTAAGGGCAGTATTGCGATGAATCCCGCAAATCTCAGCGGCTTTACGGATAGATATTCCACTCCTTAAACACTCACAATATTTCGACCATTTCTCTTTTTTTCGCAAATTTGCTAATGAGGTATTGGTTAGAACATTGAATGTTTTACCACAATGATTACATCTATACCTAACAATACCATTAACAATTCCATGTCTGGAAATATTATCACTATTACAAAGTTTACAATTTTTTAAATCTGAATTAAAATGTTTTGAAATTTTCATAAAAAATTTTTGTCTCTTCCCTCCTATTGTTACAAAACAAAACTACAAAAAAAAGTTTTACTAAATAAATAAAAACACATATAAAAGTGACATAGCTTAAAAAATATAAATGAAAATTATCCTACATCTAGTTTAATTACCGAATTTAGATTTTTATTAAAATTTCAATTTCTTTATGTTTAATTATTCGAGTTTTATTGATAGTATTTTCAATTTCTAATTCTTGGTAGTCTTTTTTTAATATTTTATTCAATAGACATTTTAAATCAAGTAGTTTTTGATATTTGACTTGAGAACTTTTGTGAGCCCCATAAATTTTATAGCTTTTATCTGTTAGTTTTATAATTTTTTCAACAGAATTTATATATTCTTTTAAATTATCTATTAGCAGAAGATCATTATAAACTAGATCTCCACTAAATATCTGTTTATGTTTATGATCAATGATACATATTGAATATGGAGAATGTCCTGATGTTGGTATAATCTGTAAATTTCTGTCTCCAATTTGGATACAACTATCTCCTTTTAGTATTCTTGAGTATTTAAATTTTATATCTCTTTCTCCAAAACTCAAATTTTTATGAATTGTAATAATACTATCTTTGTTTTTATTGATTAACTGTGATTCATGCAATAAAATTCTTGTTTTATTGCTAATATTTGCAATATGGTCAAAATGAAAATGTGAAGGAAGATAGGATAATGGAAGATCAGTTAGTGTTCGAATAATTTTTTCTACTTTAAATTTTGGATTTGAACCTAAATCAAAAAGCAGAGCCTCATTTGAAGTTAAAAACAAATATAAAACATTGTTTTGTTTACTTTTTATTTCAGAAATTTGATAAGTATTATAATTAATCTCTTTTACTTTGAACCCCCATTTTCCAGAATTACATGATTGAAATCCAATTATTAAGAAAATTACCAAAAATCGTTTCATTTTGAAATTATGTTTAAAAAATTTTGTTTATAGCTTTTTCCAATCTGTAATTTATTACCATTAATGCAAACAGTATTTCCTTCAATATATTCAAAATAATTAAGGTTAATAATTAATGTTTTATGTATTCTGATGAAGTTTTCATAAAATAAATCTTTCTCGATTTTTTTCATTGTACTTAAAACAACATATTTACTATTATTGGTGAATATATGAATATAATTCCAATCGGATTTTATATAAACTATATCATCTAAATTGATTTTCATAAGTTTTTTATCAACTTTAAATATACGAAAGTTTGAGTTTTTTAAATCCGTATCTCGCTTAATTTTTATATTATCCTTTGCCTTGTTTATTGCTTGTATAAATCTTGACATTTCTACAGGTTTCAATAAATAATCAACAACACTGTATTCATATCCACTAATTGCGTATTGAGGGTAAGCTGTTGTTATTATTACCTCAGCATTTGGATTAATATTTTTCAAAAAATCCATTCCATTCATTATTGGCATATGTATGTCCAGTAATAAGATCTCAACTTGGGAAGATTGCTTAGAGTTTATAAATTCGACTGGATTAGAAAATTTACCAATTAATGTTAAATCTTCAATTTGAGTGATATATGATTCAAGCAGTCTCGCGTTGGGTTCTTCATCTTCAAGTATTGCAATATTATATTTCATTATTTGTATAACTTAAGTTCAACTTCATATACTTTTTCATTTACAAATCCATTTTTCAATGAAAACTTATCTTTATATTCAATTTCAAGTCTTTTTTTTACATTTTCAATACCTACCCCCCCGTTAGAATAAATTGTGCTGATTTCATTTTTAACAACCGAATTTGTTATTCTAAACATTATTCCTTTTGGATTGATATTTTCAAGAACTATTTTGATCCACGAAAATTTTAAACCAATAATCGAATGTTTAAATGCATTTTCGATAAAAGGCATTAATATCATTGGTGGTAATTTATACTGCAAATCACAATTATTGTATTCAAATTTTATGTTTTTATTATTTGTTTTTAGCATTACAAAATCAATATAAGTTATTATGTAATTGACTTCTTTTTCAATATTTACTTTATCAACATTAGTTTCGTATACAACATATCTCAACATTTTTGAGAGCTGCATTATCCTATCTGGAGTTTCATCTTCTTTTAAATATGCTAACGAGTATATATTACTTAAGGCATTGAACAAAAAATGTGGATTTATTTGATTTTTTAAATGACTTAATTCCGCCTCTTTTTTTAAATTTTCAAGTTTAGAAATTTCCATTTCGTTAATTTTATTCTTTTTCATTACATGAGTCGCCCAACTAAAAACAATCGCACTAATTATTTGTATCGAACTTGAAAGAAAATTCAAAAACAATTCCATTAATAAATTACTTTCATCTAAAATATCCTCATTATTATTATTTTCATCGTAGAATGAACTAAATTTATTAATAAAATTTGCAATTTTGGAATCTGAATTTATATAAACTGCTTCCGTAAAAATTTCATCTATTGATAATATAATAAACGCAACAAAAATAGCTCCCGCTAATTTCAAACATTCTTTAATAGAGGTGTTCAGATAAAGGTATGTTTTGTGATGGACATAATAAATAAAACCTACAACAAAGACTCTTACACTTGCAATTAAAATGGCAAAAATAAGACTCCCATTATAATTATCTAAAAATAGCATTATCCATATTACAACTAGAATTACATAAACTAAATATTTTTCGTTTATTTTAATCATATTATACCTCCTTTTATTTATAGACTATGTTTAAAGAAAGTTATTATTTTATGATATTACTAAAATAAGTGAGTAATAAGGCCAAAACAATGAGCAAAGGCGTTTTATTGATAAATAATTGATAGCGTATAAAAGAGGAGACTTTTAAAATAGAAATGGCTCAAAATTCGTTTTCTTTGGGTTTCGAAACAAAAGAAGAATTATGAGCCACTCAATTTATTTAAAAGCAAATATAGAAATAAAAATTTCAAAATTCG
>JAOARN010000155.1 GCA_025210485.1 Marinifilaceae bacterium | reverse complement strand
GCACTGAATGTTACAAAGATTCGGCTGGCTAACTATTATAATGGGATAAGTCCGTTTAATTGGAAAAATAATGAATAATTCTACTTGATCGAGTCTTGAAATAGCATAATTAAGGAGCAATGTTCAATTATTTCGAAAAAATTATTTGAAATAATAATCATAAATTTATTCATTAATTAATTATAAGAATAGTATAGACTTTAGTCTCCATTAATTTACGCTATCAAATAATTTACTTATGTTCTTTTGTTTTTATAGATTTAGTTTATTTTTGTAATAATATCAAAAAATAAAATACTATGAAAAAACTAATCATCATTAGCTTTGCATTATTTGCTATGACGGCTTGTATGAATAATACAAAGAAAAAAGATGCTACAAAAGCTAAAACTGAAATCAGTCAAGAAAAATCTTGTTGTGAAAAAGATAGCACTAAAACCAATACTTGTGATGAAAAATCAAAAAAGTCATGTTGTAGTGAAACTTCTGAAAAAAAATGCTGCTCTAAGGAAGATAAAACTAAATCTTGTTCTGATTCAGAAAAGAAGTGTTGTTCTGAGGAAGTTGCCAAATCTGAAAAAAAAGAATCAAAGTGTTGTTCTGAATAATATGAACTCAGACATCACTTTGATTTTAAATCTAAAGTTATTCTAATTTATTAGGATAACTTTTTTATTTTGTTATATTCTTGAGAATTCGCGATAAGAGTAATATAACAAATATTTCAATTATAATAAATCCGTACGAATAACTATTAAAAAAATACAGGTATGAAAAACGAAATAAAACGATAGATAATATCGCAAATCGAATATAAGCTGATTTAGTTAATACTTTCGATATTGAAATGATTGTTGTTATACAAAATATTCCAACCAAATAATTACTTATTCTTGTATTTACTGCTATTTGAGAAAAAAGATATATCAGATTAAATACTATTGTTATAAATCTAACTAATATAAACTGATTTTTATTTTTTTCATTTGATGTTGTCGTAGATTTGATATTAATCGTTAAATCTTCATTTGTCTTATTTATATTGAGTTCTTCTTTTTTTGTTCTAAGATATTCAACTGTTTTATTTGATTTTATGCCATCTGTTTTTTCATAATTATATTTTTTAAGTATCGATTTTACTTGTTTTTTATACTTTTTGGATTTTTTAGAGTCAATCATTTTAATAAAATTAAAATAACCTTCGATAAAACCTAAAAGTTCATGTGACTTCTTTCCTTCCCAGCTTGCTTTTTCTAATCCATTCTTTTCAATATTATGAAGCAATGCTCTGAATTTTTTAATTTTCCTATTATCGATTGATAATTTTTCATTTACAATTATTCCTGTAACTTCTTGTCTATTATTATTTCTAGTAAAACTTGTTTTTTTATCATTAATCTTTAAACCTTCATTTTTAATAATTTGTTTCGCAAAATTTAAGATTTTTATGGCTGAATAATAATCATTACCTGAAAAACTTATGTCATCAGCATAACGAGTATATTGAAATTTATATTTTTTTGCCAAACCTGACAAACGTGAGTCCAATTTTCTACATAATATATTAGTTATCATAGGACTTGAAGGAGCTCCTTGAGGTAAATATCGTTCAGATAAAGCAGTAAAGTATTTTTTATCTTCAATCTTAACTTCAGCAATATCAGGTTCAGTACATGCCAATGCTAAAGTACATGATATCTGGGATGAATATCCCAAAGATTTAAATATTCCATAGACTCTTTTATATGAAATATTTGGAAAAAAGTCTTCTAAATCTAAATTGATTAGAAATTTTTTACCAATATGAGGTTTTGCATTATCAATTATCGATTTTTCAGAAACAAATCCACATGCTGATTTATGCAAGCAAATTTTATCTAAAATTTCATGCTTTATTTTATTTTGAAGATATTTTAGCTTTGGCATCGGAGCTGAAATAGTTCTTTGCCCTCCTGTTTTTTTATTTAAGGTAAAACGTTTGTAATGATTTATTTCGGAACTTGTAGGTGAATAACATAAAAATTTTATCATTGGAATCGAAATCTTAAAATATTCAGATAGTTCCTTTATTGAATTTATTGGTTCAAGTCCATTTTTCTTAAGTTGATTTAAATCACTAGCTTTTTTATTTATTTGACCAATATATTCCTTTCCCAAAAATTGAATGTCAGTTTTGTTTTTCTCTTCTCTTAATTTTTTCTTAATTTCAAAATTATGTTTTCTTTTTTCAGCATTTTCTTTTTGTTTTGCTCTAGACTCAGCCATTCGTCTCAAACGAATTTCCTTCAGAATCTCTTCTTTATTTGACAGTTTTATCTGTTTTTTTAAAAGATCTCTGTACTCATTCTGAAGTTTAAACTCTTCTTTTAAAATTCGTGCAAATTCATCTTTATCAAAATTTTTATTATCCACAAATCCCAGACGAATCATTTCTGATAGAATATATTCATCTTTAGAGCTCTCACTTATTTTATTATAGATTTCTTGTCTATGGTTGGTTTTATTATCTGTTGACATTTAAAGAAAAGATATGGTAATAACGACGCCTTCGTCTATTCAATAACCTAGTTGGTCAACTCAAGTGAAAGGACTACTATACGTCTTTTTCACTTCTGCGAAGTCTCACCGGAAAAAACGTATAGTAGTCTTTTCACACAGTTAAGAACATCTTGGTGAAGCATGTAAACTCTAAAGTCAAGACTGGCGAAACACCAGTCAAAAAGCAAGGTCTGTGCCGTTATTACCCGTTACAAATATAAATATTATTTAATTAAAATAAAACTAGTCGTAGTACTTTTATGTTATAAAATTAATAATTTTAAACTTCTAGTCTATCCCTTTATTACTGAATATTTTCAATGCTATCATATGCTTGCATGGACCTTTATATAATTTATTGTTAAAATAAAAATCACATGTGCATTTAGCATTTTCTAATCTATTTTCATTGTCTATAGTTATTTCAGTAATAAATTTTTTCTCAAGTTTTGCAGCATATTTTGCATAACTATCCGTAATTACTGATTTTTGATAATCATCTATATTATTATTACGGATAATTTCATAAGCCTGTTTTTCAATGTGTGAATTGAATTGAATATTATCTACAGCAAGATTATCTTTGCTTAATTCTCTATATCGGTAAACATTATCACTGATATCATATATCAATTTACCATATTGAACTAATTTCAGTATACCACTATTAACTGTTTTGGGACTTAAGTTTGTTTTCTCCACAATTTCATCAAAGCTAAGTCTCCAATTCTGTTTTAAACATAGGACTAATTTTTGTTGTGAAATAGAATTTATCTCCTCTCTATTGTGCATTAAATCAAATTTACCAATTCTAGACCAATCATTATCAGACCATCCAGACAAAGCTAAGGTGAAGGTCATTTCATTCATATTTGCGATGAAAAAAGATGGCATTCCACTTGATATCATAAATATTGTGAACGAATTGGTAATATGTAATAATCGTTCTAGTATTAGAAGTCTTTTTCTTCCCCATATTTTTATTCTTTCCGCTTTTTTTCCTGTATAAACAGATTTACTTGATTCAATTGTGGTATTCCATGGTTTAAAATTTATTTTGATTCTTTTTCCAGGTTCTAAAATAAATTCCATATATCTAGGGCTTTCCTTTTCTTTATTTCTTTTCAAAAAGAATAAAATATTAGCCATATCTTGAGTATGCATTTCGAATTTAACTCCTGATAAATTCATTGCTGAACTTACTTGTAAGAATCCCCTCATCCACGAATCAGGAAGTTCTATTTTTTCTTCCCTAAAATCTTGGTTATTCGTTTCAACCGAAAAGCCTGATGGATCAATTGAAAATTTTGTATTTTTATACTCTCTTATTTTTTGAAATTCATTGTACAAATTTTCAGAATAATCAATATTAGTGGTTCCACATTTGTGTTTTTGTATTTTTTCGAATATTTCATTCTTGCAAGTCAATTTCCCATAACTTGATTCATCTTTGCTAAAGCATTCAAAAAATATTTGATCGGGATGAACCGTAATAACAGGGTCTAAAATTAACCAAGCTTGATAGTCTCTTTCGTACAAATATTTAAAATATTCTTGTTTAGCCTTTTCGTATCCTCCTAATTTCTTTTTCTTCTCTTGTCTTAATTGATTTATTTTAGATTGTGAATTTGATATTTTTTCTTCTAATGTTTCAGTATATCGCAAGCTTTCCGCTAGTAGCAGTTCTTCTTGTGTTTCAATCCATTTTTTATATTCAGATTTATCCTTAGGCTTATATCTCATATCCGAAATTACAAGGTCGTGCAATGCAGATATAGCCTCTCTAAATTTTAAACTATTTTTCAGTTCACCAACAAAATAAGTTTCATCTCTTAAAACATTTGGAGCAAAACTAATATTCGAATTCGTTTTCGTATTGGTTATGGTTGTATTCCCTTTATATTTATTATGAAAATGCATTTTTTTCTATTATTGTGGCTATAATTACTTATATAATAAATCTATTATTGATATATATTAATAATATCAATATCTGGATTAAGATTATTATATTTAATTTTTAATTTCGTAATTATATTTATTGCCTTTAGTTTATCTGTCTTATTAGTTGAAACGATCAAGTTTTCAAGTTTCCTGACAAATAATTCAGCAATGCGCTTATCTTTAAATGATTCTTTCTCAAGTAACGAAATTAACCTATCTTTGATAATTCTACCTGTGTTTACTTTCATTAAAACCGAGTCAATAAAATAATTCATTTTTAAAATTAATTCGACATTATTCGCGGCATGTTTATTAAGAAAATCACTTACAAATAATTGCATATTCTGAGAAGGATGTTGTGACAATTTTATTAAATAATCTTCAGTATCGTTTTCATCAAAATATTTCAGAATCAATTTTTGTCCAAATTGTTGAATTCGTGCGCTATTATTGTCGCATATGTCAATAAACAAATCAAAATTCCAATCTTCTTTTTGAAAATAATTTTCGAAATATTCTATTGCAAATTTCAAGCTATCATCCCATTTTGAATTTAAGGTTGATATAGCAAGGTTTTTATTTTCTTTAATTTCATCAATATTTGACATAAAATATGTCCAACAATATTCTCTAATTTCCTTAATATCAGAATTAAAAAGTCTTACAACTGTATCTATTTCAAGTATACTTTTATTACAAATATTTTTAAAACAAATCATGCCCAATTGTTGGGGATATTTATATTTTGAAAGTAGATTTTCTATTATCAATTCTTTATCAAGATAGTAAAGATAATTTCTGAGATTTTCTCTTATAAATCCATAAATATCTTCCTGATATTTTTCAAATCTATTATTCGACAGTAAATTAGAAACACAAGTTTTAAGTATAATTTTTGCCGAATCGTCAGAAATACTAACCAATCTTGAAGCTGTATGCATTATAGCCTGCCTGACTTCCTTTATTTTCGATCCTAGCATTGAATTAATAATTGATCTGTTAGATAAAATCATATTATCCGACATTTTATTGAAAATACTTATCGCTTGTAATCTTATTTCGAAACAATCGGAATTGACCCCCATATCCAAATATGGTTTAAATAAGTTATCAATATTTCCAGATAAAGAAATCAAACCAAATGCAAAAATTGTACTATTGGGTTTGTTATGATGCATAAGTACCTCTATATTTGATAAATCTAGATTTAGAACAAATTGAGGAGCTAATCTATATAACGATTTTACAATCTTATTAATATAATCTAAATTAATTTCAGTTTTCAGTTCCTTTATTTGTTCACAAACCATTTTTGCCAATTTGATCTGTAAGTCAATTTTTATTTCTATTTTGTTATCATATAACCATTTTTCTATTTCCGTATATTCAGACATTGCCAGAATATATAGAAACTCAGAACTTAAATTTAAATCTTTTTGATGTATTCCATATAATTCAATTGCCAATAAACGAGCTTCTTTAAGAGATGATTTAGCCAAAGCTTCAAATAAAATCATCCTAGGTTTACTTTGGAGATAATATTTTCTTGCTATTTCAAGTCCTAGGTTTGAGCTTATTTCAAATTTTGATCCTATTATAGCAACTAAATCATTTATTTCAAGATATTTTTCAAAACCAGGATTTGCTTTAAATACTTTGTATGCAAATTCATTAACAGCACTTGATTTTGTTTCCGATAATAATTTAAATATCCAATTTCGTGCATCATCCCAGTACTCTGGATGATTTTCTACCCTTAAACTTTCGACATGGTCTGTTGTTGCTACCGTACAATGCCAATGCTTAGAATTTGCATAAGGCAGACACCTTTGTTTTGAGCCACTGTATAAAATATAATTAAGAGCTAATTGAGTTGAATGTCCGTCTAAATGTATTTTTTTATACTCCCAGTTATCAATTTCTTTATTATACACATATGAAAAATAAGATGATGCTTTTTTTAAATCACTTTCATCATTAAACTCAAGCATATAATAACTTGCTAAGCAAATGTAGTCTTTAGGAAAATTATCAGATAAGAACTTTAAATATCTAACAAATCTTTTTCTAAAATATATTGGTGTTTTTCTAATATATGCAATGCTAGGTTTGCCCTTTCGCATTTCCTTTTCAATTTGGACATGCTCATTTCCATTAAATGCCATGAAATACGAATTCTCATACTTTGACTTCTCGTTTGCAAACCTATATGCAAGAATTGCTAAATTTTGAAAATCACATATCTGTTCACAAAGTTTATATATAAGCCTTAAATAGCGAAAGACTCCAGGAATAAATGGGGCTTTTTGCAAAAACGAATTAACTAAAGTTTGTAGAGACTTATCGTATTTGGATAGTATGTATAGGATATAAATAAAATCACAATCTTCACCATTTGCGATTTTCTGAAGCCCCTCGGTTGTCAAAAGGCTATATTGCCCAATAGATAGAATAGAATATAATTTCTTCGGAAGACAATCATTTATAAGTGACCTAAATCGAGTGCCTTCATTTTTTATATCAATTGCAAGCATTGTTGCCAGACAATTGTATTTCACTATCTGTGAACTTGTTGTTTTATATTCATTTAGAATAATATCGCCCAGACTGCCATCAGCATTTCTGCCTATGGTATATATGGTAGAAAGTTTAACCTGAGAATCCTCCGAATTAAGAAAAAAGACTAGTTGATCTTTAGCTATATTTATCGAATACTCCCCTGCTTTTCTTATAATTCGTGATAACTTCCAATTGCCTGTATAGCACGAATTATAATATTGATTTAGATAGGTTAGAATTTTATCTTCTGATAATTCTTTATTTTTTTTTTTATAATCTTGATTTCTGGAAATACATTCCGAATATCCTTCTGCTTCCTTATTTGCTATGTTTTGTTCAAAAATACCTTTAGCGGTATCGTATTTCACAGGGAAAATCGTTGCTGTATCTTCTTTGATTTTTTCATTTTCAATCCCATGTTTATAATTCACTAAATACTCACATTCAGATATCTCTAAAAGTTGAATATCATAAATTTTTATAGCGGTTTTAGTTTCAATGTATAATTTCTTTGAATCAACAAGTTTCAAGGTCAATATATCTTTAATTATATTTATAATTTATTTATGCAAGCTAATAAAATAAGTATACCCGTACTTTTTATTAACTAGCTCACAAATTTAATAAAAAATAACATTTTATTAAATACAAATAAAAAAATGTGCTAGTTTTATTAAATAAATAAACTAGCACATTTTTCGTATCCTACCATAACATTTCTTTTCGTAAATCAGGTTTATATGTTAAAATTATATATTTCAAGAAATGACAAACCGTAGATTCAAGTATCTATTGCAACCAAATTTAGTAAAAAATAGCTCATAAGCAGCGACTCTATTTCTCGCTTTATCTAAATTCAACAATTAACTAACAATATTAAATCTCAGAAATTGTTGTCAAAGTTGATGACTATGTGGTTCTTGAGATCTCCAAACTTTTTTTTTATCCAATTAGCCAGAACCGTAATTCCATTTATTTATCTCTCCAAAACTTCAAATATGATTATGCCGATATCTCTTTCTTATTCTAATTTTTCAAACTAGCACGAACCCCTACTCTATATAGACTGATAGTGTGATAATTACTATTTTTCCCATTCTGTATTTCATACCTGCCTATAAAAAGCTCCATCACAATAAAAATTAGCTTAAAGTACTTATTTGTTTGGATTATAATCATCCCCACTTCTTTCATAAAGCATGGTTTGTTGTGTAAAATCCTCTATTTCCATAAATAAGAAATTACGTTTCTCTGTACAATCACTTGTTATATATATATGCTGAAATAATATCGCTCCCTTATCATAATGATTGTCATCTCCCGTGACAATAAAATCTTTTCTTTGATGATCTACATTGCCATTATCAAGAAATAATTCATTATCGTATCCAGTAGTAAAATGATTATTATACTCCCAGTCACGAGGTTTATAGTGGGTGGACATAAAAGGTTCATAACCTCGAGGAACTGGGGCAAAAGTATTCAACGGAGTTGGGGAGTATATAAAATAGTGATTTCTCGAGGTTCGATTATAATATGATCCTAGATTATCAAAAACCTCCAAATCTTGACCTTTCATATTTTCGACTGGGTGGTAAACTGGGTAATTTGTTGTAGGATCAATAACTTCTTCATCTTGAAGTCTTAAAAAAGGATCGTCAGGAAAATGCTTCATACACCTTACAGCTGCACAATCATCAGTATTTATAATAACCTCCGAATAATTTTCTTCTTCGTCTATAGAAATGCCTAACCATATTGACTGACCTGTATGACCTCCATGATCGGTAAAATATTCGGCATTATAATCATCACCAAAAACTCCAAAACAAATAGAATCTTGACCAGAATGATATCTTATTCTTTCATCCCATGATGGTAAGTTGTTAACAGATGGTCTTACTGTAGATCCTTCATACCTTTCAACCACATGATAAGGCAAAAAACCTACCTCAACCCATTTTTTTTCTCTATTACTGTGATAAGCATAATAAGCATGCCAATCTCTTGATCCAACGAATTTATTTGTTGATGATATATGAAAGGGTGCTTTGGTCGAGCTCCAGTAATATCCTTTTGATCCAAGAAAATGAACCCCCTGATTCGGTTTACTATATTCATCAAGATAATTTAATTCATTCTTTCTAATTCCACAAAGAGTCAATTTTAACTCTTCAAATATACTTTTTTTAGCGGTAAATTTTACTGTAGCTAAAATTTCGTGCCAATGGCGTAGGCTTGGCACAAAGTATCCATCAGGACAGGGATTTGCTCTTAATCGAGAAATTATATCTAAGGTATTTGGATCATCTGCTTCTGAGTTGTCCCTTTTGAAATAATCACAGAAAGAATTATTTAAGTTAATTCTCACAGCTTCGGTGTTACCTGAAGAATTAAGAAACTCTCCAGCTTTGGTTTCATAAAACCAATAATTTTGTTGAAAAGACAAATTATGTGCAATACCAACACTATCCAACATACTTCTCTCAGAAACTAGGGATTTATTATAAACATCAGAAAAATTATAAACCTGCCATTGATCAAATGTATAGTCATGTTCGGATAAGATTTTTCGCATAAATCCACCATATATCTGTCCTGATCCACTTTCCCCCCAGCCATAGCATGTTAAAAATTCATTTTTTATTTTATCCAGACTTATATCTTTAAAATAATTGGAAGTTTCAAAACCCACATTCTTCCAATATTCCCAATCAGCCCAATTACTGAAGTAGTTTGCAAATATATTTATTTTGGGATATGTAAAAGTTACAGAATCATATGATTCATACTTAGGAAAACAATATGGTAGAATTCTACGCCCAGGTTGAATTAAAAAACCATGAGCCTTACAATCATATTGATTTATAGCTGTTCGCTCTGCACCGACATTTCGGTCAAGTAGTTTTAGTTCAAAATTTGAGAGATCATCCTCTTTTTTAATATCATATTGATTTATATCTATTTCATGCGATTCAATATTGTCCAAATAATCCTGATCCCACTTCCATACGTAAATTCCATAGTCAGGATCATTCCCCATGTATTTATCTTTTATTAACTGCTGTTCACTAGCTGTTAAATTAGGATCTGTAAAGTCTTCCAATAATTCTTTAGCTTCAGTTAATGCTTCTGGAAAATAACCTTTACATTCAGGCATCTGTGGATTTATATAATTATCTGTAAATTGTCCTTTCCCAAACTGAAAACCGTATTTAACAACTGGTTTTACCCTAGCAAATATATATTTATCGGATAGGTCAAGAAAATTAATTGTTTCACCATCTAAAACACAATAATCCGATTCTCTTAATTTTACGTTATGTATTCCAATCCCATTCTTAATCATAACAGGATCAGACAAATCTGCATTATTTGATACATATAATTCATACGGGGTCATTGTCTCTAAAAGTTCTGTTTCTTTTATCCCGTCCTCATCATTTACTTCGTATTCGAAATAATAAGATCCTGGTTTTCCATCTTTTTTAATTTGTAATGATGTAAACTTGGGAGGATGATTTGGATTTAGAGTATCATAAAATGGATAACTATTACAATTATATATTATTCCAGAAGTTTTAGCCCTAAAGTCACCTGGAATATCGGGATTATAATATCTTAAATTATATGAACTAAATTGAATATAATTTAAATCTTTATTAAAAGACATTTGAAGGGGGCTGAAACGATCATGGTCTAAACCATCTATATTTTTAATTCTCTCTTGTTCATCTTTAAGATAAGATCTGGCTTGTTCCGTTGTCAAAACTGGAAGTCCAATATAAGAGAAAAAGTAGTTAGCTAAAGTATCATTGATTAATTCATTAGTTTTGTTTTTCTGAGCAATAAAAACACCATAACGATCACCAATACGCACACTGTTACTAAAACCAAGATAAAGACTTTTACCTTTACCAAAATTAATCTTAAAATTCGAGGAATCTCTATAATCCCAGTTATTACTCGGATCATCAAAAAAATTATACTCAATTTTATTAGTTTTCAGGGTAAATTGATCATAAAAATCTCGTTTATGTTCATAGATTCCATTATCAACAAATTTTTGTAAGATTTTAGAAAAATCAAAAACATTATCATTGAATCCTAAAGAATTATATACTACATTACCTCCCAAACTAGGATAATTAATTTCAGAAATCTTTCTTCCTGTGGTAAGTAAACCATATGTATCAAATTTACTTCTATCTGCTAAACTAATAATAACATCTTTAAAATCCCCTGTGTTATCAATTACATTATTGTGTTGATTGAATTTTATTTTGCTCAATGGCATTGATTTAGGCATCCAAACACTATCTCTGAAACCTCCATTTTTTATTGAAATAATACCATCACGGTCAATACTAAAAAAATCTCCACCAAATCTTTTTATTTCTGTATTTCCTTCATTGCTCCCGATAAATATTTCACCCTCACTTAACACAATATTATTAAAAAACTCTATTTCCGACTTTATCATTTCTAATTTGTCTAATAATTTTGTATCTATTGAGAAAGAAACATTAGATGCTGAAATAGTATTATTCTCTATTCTAATTTTCAATTCTTCCATAACAGATAAAAGATTTTCAAAACCAATGAATAAACTAGAAGAGATAGTAACAAATTCAGCCGATTTTAAATTCCTAACATTTAACATTAAATCATACAACTCATCTATTTCCTGTTTTAGACTTTTAGAACCTCCCTGAACTGTTGATACATCATCTGCAGATACTGTAAAATTGTTTATTCCTGATATAATTTGATCTAGTGCAGATTTTAAATTATCTGTATTTGTATTGAAACCATTAAGATTAGATGTAATTAACACATCACTAGCTGTATGGGGATGATTATAAAGAGACACGTCATTATATAGGCTTTCCAAATCGACCTTTAGGTTGTTTACTGAAGATGACTCATATTTTAAATCTTCAGTAGTTATTGAATTTCTGTCTTTTGCTCTATTATGTATACCAACAATTGCCTCCTGAACATTTGCATACAATGAAGAACTTATATTTACCTCACTTGCATCTTGATCATCCTCTTTACTATTATATAAATTTTTCAAGTAAAGTAATTGTGTGTAAATAGATCTTGACTCCCCTGGATTATCTGTAAGTAATACTTGAAAAGATTGTTGAATATCCTTATTATCCCAAAACCTACTTAGGTTAGCAGTTTGAATAGTATTATTAGTAAGGCTAAGTTTCCCTTTTTCATATGCAGAAACAAGTTCTAGATTCAGCTCCTGTTTATCAGAACTGTTATTAATCAATTTCACTAACTCGTCTATAGCGTCCTGTATATTATCGACTGATAGATTACTATTAAAATCACGGAAACTAATATTTCCAGCATTTACCACATTACTAAAACTAATTTCATATGGCTCCAAAGCAGTACCTTTGCCATTAATAGTTACATTCACATTACCACTGATTATTTTTGTCTCACTTCCGTTAATTTTAGCAACAACAAAATCAACATATTCCTTTGTTGCTAAATCTTGATTATCTGAAGGGCTAGCTACATCTTTTATAACATTCATACCAGCACTATTGGAAACTGATAGTATTTCAGATAAGGTTTGTAACTCATCATAGGGGTTATTAACTTCAGTCCATACATTAAGAACAAATATATACATTTTCTGAGATGTTGTATTAAAATATAAACTTCCAGCTGGAAATTTACCAGTAGGTTCCTTATCTGCAAAAAGCAAACCTTCATCAGAAAAGAATGTCCAAGACTGACCTGTCCAATAAAAAATTCGTTTAATATTTATATCAAAAACTAACATTCCTTGTGCTGTGATATCGTCAGAATCAAACATTGCCTCTCTTTGTTCTGAGGTCAAACGAGGAAGAAGTAAGCCTTTATTATCTGAATTTAAATCTAAAATTGATTTATTCAACTCCTTATCATTCTTATCACCAATTATCACCTTGGATTGACAAAATAAATTTAAGTTAGAGATAACAACAATCAAAAATATAATAAATGTTTTTTTCATAGTTTTATAAAAAATATTAAATGAGTAAAAGAGCTTATTTTACGAAGAAATTATTCTTGATTACCCCTCCAAAAATACCACATGGATAAAATCCAACCAAAATCACTAGAATAATAATATACCCCACTACATGGAGATTCAGGATCTGAGACCATCTTGGCATTATAACTTTTCCTATTACCTACTCCATAGAATCTATAGAAACGAGTATTTTCAACCTCTTCAAAACCTTTGAATACACATTCCTTTACATAAACCATCATACCATCAACTGGATCAGGGAATTTTTCATCTAATTCATCAAAATCTTTAACAGTCACAAGCATATGTCCATAGTTATATGAAATACCATCACTTTTAAATGCAAAATCATAAGAAGCATTTACATAATTATACTTTTCATAATCAATATCCGCCCAATTTCGATTGGCGGTTTTATTTACACCCAATACAATAGATCCATAATGAGAGAATACAAAATTTGTAATAAATTCCTTGTCTGCACCAGAACTTGACTCTATAGTAAAGGTATTACCAGTTGAGTTTCTAAATTGCCTTACATACTGAAGACCATCTTTTATATCAGTCTTATTCGAATTAAATTGATAAAACGAATTAAAATATCCAAATTTATCTTGCTGACCTGGAGCTTGAACCTCTGAAATATTATTATATTTCAGCACATCATCAGTAGGATTAATGTAAGCATAAAAATTCAATTTCGGTTTATTAACAAGTTTAAGATTACCTTTCACAACAGTTAAATAACCTTCAGAATCTCCTGCTATAGAAGATAAATCATCTGCATTTAAAGCCGCAATATCTATAGGTCTTCTTAAATCAAAGTTGTCATAACTTATAACATTAGCATTCATTCTAATTTCGGCGAGTGGATTTATATTAACAGGGCCAGAAGAATAAAAATCGGATGGTTTAGTTCCCTCAGGTGCGCCAACAAACATCTGATCTTGTTCTAAATCAGCTCCCACAATTTCTTTACTTTCATCTAATAAAAAATCCAAAGCTTGTTTCACATTGCTAACAGAAGGACCAAAAGTACTTGCATCCATAAGAATATTATCCGCAGTAAGATTGGAAAAATAATCAAGACTTAATTGACGCAAAAATTCTAATCCGGATTTAACATTAGTAGAACCTGTAAAATTAGAAGAGTTTAGTTTTATATCTTCAGCTTTAAGATTTAAATTTGTAGTAGTAATATCATTATGAATATAGTCAAAAACATCTTTCACATTATTTCCAATTCCTTTTGCTGGATCATCATATAAAACCTTGCTTGCAGGAAATTTGTATTTTTGCCATCCATCTTTAATAGCAAAAATAGCATCTTGTACATTATCAAAATTAAAAATGCTTTGACTGTTAGTATACTTAATGTTTTTTGCGGTATGTAAATGATGTAGTTTAACAAGGCTATTTATATATGAAAGTGCTTCAGAAAGCTTTGAAGCATTATTATTTAAATTAATAATACTGCTACTAAAGTTTATATCACTTGCTAATAAGTCCTTTATATCATTTACTTCTACTTTTAGATTATCAACAGCAGACTGTACAGTTGACGATCCATAATTTGTGTCTGAATCATCAAAATCAACTTCTAAAGCAGTCTGATCATCTTGATAATCATCAATATTATCAAGAAGATGTACTAATGCAGTCTCTACATCTGCAACTGTGGATCCAAATTCTGGAGCAGAAAAACTAACTTCATTTGCTTTTTGATCATCTTCATTATCCAAAAAAGTAGATAAATCAACAGTGTTGCCATTTGTAATACTTAAACTAGTACCAGCTAATATTAGCTGCTGTTGATCCTTTATAGCATCAGTCATTTTAGCTATTTGATCTAAAACATCCTTTACATTATCCTGAGTTAAACCAGATGTAGCACCATCATATAGAACTTGCGTAGAGGAATATTTGACATTTGCACTAAAACTTAATCCATAAGGGTCGTATAAACTTCCCTCACCTGTAACCTGAACGCTTCCATCTGGAGATAATAATTTGGTTTCCGAACCATCTATACCACTAAATGATTCGTCAACATATTTCTTATTAGCAGCATCATTATCGTCAATCGGGTCAGCTAGGTCTTTAATTTTATATCCATTTGCATCATTCCCTAGGCTCAACACATCGACAATTGTTTGAAGTTCATCATTCTTATTATCAGTTGACACCCATCCTGTTTCACCCAAAACATAAATAGTATTATCAGTTTTATTGTAAAGCAAAACTCCCTTTGAGTAATTTGTTGCAGATGGCAAGTCATCACTTAAAACTACACCTTGATTTTGAAAACTAATCCATTTTTCACCTACATAGTAAAAAAAATTATTCTCTGTATTATCATAAACGAGCAAACCTATAGCTGTCAAATCAACTAATTTGTCAAAAATTAGATCTCTTTGCTCTTTGCTTATGCGAGGAATCAAAATACCTTTTGACTTTGAAAACACATCTAATAATGCCTTTTCATGTGCCTGTTTATTTGTTTCCCCGATACTTACACCTGTCGATTGAGAATATGAGACAAATGTCATAAAAAGAAGTAATATGTAAATTACAGATTTTTTCATAATTTATATTAAAAATTTACTCTAAGTTTTTTAGGATAATAAATATATGTATAATTAGGAACAACAATATGACGATTATCAGGATTACCAACTGAATTAAATAATATTATTTCTAACCCATGCATACTGACTTCAGGACAATTAGATTCTTTCTTATAGCTATGACATTTTTTTTGAGTTTTATCTGACCTAGCAATAGAAAATTCACGAGGGTGATCGTTTATCAAATGAATCCAATTTGAAAAAAGAATAGGTTTAGTCGCACATCTAAAATCGAGCCTGGCAGAAGTCTCCTCTGGCTCTTCGTTTTTAGTCATAAGAATTTTGACCCCATCTTTGGTATCTCTAAAAAAATACTTCGTAAAATCACCATCAATCGATTCCCCATTCTCATCTAAATTATCCACTCTTATAACAAAATCACGTTTAATATCATCATTAGCATATAATTTATTTTCACCTATAAAAACAGAGGCATCTTTGGGTGCTCCAAGAGAAGGATCAATGATATCATAAATATCAGTAATCTCATTTTCAACTTCATCCCTAGTTTTATAATTCACCCCATTTGCATCGAAATACAAAAGTCTTGAATCAAAATCTGCAGGTCTCAGATAGTCAATATTAGATCCAGAATGGACTCTTGCAGCATATACAAAATTATCAAAACATAATTCCTGATCAATAATATACTTATTTGCCTTCAAGCCAATCCCTGCAGGAGCATCTTCAAACTTTTTGATTTTAATGCCAGTATTATAATCAATTTGAATAAGAGGATGATTTGTGTCATCATAATTAAGAACATCATTAAGAATACTCTGAGCTTCTGCATTGGTAGGCATAGATCTAGCATCTTTAACCTCTAGGAAATGTGAAGAAGTACCTCCGACCAAAATGTGATTCGTTTTCAGTTTAGTAGGAATGGCTTTTGAAAGGTTTGTATATATTTGGCTTATGCCTTCATTAATATTTGTTATAGATGCAGTATAATTAGAATTGGTATATGAAATAGTATTCGACATTAGAAATTCCAAGGCCTGATTATGCTTTTCCATTATTTCATCAACAGCATCTTGTACATTTTCCGAATCAATGGATGTGGAACTTATCGAGATGTCTTCTCCTGAAATTGAAGTTGTTTTATCGAAATAATCTCTCAATTGAGTCGTAGCAATTTTTATATCAGTTCCTAAAGCAGGATCATCCTGGGTATTAGTATTATCATAAGAAATTTCAGAAGATATAAACCTTCTATTTTCAACAATGTATTTTAATTGTTCTAAGGCCTCAGACAAAGAAGTGGCTCCCAAATTTGTATATCTATCATCATAAATAATATCTGAGATATTGTGTGTGTGAGGTTTCAATGTTGCAGCTCTAATAAATTGTATAGCCTGATAAACATTTGTAACAGAAGAGTTAAATTCTCCTGCAAGAGGGGAAAATAATACATTCTCTGAAATCAAATCGATTATTTTTGAATCAAGAATACTATTAATTTCATCAATTGCAGTTTGAACATTAGTAGCATTTAATACAGGATCTACATCAATATAATTCAGCTCTGAAGCATTTTGATTATCAGCAAGTGAATTAATTAAGTTTTCAATTCCTAAAAGTGCTTCCGAAACATTAGTATATGCAGCTAATCTTATTGAATTTTCAATAGATACCTCTTCTGCAATCTGATCGTCAGTATTATCAAGAAGAAAAGAAAGATTTACTGAATTTCCATTATCTATTTCTAAATTATTATCAATATCTAATTTCAATCCCTGACTATCTGAATTATCATCGATTATTTTTTTTAGTTGATCTATTGCATCTTGAACATTGCTTGCTCCTAGAGAAGAAACAAGATCGTCATAATCTACATCTGCAGCAGAATAGTCAATTACATCGCCAAGGCTAATGCTATAGGGTTCTGCTTCTGTTCCTTTACCTGTAACAGTTACACTTCCATCTGCTGGTCTAATAACAGTTTCACTTCCCGAAACTTCAGTCAATTTATTATCCACATATATTTTTGTAGCCGCATCTTGAATATCAATAGGATCCAACAAATTTGCGATTTTTATCATCCCCGCACTGTTACCTTTATCTAATACTTGTTTGAGATTCTGAATCTCATCTATTTTATTGTCAGTTACCATCCATCCAGTTTCAGTCCGAACATATATGGTATTGTCAGTTGTGTTATAAAAAATGGTTGACAAAGAAACACTTGTATACTCAGGAAGAGTATTTCCAATAAGCATACCATCTGTTTTAACAGCTATCCATTTATCATTCTGCCAATAAAAAAAGCTATTTACATTAATATCAAAGCACAATAAACCATTATGATCAGAATCTTCTTCTCCACTAAAAATAGCAATTCTCTCTGCAGATGTCATTCTTGGTATCAGGAGACCTTTATTAGTAGAGAATAATTCTAAAATAGCATTTGGATGTGCTTTTTCATTTCCTTTACCAATGCTAACACCTGTCTGAGCATTCAGAAATGTAAAAAATCCAAGACATTGAAAAATCAAAACTGCTATAATATGCCGAAAACTCATAACACAAAATAATTGATTAATAAATATGCTTAAATATAATAAGCTTTACCGTCAATAATAAATTTACTGTAAAAACCTCATCGTCTTATTGATATTTATTGTATTATTTATTATCAGATAGAGAAATAAATCACATAATTATTACCATTATTAGAATTATATTATCATTATTGGAATTTGCTGCCAATATCAGTACATTGCACTTATTTTAACATAAAAACCAATCTAATCATTTTATGTTTTTCTTTAAGTTTTATTAGATTCCGAATATTATGTTGAATTACTATATTTCCTTAAGAAGATATGAAAATGAAATCAAACCAAGTATATGATATCTAATTATAGGTGCTTATAAATTAGACAAGTATTTAAATATAAAAAACAACAGAATATATGAGTATTATTTCAGATAGGATTCTTAATATGGAAGGATCACCAACTATTGCTATGTCACAAAAAAGTAGGGATTTGAAATCCCAAGGTATCGATATAATCAACTTAAGTCTTGGAGAACCTGACTTCGACACTCCTACTAATATAAAACAAGGCGCAAAAAGAGCGATAGATGAAAACTACTCACACTACCCTCCAATAGGAGGTTACCCTGAACTTAGAGATGCTATCTGTGAAAAACTAAAACGAGAGAATAACTGTAATTATTCAGTGTCTCAAATTCTTGTTTCAAATGGAGCAAAACACTCCCTTTCAAACCTAATGCTTAGTCTTTTGAATCCAGGTGATGAAGTTATAATTCCAACACCTTTTTGGGCTTCATATAGCGAAATAGTAAAACTAGCAGGTGGAAAAATCAAACCCATTCGGACGACTATTGAAAATAGATTTAAAATCACAGCTGAGGAATTAGAAAAAAACATAACTAAAAAAACCAAAATATTACTATATAGCTCACCTTGTAATCCAACTGGCTGCCTATATAGCTATGAAGAATTAAAATCCTTGGCAGAAGTTATAAACAGACAGCCTAATATCATAGTAATATCCGACGAAATATACGAACATATAAACTATATTGGAAAACACCAAAGTATAGCACAGTTTAACGAAATAAAAGAACAGGTTGTGATTGTAAATGGAGTTTCCAAAGCGTATGCAATGACAGGATATCGAATTGGTTATATTGCAGCTCCTGAAAACATCACGAATGCATGTATGAAACTTCAAGGACAAATGACATCAGGAGCTTCATCAATTGCACAAATAGCTGCTGCCGAAGCTCTGAATGGCAATCAAGAAACAAGGGATAAAATGGTTTCAACATTTAAATCGAGAAGAGATAATGCATATGATCTTATAAAAACGATATATGGCTTTGAAACTATAGAACCAGAGGGAGCATTTTATTTGTTTCCAAAGATTGATAGTCTATTTGGATTAAAACATAAAGGGAAAGAGATTACAAATGCAAATGAGCTTTGCTTTTATATTCTCAATCAGGCTAGAGTTGCCACCGTAACTGGAGCTGCTTTTGGAGAACCAAATTGCATAAGACTCTCATATGCATGTTCGGAAGAAAAGATGACCGAAGCCCTAAGACGAATAAAACATGCCATAGATATGCTAGTAAAAGAGAATAAACAATAGAAAACTTCGCTATGAGTAAATACGGAAATTAATCTTTATGAAAAAAATTAACATTTTTTAAATATTAAATAAAACAATGACTTAAAGAGCTATCTATTTGAATTTTATAGTACAGACATTCAGATTTAGCAATAATTGTTTTAGCTAATAGAAATAAAAGCTCTAGTATTAAAACTCTTTTTTACATATTTTCGTTCTGCTTATTTCCACAGAGGGAAATTATATAAAGAAAGCAATAAAAATCAATTTTAAATCTCAATATACATTTAATTATGAACAAAAAGTTTATATTGACAATGGTACTTGCTGCGGCAGTATCAGTGCCATTTGCAAATGCAAAAGGTAAAAAGAAAGACAAAAAAGACAAGTCTTACGTATTTACTGAAACAGTAAGATTACCAACAACATCAGTTAAGGATCAGCATAGATCTGGTACATGTTGGGCTTTTTCTGGATTATCATTTATTGAATCAGAAATGATCAGAATGGGAAAACCAGCTGAAGATTTGTCCGAGATGTTCGTTGTATACAACTGTTATTCTGATAAAGCTATCAAAAATGTACGTATGCACGGAAAATTCAACTTCGGTGGTGGTGGTGCATTTCACGATGTTACCTATGTATTGAAACATCACGGAATGGTTCCTGAAACATTATACAAAGGTTTAAATTATGGCGAAAAAGGTCATACTCATGGTGAGTTAGATGCAGTTTTAGCAGGCTATACAGATGCTGTAATTAAAAACAAGAATAAAAAATTAACTCCAGCTTGGCATAGAGGTTTAGATGGTATTCTTGATGCTTACTTAGGCGAAACACCTGAAAAGTTCACATATAAAGGCAAAGAGTATTCTCCTAAATCATTTGTTAAAGACTATATGGGAATTAACCCAGATGATTATATTGAAATATCTTCATATACACACCATCCATTCTACGAGCAATTTGCTATAGAAGTTCCAGATAACTGGTTATGGGGTAATGTATACAACTTACCAATCGATGAGATGATGGAAGTGATGGAAAGTGCATTAAATAATGGATATACTATTGGCTGGGCTTCAGACGTAAGCGAAAGAGGTTTTCAATATAGAAAAGGTATTTCGGTAGTACCAGAGGTAAATGTTAAAAACATGGCTGATTCAGAAATCTCAAAATGGCAAGATATGCCAAAGAGCGAAATTGCAAGTAAATTATACAGCTTTACAACTCCAGGTCCAGAAAAGAAAATCACTCAAGAGATGAGACAAGAGGCTTTTGATAATTACACTACAACTGATGATCACGGAATGCACATAATTGGACTTGCAAAAGATCAAAACGGATCTAAGTATTTTATTGTTAAAAACTCATGGGCAGATAGCAACAAATACAAAGGTTATTTTTATGCTTCATTTCCATTTGTGGCTTACAAAACAATGTCTTTTATGATTCACAAAGATGCAGTTCCTGCAAAAATCAAAGCAAAATTAGGGCTTAAGTAATTTAAACTTTCCTAATAATTATAAAGACAAGAAAAAATCCATCCCCTTCAGGATGGATTTTTTTTTTTCATTTTTTCCCCCTCGACAAAGCTTAAAACTACAGCTTCAGTATGACTTTTTTTTCACATATAAATTTAAGCTTGACTTTTTTTCAATAAAACAATAATCCTTATCCAAAATTCTTCACTAATTTAGACTTACAAAATAAACAGCAAAACACTAAAAGCAGTTGTAAATTTCAAAATTATCATAGAATATGAAGAAAATCATTTCGCTTTTAGTCTTAATTTGTATTTGTAAAATTTCTTTTTGTCAAATGGAATTAAGTTTTGATGAAGACAAGCAAGAATCGGACTCTACGACTTTAATATCAATACACGCAGGAGCTGTAATTTGTATGCCAGATATTAAATTTAAGGATTTCAGAGATTTGAAAACTGAATCTCAAACTGGAATAAGCATAGGTGTCTCAGCCTTAACAAAAATCAAAGGAGTTATGGTGAAACCAACTCTTAGTTTTTTAGACAAAAGAGCTAAATGCTCATTTAATCAAGATTATCCTGACGACCTAAGCATAACCGATGAAAAGGGAGAAGAAGTATATATTGGTAAATGGGAATTAGAGTATAGTCTAAAAAGTCTAGAACTTTCCATACTTGCATGTGTTCCTATCTTTGAAACAGAAAAATCACTTGACGAAGGTTTTAAAATTATTGGTTTAGCAGGACCTTCAACATCATATAAGTTTGGTGAAAGCATTGACAATACAAACCCAAATAAAACAATTGAATTTGAAGATTTAACTGCAGGAATTACAGCTGGAATACTCCTCAAATTCAAGAAAGTAACATTGGAGGCTTGCTATACAAAATCATTGAAAGACATATCGGATAATATTTCAGAAGAATACGTTAGCGTAAAACTAGGATTTGCTATTTTCTCGAACAAAAAAGAATCGGACATAGTGGAATTTGAATTCTAAATATTAACAGTTGAAACAACATAACAACTCAACCCATCAAAAGAGGAATTCTGACAAATTCCTCTTTTTCTTTACCTAAGTAAATTAAAATGTTAAGTATTTCATAAAAAACCAATAAGCAAATAGCTTGATATGGTTAAATCAAATAAAATATATTAGTATTGCATTAAATTAACATAAAACAAAACTATTATGAACAACTTAAAAATTTTATGCGTACTACTATCAGCATGTATCATTTTCTTAATTATTAAATTAAACATGAAACCCAAAGAAACAGTTATAACCGACAATACTGCAGAATCAACTATCGATATAATACACAAAAGAAAAAGTGTAAGAAGCTATACAGACAAAAAAGTTAGTCAGGAAGACCTATTAAAACTTGTAAAAGCTGGAATGGCAGCACCTACAGCTGTAAATAAACAACCTTGGGCGTTTATAGCAATTGACAATAGAGAAGTTTTAGATCAACTAGCAGAAGGTCTGCCATACGCAAAGATGCTAAAAAAGGCAACTGCTGCAATTGTTGTTTGTGGAGATACAGACAAAGCACTTGAAGGTTGGGAGGAAATATTCTGGGTTCAGGACTGCTCGGCAGCAACACAAAATATTTTATTAGCTGCCGAATCAATTGGTTTGGGTGCAGTATGGACAGCAGCATATCCTGCGGAGGATAGAATGCAAACGGTAATCGATATACTTAACTTACCCAAACACATAATTCCTCTGAATGTTATACCTATTGGTTATCCAAAAGGAGAACAAAAACCAAAAAATAAGTGGAAAGAAGAAAATATTCATTGGCAAAAATGGTAGTTATCTTTTCTATGATTATATTTGAACATAAAGCAAAACAGATTGGTTTTGCTTTATGTTTTTTAAATACAATCTTAAATCAAAACATTTATGAAAAGAAATCTATTTATGTTTATAGCTCTATTTATAAGCACTATAAGCATAGCACAAAACCAGATTAACTACGATGAATTTTTCGGAGAGACTTGCACAAGCATAATGGTTGGTAGAAAAGCTAGTACTGATGGTTCAGTAATAACTAGTCACACCTGTGACGGGAGATACAGAACCTGGCTAGATTGGACTCCAGCAGCTGAGTACAAAAAAGGAGATAAAGATAAAATTTACAAAGGTAGACTTAAAACCGAAAACTCCTACGATAATAGAAATTTAGAAATGGTAGGAGAAATACCACAAGCTGAAAAAACATACGCTTTCCTTAATACAGCTTATCCTTGCCTTAACGAGAAACAATTAGCAATAGGAGAAACCACTATTGTAGGACCAAAAGAATTAGTGAACGAAAAAGGCATGTTCTTAATTGAAGAACTAGAAAGAATTGTACTACAAAGATGCACTAATGCAAGAGATGCAATAAAGCTTATTGGCGAATTAGTAAAAGAATATGGCTATGGAGACTGGGGTGAGTGTTTAACTATAGCTGACAAAAAAGAGGTTTGGCAATTAGAAATCTTTGGAGCAGGAGAAAAACACATAGGTGCAGTATGGGCAGCACAAAGAATACCTGATGATCATGTAGGAGTTTCAGCGAATATTTCGAGAATAGGCAAAATAGACATTAATAATCCAGATTATTTTATGTTTTCGGAAAATGTATTTAAACAAGCCAAGAAACTAAAACGCTGGGATGGAAAATCAGAGTTTAAATTCTGGAAGGCCTATGGAAAAGTTGAAAAACCATTTAAAATTAGAGAGTATTACATATTAAACAAATTGGCTCCTTCAAAAAAATTGAGCATGGATATGGATGAACTTCCATTTTCGGTAAAACCAGACAATAAAGTTTCAGTGCATGATGTAATAGCTCTGTATAGAGAAACCTACGAAGGGACAGAGTACGATATGACTCAAAATATGAAGCATATTAAAACAAAAAAAGATGATGACGGAAAAATTATATCAACTGACACCATTATTGCAAGCAATGCAAATCCATGGCCTACTGGATCCAATAGAAAATTATACAATTACCTGAAAGAAAACTCAGTGGAATACCAAAGAACTGTTGCTGTAGCATGGTGTTCATATTCTCACATAATTCAACTAAGAGATTGGATGCCTGATGAAATTGGAGGTTTAGCATGGTTTTCATTTGACAATCCAGCCCAAAGTCCAAGAATACCTATTTATTCTGGATCAACTAGACTACCAGAATCATTTGCACAATGTGGTCAAAAAAGACATACAGAAGACGCTGCTATTTGGTCTTACAGAAAAGCTAATAAATTAGCAACATTGAATTGGCAGAAAACTAGAAAAGATATTGAACAAGAAGTTGAGTATTTTGAGAACAAAGTTAGCGAAGAATCAATTATATTAGAGAAAAAGGTTGAAAAACTATTAAAAGAAAAGAAATACGAAGAAGCAAAAGAATTATTGAACAGATTTACGTCAGATATAACAGGAGCATCTATGCTAAGATGGGAAGAACTGAAGAATAAATACTGGCATAAATTCGGATTAGGTTTCTAATAAAAAAAGACCTCTTAATTTATAAATTAAGAGGTCTTTTAGTTTAAATATAGTTCGTAATTTTATCCTTTAAATGCTTGATAGCTCCAGATAACTTCTTGTATGTTCTCCCGCCTGAGGCATTTTCATGTCCCCCACCATTGAAGTGTTCAGCGGCAAGAAAATTCACAGGATATCCCTTTTTGGATCTAAAAGACATTTTTACTAGATTATCTTTCTCTGTAAATAAAACACAAATTTTAACCGTACTTATACTTAAAGGTATATTGGCAAATCCTTCAATATCGCCATCATTATAATTATATTTTTTCTTTTCCTCATTGGTAAGACTAATTATTGCGACTTTTCCATCCTCAATAAGTTCCATTTTATTATTAAAGATATAACCCATTAATTCAATCCTACTTAAATTAAAGTTATTGTATAATTCTTCATGCACAAGCTCCTTGTCCATACCCCTATCCATAAGTTCTGCAATAATATGATAGGTAGCAGCATTTGATGAATTATGACACAAATTACCAGTATCAGTAACTATACCACTATATATACATGTAGCTATATCTTTATCTATTTTGTCCCCATATCCAATATCATTTATAAAATCATATACCATTTCACAAGTAGAGCTTTTGAATGGTCTAGAAATAGTGACGTCTGCATCCAATTCAGGATTTAAATGATGATCAATTAGAATAAATTTGGCATCAAGCTCTTGAAGCACATCTTCCAAATCTCCAGAACGACGTAAAGCATTATGATCAAGAATAAATACCAAATCACAAGTATTAATTACATCTGCCGCCTTTTGTTTATCATCTGTTGATATAACTACCCTACCGTTACCTGGCAACCATTTTAAGTTATCAGGATAGTCATTAGGTGTAACTACTACAGACTGCTTACCAATCTTTTCAAATAAATTATTTAAAGCAAGGCATGCTCCCATAGCATCACCATCAGGTCCAAAATGTGGTATTAAGGCAATCTTATTTGCATTGGCAATTATCTCTCTCGACTTTTCTATTTCGATGTAATACAAATTCTTCTTCAAAATTATTCTAAATTAATTCAACAATTATTAGAGTGTGTTTCCCTCCTAAAATATAAACTGGTCACAAAATTATTAGATTTTACAGATTAAACTAATCTTTTATTAAATATTTTTAACATTTAATATAAAATATTTTAGAAAAAGTAACGTATACATGCAAAAAAAACAAAATTTAAAGACAACTATATAATTACAAAACAGCAACTTATACTACATCATTCAAAAAAAAACATCCTACTAATAAATTTATCATATATCGACTTAGAAAAAACTTATATGATAAAGTTTCACGTTAATATAGCTTAAACACAAAAAGCTACTAAACTCTAAACCTCCTATAAACATTAAAATACAAGACAGCACAACAAATATTAAAGTTTAACAATAAAGTCAAATATTAAACAATTTTAACGAAATACTAGTATACTTATTCTTATATTTACGAGACATAAACCAAACATTAACCACGCATAATTGCGTAAATTTAACTCATTATGAAAAATAAATTTTTAGCACTTAGTTTTTTAATTCTATTATCAAGTTTTGCAAGTGCACAAATTTTAAGACCTGCAAAATTTTCTCAAAGATTGTCCAAAACTGAAAACATTAAACCAGGAGATGTAATAGAAATTATTTTTGAAGCAAAAATTTCCAAATCTTGGCATTTATACTCAAATGATTTCGACCCCAATCTTGGACCATTATTAATCGAATTTGATTTTGAGAAGAATAAATCATATAAACTGATGTCAGTCAAGCCTAAAGCGATAAACGCAAAAAAACATTACGACAAGATATGGGAAGGAGAAGTAAGCTATTTTGAAAATACAGCTAAGCTCAGACAAAAGATAAAAGTTGTAAAACTACCACTTATAATTGAGGGTACTATTGATTTTCAAACATGTTCTACCACAAGTGGGCAATGTGTTATGGGAGATCATGAATTTCTTATAAAAGTAAAATAAGAATAATAAGACACAATCGTGTTATAAAAACCTAAACATGACTGTGTCTTTTTTATAAATTTATAGTAAAATAAAACCTACAACACAAACACCAATATCCAAAATTTGGAGCTCAACCCCTCGACACATCAACACATCAACACATAATGCTGTTCTTCAGTTATTTAGCTGAATTTAATTAAAAGTCAAGAAATATCATATACATAAGGATAATATTTTTTCTCTTCACATATTTCTTTAAATTAATCATAACAAACACAGTTTATTTATCTTAATATTTAGAAAACTAAAAAATGCCTTTTGTGTTCACAAGTGCTACAACCCTTATAGAATCAAGAATACTAACAAATATATTTAACAACTCCTCATAACAATATGTTTTATCTACTGTTTATTTAGATTGAATACATACTCATCAAGAAACATAAAAAAAATAACTCTTTTCTCTTGTTTAATTAATCATAAAACATATTTTTGCATTCTCTAATTAATTTACATCAACATAACAAATTATTATTCCAATGAAGAAATATTATTGGTTAACATGCAAAATTCTCTTTTTTATATTTGTGATTGCATGTTTTACTCCATTAGTTATCCCAACAGGAGAATACACTCCTAGTTTTTGCGGATTCCCCAAAACATTGTGGGCTGGAAGCATCGTTTCTATTTTAATTATAATTATAACAATTATAGGTTCAATTTTCATTAATACCCCAGAACAAAATGATTAAATACTGGTTAATATTTTTCTCTTTAGCATATTTAGGCGCATTAGCCTTTTCAGCATACAAATCCAAAAAATCAATAAAAAGCGAAAAAGACTACTCTCTACCCCAAATTGGTGCTTTTCTTGGCTGCATGACATTTTCCGCAAGTTTATTTAGCACATTTACCTTAATGGGAATGCCCGATTTTTTCAGGACTCACGGGGTTGGTGCTTGGATTTTTTCAGGAGTCACAGACACTGCATTAGCCTTTGTAATATTATGGTTTGGAACGGCATTACGAAAACGATACTCTCAGGATAATTTCACAAATATTAGTTCAATCATAAAATCCAAATTCGAGTCTAAATTTGCAGTTAATGTATATAAAATTGGGATATTTATATTTTTAGTCCCATATGTATCAATACAAATAAAAGGAGTTTCTGAATTTGTTGGGCATGCCAATATAATGTCCATACCTAGCTGGGCATGGGCTTGCTTCTTCCTACTTATATTACTTACCTATAGTTTTGTTGGTGGATTGAAAGCTATTATTTTAAGTGATGCTATTCAAGGTATTATACTATTAGTTGTAACAGCAGTGATAGCCTACACCTGTCTAAATAACATAGGAGGTGCAAAAGAAATGTTTAATCAGGTTTCCATAGTTGATGAAAGATTATTATCTACACCTGGACCAAAAGGACTATTTACCAATCAGTACTTATTTGCATCCTTTTTAGCTATTGTTTTAATGCCAATTTCCCAGCCTCAACTTATGACTAGAATGGTAATAATGTCTAACACAAAGGATATTAAAAAAATGGCTGGAGCAATTGGCATACTTGCTTTTATTATAATATTCAGTACTATATTTATAGGCTTTTACGGTATAATTAGATACTCTGATGCGGATACTTATCATTTTCTATATCACACCTTAGTTGAAGACCAACATGCCATTATTGGTTCCTTGGCAATCATAGGGCTTATTGCTGCATCGATGTCAACCACCGATTCTCAGCTATTTGCTATTCAGGCTGAAGTTGTAAGTAAGAAAAATTCAAGAATGGTAAATAAATTATATATTTTAATTTTTGGCTTAATAGCATTGACATTATCAATTCTAAGTAGTCACGAATTAGTTTTATTAGCTCGAATTAGTTTTGCAGGTACTGCTTTATTAGCTCCAATGGTATTTATATCTATATTCTCAGATTATAAACTTAGCAAAAAGTTACCAATATTTACCTTTATCAGTATTATTATATATTTGATTGCAAGTTTGTGTCCATGCATACCTGAAAAAATATTTGGCTTACAGATTGATATCTTATTTATTGCTCTCAATAGTATTATTGCAACAATATCATACTATAAATCAAAGAGCCTCAAATTAAGCTTAAAAACAGCTTAAAAATACATTGTTAAAAAAGATATAGGAATCTGTAACAGATTCCTATATCTTTTTTTAATATAAATCCAATTCATATTCATCCCATAATTCTTTTGAACCAGAGTAATTTTTAGCAATCAATTTTTCAAGAATTTCTTTTGCTTTATATAAATCTTGATCAGTACCTGTAGCTTGACAATAACAAGCAGCTAGCATATAATCATTTTCATCAATCCCCTTATCTTTAATTGAGTAAAACATATCAAATGCTTTCCTTTCATTCTGATTAACTCCATCACCTTCATAATACATACAGGCAAGTAGATAGGTGGCATCCGCATCATTATCCTTGTGTGCCTTAAGTAAATAATCATAAGCCGATCCATAATCCACCTCACAACCATCACCATAATAATACATAGACCCTAAATAATAATTAACAAGATCTCTTTCTCCCATGGGTATTTTAAGAAATAGGTTTAATGCTTTTGAATAATCCTGTTTAACACATTCTCCATCATAATACATAGCCCCAAGCTGATAAATACATTCCGTATCTCCTAAACCAGCACCTATTTTATAATACTTTATTGCTTTTTTTATTTTCTTTTTCACAAAATAGCCGTTATAATACATTTCTCCAAGATAGAAGTTTGACATCATACCAGTTTTCTCATAATCAGAATAAGGCAATAATTTTGCAGGGACTAACTTATTAATGAATTTAAAGTAGCGATACGCCATATTATAATCTTTTTTAGTTCCAATCCCATAATAATAACAATATGCTAACATAAAAGCACCATCGAAATTAAACATGTCATAAGATTTCTGATAGCAGTCGAAAGCTTTATTTTCATCTTTTTTCACCCCCAAACCAAGCCTATAACATTCTCCAAGCATATAATTAGCAGTTTCGAAATTTTTCAATGCAGCCTCAGAGTAATACTTAAATGCTTTTTTGTAATCCACTTCCGTTTCATGTCCATAATAATACACAAAAGCTAATCCTAATAATGCCTTGTCATGACCTAAACTCAAAGCCTTTTCAAAGCTAGATATAACTTTATCACTTTTCGCATCTATATTTTCATCAATCATCTGATTCCATGCTAAATTAGATATACATTCTGCATTTTCTTGGGATGCACCAATCTTATAATAATAACTTGATTCACTATACATTCTCAAATTATAATAATAATCTCCTAATTTCAGACAAGCATCTACATTTCCTGATTTTGCCTCAACGACTAAAGCTTTTAGTCTTTTTCGAGGAAACAATCGAGCATTTGCGTAATAAATACAGGCAAAAAGCAATAAGCATAAAATTGTAATTCTTTTCATTTTTATTATTTATTATTAAGTAGTATTATAATTAACTAAACATATTACATAATATTATTTCCTAGTCTATTATTATTTATAAAATTCATCTATTTAACAAAAGACACCAAACAAAAAAAGATGTTCCCTTTATAGAAACATCTTGATTTTTAATACTGTATGAATATTTAATATCAAATTAAGTCTTCATAGTTCACCGTATTTCCAAATATTGAAATTACAGGGCTTTTAACTTCAATTTCGCCTTTAGCCAATTCCTTAATCGTTGTTTTAGTTACCGTTTGTCCAGGTAAACTAACATTATGAACAAGACCAACGGGAAAATCTTCAGGATAATTTTCATTTAAATACTGCTGTGCTATTTCAACAATATTATTTGCACCCATATAGTATACAGAAGTATCACTTTGAAGTAGCTTATATGAATTTTTCCCATGAGCCGTACCAAACGATACAGAAGAAGAAATACCACGATGTGTAAGAGGAATATTAGAACAGGCTGCTGCTGCTATTGCTGAGCTAATACCGGGGATAATCTCCACATCAACATTTCGTTGGTTTAAATAATATTTCTCTTCACTTCCTCTACCAAAAATAAGAGGATCACCTCCTTTAAGTCTCACAACCATTTTTCCTTGAGATGCAGCCTGATATAATATTTCATTAATTTGATTTTGTTCTTTACTATGATTCCCTCTACGCTTTCCAACATATTGTTTTTCACCATTATATCTATCAAGAAAATCATTATCTAATAAATCGTCATAGAATATCACATCGGCTTGATATAATAAATCGTCCGCTCTGCGAGTAAGCAAGCCAGGATTACCAGGTCCAAAACCTACCAAATACACCTTGCCTTTCAAAGATTCTTTTTGCTGATCTAGGATCTCTCTAGCATCAACGAACCTCTGAATCTCATTTTTCATTTTAATTATATTCTTACAGTCCCTAGCTTTAGTATTAAGACCTATAGTGTAATTATCCGAATCAACCAAAGCTACCGAATGAAAATCCGAAACCGAAGCTTTATCTGTTCTATTGCATAGAATATTTTTTTCATCACAAATCCGAGCAATTTCCTCATTTACAACCGTGGAATTTGTACATGCATAAACCAGAAAAAAACCATCAAGCTGTTCTGGCTTAAACTCATTATTTATAAGACAAATATCTTCATACATACTAAATTCATCTATAAATTCAGTAGAAATAACAGATATATTTTTAGAAAAAGGATACACAGATTTCAATTTCTTAAGTCCTACTTTTCCTCCTCCGATAATTAATATTTTCTTGTTCTCTATATTTATTGAGATAGGTAAAAAACTCATTTCTTTCTTGATTAATTTAAATTTGATATCAACATTTCAATTGAACTAAATTTTCTAGGGTATTCAATTTGTGGTCTTCTTAATATATGCATTTCTACATCTGTTTTTCTTGCCGCATCAATCTTTTGAGGAACTCCGCCTGATTTTCCAGAATCTTTACTAACCACATGTTTTATATTATAATATCGAATTAGCTCTTGATTCAATTCAGAACTAATCCTGCCCTTCATTGCAATTATATTCATAGGACTCAGTCCTGCTCTTTCGCATATATCAAGGCTTTCGACTACAGGTAACACCCTTGCAATAAGTCGATCAACACCTAAGGAAGAAAACAGATTTACATTTTTCGAACCAATAGTGAGCAATATATTTCCCTCTGTTGTAGATAAATAATCTACCATCTCATCATAAGAAGAATAATAACTTGCATCATCATAAATCTCTATCTCTCTCTCATACCTATAATACTGCACACCGCATAAAACAGATGCTTTCATCGCATTCTCAGAAACTTCAGCCGCAAAGGGGTGACTAGCATCAATTAATTTTGTGATATTATTCTCACGAAAAAAAACCTGCATTTGCTTAAGATCCATTGCTAATTGACTTACTACAACATTGTCAGATTTTGCAAGTTCGGCTCCATATCGAGTAGTTGTACTAACCATTATTTTTTGTTCTTTCGACAAAATACCAGCAATTTGAACAGCATCAATTGTACCGCCAATAATTAGTATCATAATTTATACCCCCTGATTGCAACCATCTTTCCGTTTACGATATCAGTATTGCTATTTCCAATAATTAGAGTAGTAAACATATTTACCTCAGCATCCTTTAAATTAGCTAAATCAGTTATTTCAATCTCCTGATTCTCCCTCATTGCATTCCTAACAATTCCGACAGGAGTTTTAGGATCTTTATACTTTAATAATATTTCAATTGCATTATAAAAAGGATCGGTTCTAGTTTTACTTTTGGGATTATACACACTAATTACAAAATCGGCTTGAGCAAGTGCATGTAATCTCTTTTCGATGGTTTCCCATGGTGTCAGAAGATTACTAAGACTAATAACCGCAAAATCATTCATTAGAGGAGCGCCCAAAAGAGAAGCAGCAGAAGCGGAAGCACTAATTCCTGGTATGACCTCTACCTGAACATCAGAATTATGAGCAGCAACAATTTCGATCATAATACCAGCCATTCCATATATCCCAGGATCACCACTACTAATCAAGCTTACAGTTTTTCCTTGCTCTGCCAATTTCAAGACTTCCAGACATCTGTCCACTTCCTTTTTCATAGCAGAAGATAAGAAGTTTTTATTTTCAAAATGTGGTTTTACTAGTTCAATATAGGTCTTATAGCCTACAATAATATCAGAATTTCCCAATGCAGAAATTGCTTTATTACAGGCATAATCAAAATCTCCTGGACCTATTCCTACTACATATATTAATCCTTTCATGTTTTCCTAATTAAGTCAATCTTTCAAAAATTGAAATTGTAATTCCTTTATATTTTTCTTTCTCACAAATAAACTTCCCTTTCGTACCAGCAGACAAATATGAAGCACAGCTACTAACAGCACCTACCCCAACAGTTTTCCTAACGAATTCTGATGATTCGAAAAGATGATCATATTTTCTTAAGTCTTCAGCTTTAAAAAAATCAATATCAACAGCTATCTCATTTGCAAGATTCAATATTGCCTTTTCATCTGATTTTAGATCTATAGAAGCAATACGACAGACACTCCTACTATCTATATTATATTTTTCGAGGCAATGGTAAAATGATTCAATCATCAAATCATTTTCAGTATCTCTGCGACAACCAATGCCAACATATATATTCTTGACAATAAGCTTTGCATAATCGACATCTACATCAAGATTCAATCTATTTGTAACAACTAATTTCCCTTTACAATAAGATTCAATATTCAAGAAGCAATCTTCTTCTATTATATTATATTTATCATCCAATACGATCGGCTCACGATTAACAATATAAGCTGTAATTTTTTTAACATCATCCATGCTATCAATTTCGAGATTGTATTTTTGCGCCAACATATCTACAGAAGCTAATCCATTAACATCCGAAGCAGTAGTAATAACAGGATTAGAGTTTAACAATCTAGATATTTCCAAGCACAGCTTATTAGCCCCACCTAAATGTCCAGAGAGTAAACTAATTACATTATTCGCTCTATCGTCAATAACCAATACCGCTGGGTCGGTTAATTTAGAATTCACATATGGAGCAATACTACGAACAACTATACCAGTTGCCATAATAAATACTAATGCATCATGCCTTTCAAACAAAAATTCACAATAATCTTTCAGAGAACCATCTATAGAATTAAAACCAGGCTCTTCCCACTTTGACAGCGTATACAGCTTAGAATTTATATTGGATCTACTTATTCGTTTGGCAATTCCAATCCCTTGTTTAGTGATAGCAATGACTCCAATCATTATTTTTTTGCTTTTCTATATTCGTGGGTGAAATGGCTAGCGTATAGTAGAGAATTATTAAACTCTTCTCCCAAGAAATCGCCAACCATAATCATAGCTGTTTTAGTAATATTCTCTTCTTTCACCTTATTAACTATATCTGATATAGATCCTCTAACAATTTTCTGATCAGGCCAACTAGCTCTTTGTATAACAGCCATAGGAGTTTCAGGAGCATAATGAACCAAAAGTCTTTCTACTAATTTATCAATCATACCTACGGTGAGGAATATACACATAGATGTCTTATGCGATGCTAACCTTTCTATTTGCTCCAATTCAGGTACAGGCGTTCTGCCTTCCATTCTTGTACAGATAACTGTTTGGGATATACCAGGGACAGTAAACTCCGTTTTAATTGCAGCAGCCGAAGCTAGAAAAGAACTTACCCCAGGTATTACTTCATAAGCAATATTTAATTTTTTCAATTCTTCGATTTGTTCTCTTATAGAACCATAAATAGAAGGATCTCCTGTATGAACTCTCGCACATTTTTTGTTATTATCAACTGCATCCTTCATTACAGAAATAATTTCTTCCAAATCCATTCCTGCACTATTATAAACAGTTGCAGTATCTTTCCTATCCTCTATAACTTGCTTTGGTACAAGAGATCCAGCATATATAATTACATCAGCCTCTCTAACAGCCTTTTGTCCCTTCACAGTAATCAACTCAGGATCACCAGGACCCGCCCCTATAAATTTTATAATATTCATTTTAATTTCTTCTTTTTAAGATTGCCGTAGTAAAATATGGTAATTCATTATTCAAAGCATTTATGTCATCAGATACATTCTGCTTATCCTTTCCTACTTCAGAAACCATTACAAAATCATAATTCCCATTTAAGCTTAAAAACTCATATAATTCTTTTGCATATGAAACCAATTTCATACATACAATTGTATCTGAATTTTCGAATATCCTGACAGCTTTTTCATCAAAATTAGATATAACAGACAGTTTATCCTCGCCCTTTGTAAGAGGAAGATTTAAAATTCCACTAATTGCAGAAAAAGAATAGATTCCAGGTATACTTTCTATTTGATAATCTTCTCCAATATACTCTAGAATATAGCTAAAGGTAGAATAAAGCATTGCATCACCTATGGTTATAAAGACTACAGTTTTGCCTTCATTCAAGTCTTTTTCTATAATTTTGGCATTCTCTTTTCTAGAATTAATCCTTTCCTCTATCTTTTTAGACATAGAAAAACTAATGCTTTCTATATGCTGAGAATTTGGCAAATATTCAGATACTATTTTCATCGCAGTACTTGCCTGTGAATTGGATTTTGGTATATATATTTTATCAGCAGATTTTATAGCCTTAACAGCTTTCATGGTTATTAAATCTGGATCACCAGGTCCAATACCCACTCCGATAATCTTTCCTTTTTTCATATATTATTCTATTTACTCTTTTTTCACTGTTATTATAAATATGGGGTTCTTAGCAAGTAGCATTGGAACTTTTGAGTCAGTATTCAGATAATTAACAGCTACCTGACACATTTCAAATTTTAGATTTGCTTGTTTCAAATGATTATACATTCGGCTTACAGTATCAAATACAATTGCAGTAATAACCAGTATAGATCCCTCAGGAGCTTGGTTCAATATTTTATCCACTATAAGCTCTAAATTTCCGCCAGAGCCACCTATGAAGAATTTATTATAGTTCGATAAATTTTCTAATCCAGCGGGAGCTTTCGCATTAATAATTTCTATATTTTTAACGCTGTGCTTTTTACAATTTTCCTTAATCAAATCCACAGCATAATCATGTCTTTCTATAGCAAGTACTTTACCTGAATCCAGCCTTTTTGCAACATCTATAGCAACCGAACCAGAACCTGCACCAATATCAATAAAATTATCAGTTGGGTTGATCTCCAAGTTATTGATAACAATTGACCTAACCTCCTCTTTAGTCATTGGAACTTCTCCACGAATAAAATCTTTATCTTTCATTATTTTTTAATTATGACAGAACACAAATTAAACTCATCTTGTAATTCGACAGCCTCTCTGGCAGTACAAATCAATATTTTTTCATTATCGTAAGACAGATTACTACCAATATACATCATACAATCTGAATAGTCATTTTTCACTAATTCTTCAGCTATTTTTTTATAATTCCATTTTCTATCCGTAAGAAGGAAAATAGAATCGTACGATTTTAGCTTCTCTATAAAATTAAGCTCCTTGCCATGAAGTGAAGCCAATAATGCATTTTCATATCCTAAACCTATAGCGGAGTAAAGATATTGAAACGAACTAATTCCTGGAATCAGATTTATATTCAGGCCGACCAAATTTTCACTTAAATATTTTCGAATAGAATAAAAACCAGTATCACCAGAAGCTAGAACACATATAAATTTAGCATTCGTAGTATTTATAGCATCCAGAAGTTTTGATAATTTTCCATCAAATACAATACTATTTTTCTTGTAATTTTCAAATATTTCGAGATGTCTTTTGGCTCCAATAAGCAAATCACATTCATCAACAGATTTAAAAACTTTAGGCAAAATATAATCCGGGTTACCAGGACCTATTCCACAGATTGAAACTATTTTATTCATATGAATTTATTTTTTCAATATTTTCGAATGCAGAATCAGTATAAGACAATATTCCTTTTGCCTGAGAAAGAAGTACAAAATCGACTTCAATTTCATTATATACAAAACGCTCAGCTCGGCACTTAATCAGATTTACAAAATATTTCCAAAACGCCATATCTTCTATCAATCCAACAGCTTCCTCTGTTGTGTTAGTTTCCATTAATTTATCAAATAATTCAGCATTTTTAGAATATTTCATATAATGAGAAGCTAGAATTTCATTTCTTGCGTCGGCTGTTCTACTATGAGTTTGAAATATTCCCCCTGCCAGTTTTACTAACTTGCCCAAATAACCAAGAAAAACGATGGTTTTAAATCCTAATTTCACAGCATTTTCAAGCATAAAACCAATATAATTGCTGGTAATAACAATATTATTCGAATCAATATTTAAAGAATTTTCTGAAAAATATTGTCCATAATTCCCAGGTGCAAACACAGCTTTATCGTAGCCTAAATTTTTCAATTGTCTCAATTTAACAAGCAATGAATCCTTTAAAGCTTCTTCTGACATGGGTTTTACAATACCTGTAGTTCCTAAAATTGAGATTCCACCGATAATTCCAAGCTGTGGATTAAATGTCTTCTTAGCTAATTCTTCTCCTTTGGGAACTGATATACAGACTTCTACTTTTTTATCGACTGGCAATATTTCCTCAATTGATTGGGTGATCATTTTCATTGGCACAGGATTGATAGCAGGCTTTCCCATATCAACAGCTAATCCAGCCTTAGTAACAATTCCAATTCCTTTCCCTCCAACAATATTTATTCGATCAGATGCATCGAATTTAGCACTTGCACAAATCTCGGCTAAATGTGTAATATCCGGATCATCTCCTGCATTTTTTATTGTACTAGCTCTTGCTATATTTTTGTCAAAATAACAATCATGAAGTTCCAATATAACATTTTCGCCAGAGGGCAAATCTACACTTACATGATTAATCATTTTTTGATTAATCAGCATATATGTTGAAGCCTTAGCAACTGCACTTGCACAGGTTCCTGTAGTGAGCCCTGTTCTCAATTCTTTCTTAAATTTGCTTGAATTCATGACAAATTAAAATTTATGACAGAAAACTATATATAATTTAATCTCTTTTGATTAAATCATACATAATTGCATTCAGTATAGCAACTGCAACAGTACTCCCCCCTTTTCTGCCTCTCACTATCATATAATTCAGACCTGATTCCTTCAGCATTTGTTTTGATTCGGCAGCACCAACAAAACCAACAGGAACACCAATTACAAGATCAGGATTGATTTCACCTTCCTTAGCAAGTTCGCAAATACGTACCAAAGCTGTTGGAGCATTTCCTATCATATAAATTTTAAATTCTGATTTAGAAGCCGCTTTATCAATACCACATATAGAACGAGTAATTCCAAGTTCCTTTGCTTTGGTAACAACATCTTGATCATGCACAAAATTGTCAACAGAACAATTCAATTTTTTTAAAGCTGGCTTACTCACTCCTGCCGAAATCATTCCAGTATCAACATATATTTTGCATGAGGATTTCAGAGCCTTTATTGCAGCTTGATATGCCTGAGGATTTGCCTCAAACAGGTGGGCATATTCAAAATCGGCAGTGGTGTGAATTATTCTTTTCACTATTCTGCTCAATTCCTCTTCTATATTAAGATGCGATAATTCTTCGCTTATAATTGCCATGCTATCAGTCTCTATTCCCATAGGACTAAGATTTACATAATTTTTGCTTTCCATAATTCTATAATCTTATAAAAAAAACTAAAATCCGATGAATAGAAATGACTATGAGCATAACCAGCTAAACAATTTTTATATCTGAGCCCACATTCCCATTCTGTATTTTTTTGCTTTTTGATTAGTTTGTATTGATAGTTGTAATTCTTATTTTCAGAATCTACAGTTTTTGATCTGTGAAATTCATGACAAACAGATTTTGAATTTTGATAATCCAATTCTGCATATCCAAATCTTTGTAATCTTTCGGTCATTATTGATTTGCTATTAAACACTCCTACCATTGAAAAGGAATTGTTTTGTCTATCAATAATTTCATCTGTAAGATACATAAGACCTCCGCATTCGGCATAACAAGGAAGTCCATTTTCAATTCTGTTTTTTATATCTTTTCTTAATAAAGTATTTTCGGATAATTCACCTGCAAATATTTCAGGATAACCTCCTCCAATATACAGACAGTTTACATCTTTTGGCAAGCATGTATCACTCAAAGGGCTAAAATAACTAATATTAGCATTTAGTTTTTCCAATAGTTCAATATTATCTTTATAATAGAATCGAAAAGCCTTGTCGTAAGCAATTGCAATATTTAGATTTGACAAATCTAAATTAGGCAATTCAAATTTCACCTCTTTCATTTCAATATCTATTATTTTCAAAAGAGAATCAATATCAATTGTCTGATCCAAAACATCGACAAGCGAATCAACTAACTCATTAAAACCTAACAACTCTTCAGCTTGAATCAAGCCAAGATGTCTACTACCCAACTCAAATTTTTTATTTGAAGGCACATATCCTATACATTTAAGCTTGCAGTTATCTTCAACTATTTCTTTTAGGTATTCATAATAATCCCCGCCAGGACAGTTATTCAATATCACGGCTTTCACATTAGAATCTTCCCTAAGTTCTGTAAATCCTTTAACTATTGCCGCTACAGATTGCGACAAAGCCTTACAATTGACTACTAAAACTATAGGAACATTTAATATGCGTGACAAATCATAACTACTTCCTTTCATCTGCTTACCAAGTCCATCATACATTCCCATCACCCCTTCAATAATAGCAATATCTGCATCTTTTGAGTGTTGTTGAAATAATGAAAGGACTGATTTTTCGGAAAGGATTACAGAATCTAAATTATATGAACTCTTTGACAATACTTTTGTATGAAACATAGGATCTATATAATCAGGCCCCGTTTTAAACGGAGCAATATTATATCCATATTTATTCAAAAGAGCCATCAATCCAATAGATATAGTCGTTTTCCCACATCCGCTATTTGTACCAGCGAGTATAAAAGCTTTCATAATTTAGATTTTATAATTTGTTTTAAAGTACATATATCTCTAGGAAGCTTTTCCTTTTCGATATCAGGGTATATGCTTAGACATATTTCTAATATCTTAGGCATATCTAATCCGAGAGATTTAATAAGATTAGTATCTCTAAAAATATCAATTGTCTCACCCTGAACTATCAATTTAGTTTTATCCAAGATTATAATATGATCTGCCCATTGATAAGCAAAATCGATATCATGAGTACTCGCTAAAATTGTCTTCCCTTCTTTATTTAATTCATTGAGATAGCTGACTGTTAAATCGGTATTAGGCTTATCCAAATTTGAACAAGGTTCGTCGCATATAATAAGTTCAGGGTTCATACAAAAAATAGATGCTAAACATATTCTTTTCTTTTGTCCATCACTTAGATTATAAGGCGATCGATTTGATAAATTAGTAAGATTAAAGCGTTTTAATTCGAAATCAACTTTATTTCTTATCCAGTCAAGGTCAGTGGTCATGTTTGACAAACCAAAAGAAATTTCCTCATAGACAGAAGGTGCAACAATTTGATTATCCGAGTCTTGCAACACAAAACCTATTTTCTCACGTAGTTTTCGCAAAGCTTTTCTACTATAAGAATACTTTTCTGATTGATATGATAATTTCCCAGTCGTTGGTTTTAAAACAGCTGCTAATAGCAACATCAGGGTTGACTTACCAGCACCATTAGCACCAAGCAAGGCAATTTTTTTTGATTTTGGAATATATAGATTGATATCATCTAATGCCAAATTCCCATCATCATACTTATAGCTAAGATTTTCGATTTCAATTAATTTATCCATACTGTTTTGTAATTAATAGAAAAATAAGCATTAATAATATTATCGAATCAAAAATTATATGCTGATTCAATTTAAAAGTCTTTTTTGCCAACATAAATCTCATTTCATCTCCATTTCGCAATAATACAGAAGTATTTACAGCCTTTGTTCTGAGAACCGATTGGGTAAACACGGCCGAAAGTAATAAAGAAAAATTCTTTGCTCGATTATTCTTATATGCCAATCGGAGCCTTTGCGAGATGAGCTTTTGCTTTGTGTTGTGGCTAATTATATGTACAAATTTATAGGTTAAAATTACCAAATCTATAAATATACCTGGCAATTTCATCTTCCTTAGAATTTCGGATATTTCAGATATACTCAAAATCAAAATTGAAAATATAATTACCGAAAAAATAGAAATACTCCGAAAAAAGACAAAGCTAGCTTGATTAATATTTGCCAAATTAAATAAATCAAGAATCCAAACAGCCTCTACTGCATCCTGTTTATCAATATTAATAGCAAGTCCTAATGACGAAAAAAATATAAACAATACAGGAATAAACCATATTCGGATTAATGCCCATAAAGAAAGGTTTACAAAATAATAAGCTAAACATACAAACAATATTATATTACCTATGTGATAGCACAAACTATCGGCTAAATAGCTAAATATCAACATAGGTAATACGAAAGACAGCTTAGTATATAAATCTATATCATCTAGTTTACTACTTACACTATCTAAAAAATTATTCATTTAATTTATTCGTTTTCTTTTTCCTTTGTTTAATAACATACAGGGTAAAAATTCCTAATCCTATCAATAATTGAAAAAGAAATAAGGCCTGTTCTGTAATATCGGACTCAGGAGACCAAGGACTCTCATACCAAGCTATATAATCAGGGGCTATAGATTCTATCAAACTAACAGACTGATCATCGGTTCCCTCATGATTTGGGAAAAAATTAACCGCTGCAATTTGAATACCTATTACTAAAACTACAGCAAGAACTATCCAAACAGTACTAGTTTTTTTCTTCATAAATGTATTTAGGATTTATTTGTTTTATCTCAATCAAACTATAAGCTTCAATCAATTTTATTACCAGCACAGTAAGAATACCTTCTGCAATCGCCAATGGAGCTTGAACCACCATAAACATAGACAAAAACTTAATCAGACTTTCTCCAAATGGAGAAGTTCCATTCTCAAAAGCCAGAGCTAACTGAACAGAGGTTACAGCATATATTGACAAATTAGAAACAACAGCTGTTATGAAAATATTTGCATTTCGAGGCAATTTAGACAACTTAAGTAAGTTGTAGATTCCAACAGCAACAAAAGATCCAACAACAGCCATAGAAAAAGCATTTGCACCTAATGTTGTTATTCCCCCATGCGCCAATAATAAAGCTTGAAACAAAAGAGCAATAGTTGCCAAAACAGACATACTTGTAGCACCAAAAAGAATAGCACCTAAAGCAACACCTGTTAAATGTGAACTACTCCCAGCTACCGAAGGAAGCTTCAAAGAAGATAGAATAATAACAAAAGCTGCGGCTACAGCCAACAACATTTTAGCTTCAGAATTTTCAGAAGATATTTTCTTTATTCGCTTTAATCCATAAAAAAGGAATGGAATAAACAATACATACCAAAACACACACCAATTAGCTGGTAAAAACCCCTCTGCTATATGCATTGAAAAGGCACAAGTAGGACTTAATAATAAAGATAGTATAAATAGCTTTTTCATAATTATCCCATTTGCATAACTTTCTTAGCCAATAAATCTGCCATAAAGGGATCTTTGCCAATAGGTGTTCCAAACTCAAAACTAAGATTAGGATACATCTGCTCAAGTTTTGCAATTTTTTTTGGTATATCGAATTTGATATGATTTCCTTTGTAAAGAAAGTAAGGGATAATAATAACTCTATTAAGTTCAGTTTCACTTATTTTCGAAATCACATCTTCCAGACTTGGCTCAGCAATTTCCATATGAGCTCCAAATACATTATCAATAGCTAATTTTTCTTGTGTTAACTTAACAATAAATTCAAAGTCTTCTTTTGCTTCTTGCGATTTACTACCATGTCCTAATAGGACTACAGCTTTAGTCATAATTTTGTAAATTTTTGATTTAAAAAATATGCCTAGGGAGTATAAGTAATATCGTAATAGATGTATAAATATTACAAAAACTTAGCTTTTATTCCCGAAAGCATTAATGTTTACTAATCAAGGTAGGTCTTCCGGCTCTCCATATTCTTTTTCCTTCCCATTCACATATTGAACAGTGGACTCTAAAAGAACAGCATAACTATAATATACTAAAAGGATTACGGCTGCGGGTACAGCTCTCGAATTAAACGAGATTCCCATATTAAGGATTTTAATAAAAACTAAAATTCCGCCTCGAAGGGCAAATTTATAAATTTTTTATTACTGACAATGTTTATTGTCTTAAAATTTATTGGATTTCTTTGTTTTACAATATGATTTATAGATAATACAGATAAGCAATATGGAAACCAAATGGAAATTAAAACTAAATCTACAAATTATGGCTATATAATATGTTGAATTTTCACTTAAATTTCGAAGCTACGTTTTTTTTTAATCATCCTGACCAATTAACAGAATTTAAAAAGTCCTTTTAAGCTTATAATATATTTTTTATTAAAATATTTAAACATCACCAAAAAACTAGGATAAAAAGAATTTACATAAAACAAATTCGAAACATAAACACAAAACTACTAAGCCAAAATCAATTAAACCAACAACTCAACTTAAGTAAAGACAACGACTTTTTTAATTCAAAATTTTTATACCATGTATTATTTTCCGCAATAAAAAAAAATCAGGAACTTGATTAAATAATAATCAAAACTTATAAAAATGGAACAAAAGAAAAAAGAAAATAAGGAAAAGGAAAATAATCTAAACGCAGAAATACAAAGAATCCATAGTGCAGTAGCCCAAATTAAAGAAAAACACGAAAAAAATTTCTCCAAATGGAATCTCAACAGCACAAGACAAGAGGAGAATAAAACCAACAAAAAAATCACAAAAGAACTTAATATACAACCTAATTCAGGGGATTCAGTAATTGCAAATTTACTTGACGCATTCAAAGAAAAAGCACAAACCGAAACCGAACTATTCTTTGATGTTAGACAAGAATTTTCTAGAGATATCGTTTTTATTGAACATGACAGCAACAATGCAGAAAATATAAATACTAATTTCTTAAATACAATTCCTGAACATCAAGAATTAGATGGATTTCTTGAGTCTATTAAAAATTTTTATCAAGAACAATTTCAGAATCTGGAGTTTCCCCCATCAATAGGCATAATATTAGAGGATCTCAATGATTCGAACATCTGTAAAACTAAATTAAAAAATTCACAGATAGTGTACTACGACAAAAAAAAGGTAATTCAAAATTTGATAAAAAAAATCGATGAAAAAATATTACAGAACAAAAAGGAAATAGATAAAAACAAAGAATACAAAGAACTTGTCGAAATTTACCATGAGTTAAAAAACAAATATATAGATTATGAATTTTTTCTTGAAATTTTAATATATCTAACCAAAAACGATTATGCACCGCACAAAATAAATAAATACGGATCAATATTTTTCACTTATACAAAATAGAAAGAACCACAACTTCTACAAAGATCTCATTTTAAAATTAGATGACAATTTCATAAACGCAATAATTGAAGAAATAAACAAGCCCAACAATTAAAACATCTATTTCTGGTTAAACACAATAATGCAAAGTTTGACCAGAAAACTTTAAAAACAAATTGGGAACAAATACAAATAGAGTACAATAAAATCACCCAAGAAAAAAGCTAAGTATCTCAACAAAATAGATTGAACAGAATATCACCAAAACAATTATCAAAAGAAAAGTCACAAGAAAAAATCTCCGCAATTTCTTGTATTTTTTCAAGCCCTCCTGCATTTCTTCTCTGCTATTAAAAAAAGGATTTTCATCAACTGCATGATTTATTATTTCCTCCTTAGTTTTTTTATCATCTAGTCCTGTATACGAATTGACAATTGACATAAAGTTTGCTTCATTTATATCATATGTGTAAATAGGTATTTTATACTCCTGTGATTTAGTTTGTATACATAAACATCTTTTCGAATGTTTATTCTGAATACCATAAAAGGAAAAACAAACATATTTAATCTCAGACCAATCAATCATACGCTTGCCAATATGGGTATATATGCCTTTTTCGTCAACAACTATCTTTGGATCATTATCTTTAACACGATAAAAGACCAGAAATACAAAAACCAAGGAGGTCAAAACTAATCCTACTCCAAGATAATACAAATCAGAAGTATTATTATACATTAACCATAAGCCCAAAAAAGTCAATACAGGAATAACTATAAATTCTGTAATCTGAAGTTTTTTATTTTTTACAACTAAAACCTTAGTATTTGTATCCATTTTTTAAAATTTTTAAGAATCTAAAACAAACTTAATATAATTATATTATAAAACATAAATTAAAACCAAACTATTCATATAACAAAACAAAAACAGATCCGCAATAGCTTAACATGATTTAACATACCTAACATAAACCAACGTCAGTTTCCTACACACACAAAAACCAACTTATCATATTATTAGCAGAAATCGATATGACAAAAACGAATTTAGACTAAGCTAAAAAACATTATAACAAGCAATAAGAAATACATATATAAGCTTCTTTAAGGAAGGAATATTTAAAATACTAAACAATAAAATTGAAAAACAACAAATACAAACAGATCATAAAATCAATAAAACAAACTAGTATGCATGAAATTTATACTCATTCCAAATAAGAGCGATGTATTAGTTAAAAGCTTATAAATACTTAATCCATTATCAATTGTAATCTCGAGATTACAAAAACGGAAATTTATTTTATTTAAACAGCATCTAAATAAGCTAAGTCATGAATACCAATAGGCTTAAAGTGTTATTTTTGTTGACATGTGTTATTTAGCACAAATTTAATCAAACTAAAAATCAGTATCAATTACAACAAATCAAAATGTTTATATTGCTGATTTTAAACACACAACAACTTTGCTTATAAAAGCAAAAATTAATTCTTCTAAGTTGGAAAAGGAAATGGGAAAAGAGAAAAACATAAACCACAAGGGTAAAATTGTCGATATCAAAGAAGAAAAAATAAAAGTTTCAATTATAGCAAAATCAGCATGTTCAGGTTGTCATGCAAAATCAGCCTGCACCATGTCTGATTCAAAAGAAAAAATAATTGACATTATTAATTACGGTAAGAATTTTGAGATTGGAGAAGAGGTTAATGTAGTTTACAAAGAATCATTGGGCTGGTACGCTCTATTCCTAGGCTATGTTCTACCATTTATACTGGTATTTTTATGTCTTATACTGACATTGCTAATCACAGAGGATGAACTACAATCAGGCTTAGCATCTTTAATTCTTTTAATCCCATACTATACTGGACTTTACTTATTTAAAAATAAAATCAAAAAGAATTTTGAATTCGTAATAGAGAAAATATATTATTAAGTCGAAAACAAAATAATACTAAAGAATAATAACAAAAGAGTATTCCGTAAAAAGAATACTTTTAAATCATTGATCTATGAGTGTAATACTAATTACCATTGTTGCATTGTGCGCAATAGGAGTTACAGCTGCTGTGATTCTATATTTTGTTGCACAAAAGTTTAAGGTGTATGAGGACCCTCGCATCGATCAGGTAGAAGAAGTACTCCCATCAGCTAATTGTGGTGGATGCGGCTTCCCAGGTTGTAGAGGCTTTGCTGAAGCCTTGGTTAACGCCGAAGACATTTCGGGCTACAATTGTCCAGCAGGAGGAAATGCTGTGATGAGCAAAGTAGGTGAGATTTTGGGACATGCTGTTACTGCTGCAGAACCAAAAATTGCAGTAGTTCGCTGTAATGGAACATGTGCCAATAGGCCAAAGCATAACAGCTATGACGGTGCAGAATCTTGTTCGATTGCAGCTTCTTTGTATTCTGGAGAAACAAATTGCGCGCATGGCTGTTTAGGCCTTGGCGAATGTGTTGAATCTTGTGCTTTTGATGCCATGTATATGGATAAAGAGACTGGACTACCAGTTATTGATGAAGAAAAATGTGTTGCATGTGGAGCATGTGTAAACACATGTCCAAACAATATCATCGAATTGCGCAAGAAGGGACCTAAGAATCGCCGAATCTTTGTTTCTTGTGTAAACAAAGACAAAGGAGCTGCAGCAAAAAAAGCTTGCTCGGCTGCTTGTATTGGTTGTACTAAATGTGCCAAAGAATGCCCTTTTGATGCAATCACAATTGAAAACAATTTAGCTTATATTGATTTCTCTAAGTGTAAATTATGTCGTAAGTGTGTAGCTGTATGTCCAACAGGAGCTATTCATGAGGTGAATTTTCCAGCTAAAAAGCCAAAAACTCCGATAGAGCCGGCTAAGCCAAAAGGAAATTCAGACATAAAATTAGATAAATAATTGTACGATAATTTAAAAGAGAATATATAGTGTTAAAAACATTCTCAATTGGTGGTATTCATCCAGCAGAAAACAAACTTTCTGCTAAAAGCGCAATCCAGGAATTGCCAATACCACAAATGGTTAGTATTCCCCTATCTCAGCATATTGGTGCTCCGGCTACTGCTATTGTAAAAAAGAATGATACAGTCAAAGTTGGTCAACTAATAGCAAAGTCGGGTGGGTTTATATCAGCCAATATCCATTCATCAGTTTCAGGAACAGTATTCAAAATTGATGAAGTAATGGATTCTAGCGGCTTTAAACGCAAGGCTATAATAATTAAAGTTGATGGAGACGAATGGTTAGAAGATATAGATACTTCAAATGATTTAATCTCAGAGATAAAATACAGCAAAGAAGAAATATCGAAGAAAGTAGCAGATGCAGGTATTGTTGGACTAGGTGGTGCAACCTTCCCTTCACATGTAAAACTTTCGGTACCTCCAGGCAAAACAGCCGAAGTACTTGTTATTAATGCTGTAGAATGTGAGCCGTACCTTACCTCGGATCATCAATTAATGATGGAAAAAGGAGAAGAGATTATAGTCGGCATTCAGGTTTTGATGAAAGGCATTGGAGTTGACAAAGCTATTATTGGCATAGAGAACAACAAACCTGACGCAATTAAACACTTAAGTGATATATGCAAAAGCCACCAAGGAATAGAAGTATGTCCACTTAAGACTCAATATCCTCAAGGCGGAGAAAAACAATTGATTGCAGCCACAATGAACAGAGAGGTTCCCTCAGGTGCATTACCTATAGAGGTTGGAGCCGTTGTTCAAAATGTGGGTACTGCCTTCGCTGTCTACGAAGCTGTTCAAAAAAACAAACCGCTTATAGACCGTATTGTTACTGTAACAGGTAAATCTTTAGAAAAACCATCCAACTGGAGATTCCGAATAGGAACACCAGTAAAAGATTTGATAGAAGCAGCAGGCGGCAAACCAGAAAATACTGTAAAAATAGTTGGCGGTGGTCCAATGATGGGTAAAGCATTAAACACTGACGAAGCTCCTTTAACAAAAGGAAGTTCTGGTATTTTATTATTAAATGAGCAAGACACCAAACGTGGCGAATCAAAAGCATGTATCCGATGTGGAAAATGCGTCTCAGCATGCCCTATGGGAATGGAGCCTCATTTAATGATGGTATTGGCTGAGCGAAAAAACTGGGAGCGTTTAGAACAGGAAGTTGTAATGGATTGTATCGAATGTGGTTCATGCAGCTATACTTGTCCTGCAAATCGCCCTTTACTTGACTATATTCGATTGAGTAAAGCAAAAGTTGGTCAAATTATGCGATCACGCAAAACAGAATAGAATACATAGTCAGTACATTAAAAAATTAATTTTTTAAAAAATGAATACTAAGATATTAGTCTCGCCATCGCCACATATCCATAGTGGGGATAGCATAGAAAAAAACATGTATGGAGTGGTTATAGCAATGCTACCAGCTATGTTATTTTCATTCTTTTATTTCGGACTAGGCGCTATCATTGTTACTTTAACATCAGTAGCTGCCTGTTATCTGTTCGAATATACAATACAGAAATACCTGCTAAAGGTAGAGCCACAAATCAAGGATGGTTCGGCTTTGATAACAGGAATTCTATTAGCATTTAATGTCCCATCAAGTCTTCCTATTTGGATTATTTTGATAGGAGCATTGGTTTCTATAGGTATAGGAAAAATGAGTTTTGGAGGATTAGGAAATAATGTTTTCAATCCAGCATTGGTCGGACGTGTTTTCTTACTTATCTCCTTCCCTGTTCAAATGACTAGCTGGCCTATAGCAAAAGGTTTCGACACCTCCTACTTAGATGCCGAGACTGGCGCAACACCATTAGCATTTATCAAAGAAGGATTAAGTGCAGGCAAACCATTATCCGAACTTATGGGGAAATTACCAAGTATGACAGATATGTTTCTTGGAAACATGGGCGGATCATTAGGTGAAGTTGCAGGAATTGCCTTATTATTAGGATTAGCATATATGCTGATACGCAAGATAATAACATGGCATATACCAGTATCAGTTATCGCCTCAGCAGCTCTATTTGCTGGAATTTTACATCTTGCCAATCCAGACCAGTATGCAGGACCATTATTCCATATACTTACTGGTGGACTTTTATTAGGTGCAATATTTATGGCAACAGACTATGTTACCTCGCCAATGAGCAATAAGGGTATGATAATATACGGTATTGGTATAGGTTTCCTTTCTGTTCTAATTCGTGTATTTGGTGCTTATCCAGAAGGGGTTTCGTTTGCAATTTTGATAATGAATGCCTTTGTTCCTTTGATTAATGTCTATGTTAAACCTAAGCGCTTTGGCGAAAAAAGAAAATAATTATGGGAGCAAAAATAGAATCGAATTTCAAAAATATGGTATTAGTGTTATTCGTGGTAACACTAGTAGCTGCATCAGCTTTAGGAGGCTTGTATGAATTAACTAAGGAGCCTATTGAGAATGCCAAATTAGCCAAAAAGCTAAAAGCGATAAATCAGGTGGTTCCAAAATTTGACAATGATCCTGCTAAAGAAATCAAAACAATAGAGATAGAGGGAAAAACAATAGAGTTTTATCCAGCAAAGCTAAATGGTAAATTGGTTGGAACCGCTGTAAAAACATTTACATCCAAAGGATTTTCAGGAGATATTTGGTTGATGGTAGGATTTACTCCTGATGGTAATATCTACAACTATTCAATACTTGAACATAAAGAAACCCCAGGGCTAGGTACTAAGATGGTAGATTGGTTTAAACCAGTAGATCCATCAAAAGTAGAATTGACTTTATGTGAAAAGATAGGTTTATCACTAGGATTGATCTCAAAAGAAGAAGAAAATTCATCCCAGTCAGATAATCCTAAAGTAGTAATAGGAAAAAATCCGAGCAAATGTAATTTCACGGTAAGTAAGGACGGAGGCGAAATAGAAGCAATTACAGCTGCAACCATTTCATCTAGGGCATTCTTAGATGCTATTCAAAAAGCCTATGACCAATATGTGAAACTTCAAAAAGAAGGAGGGCAAGAATAATGACAAATATAGAAAATTTAACAAAAGGCTTCTTTAGAGAAAATGCTGTTTTCACTCTTTTGCTAGGTATGTGTCCAGCATTAGGAGTGACCTCATCAGCAATAAATGGGATGGCTATGGGTTTGGCAACAACCTTCGTGTTAATAATGTCAAATATAGTTATATCTCTAGTTGCATCACAAATTCCAGAGAAGGTAAAGATTCCATCATTTATCGTAATCATCGCATCATTTGTGACTATGGTAGATTTATTGATGGCGGGCTACGTGCCAGCTCTACATGAGCAATTAGGTGTATTTATTCCACTGATAGTAGTAAACTGTGTGGTTTTAGGTCGTGCAGAAGCATTTGCTTCAAAGAATAAGGTGATTCCATCTATAATTGATGGCTTAAGTATGGGTTTAGGCTTTGCAATGGCATTGACTATGCTTGGAAGTGTTCGCGAATTTTTTGGAAGCGGTAAAATATTTGGATTGGGAATTTTCCCAGAAGGATTTGGAATGTTAATTCTAATTCTTCCTCCAGGGGCATTTATAGCCTTAGGATATTTAATCGCTTTTATTAACAAAATCAGAAAAGTATAATCAGACATGGAATATTTATTGATATTAATATCGGCAATATTGGTTAACAATGTTGTCTTAATGCAGTTTTTAGGTATTTGTCCTTTCCTAGGAGTATCAAAAAAAGTATCTACAGCTGTTGGTATGACAGGAGCTGTTACCTTTGTTATGGTAATTGCAACTATTGTAACTTATTTAATTCAACATTATGTACTTGAGGTATATAATATTGGCTTTATGCAAACCATTACTTTTATTCTTGTAATTGCATCATTGGTTCAATTAGTTGAAATTATTTTAAAGAAAGTTAGTCCTGCTTTATATCAAGCATTAGGTGTATTCTTACCTTTGATTACAACCAACTGTGCTATTTTAGGTATAGCAATATTGGCTATTAAGAAAAATTACGGACTACTTGAATCTGTAGTTTATTCCTCTGCATCTGCACTTGGATTTGGTCTTGCACTGGTTTTATTTGCAGGATTGAGAGAACATCTAGATCTTATAAATCTGCCAAAGGGAATGAAAGGAACTCCTGCGGCTTTAATTGTTGCAGGACTTCTTGCAATGGCATTTATGGGATTTTCAGGCTTAGTAAAATAATTATCATATTTTATTATAAACATAAAGGTGTAAGATTTTTTCTTACACCTTTTTTTTATGATATTTGAGCAGTATTCTAGATTTATATTCAAAATATAGGTCATTTGGCAGATCGTGCTAAATTTGAGCATGGTAACATTTAATAAAATATATAGCGGTTTGATACTTTTGAGCTTTGAAGTGCCAAACGCCGCATATTATCAACGTTGTGTGCAATTAGTCCGGGAGAAAAAGCCGGTCGAAAATGATTGAGCTAGAATAATATTACAATGATAAAGAATTGGAAAATCTAGTTGAATTATGCTCAAATAATTGGAACAATTCAAAAGAACAGATTGACTATGAATAAATACATGAAGCCGAAAATTAAGATTATCTACTTATTGACTTTACTATCTTTTTTAAGTTGTAAAACACAGACTAATCAGAGCAATACACAAGGAATTATAAAAACTAATGAAATGGAACTGCCCGTAATAACCTATGATTTTCCAGAAAACAAATCCAATCCATTTGATGTGACATCTGACGATAGGTATTTTATAGATGCTAATGGATTTACAAATCTAACTGACAACTTAGATGATTTTAGTATTGATACTTTGAGTGAAAAGATCCCAATGGGATACAAAACCATTATAATTTGCCAAAAGATTTGCTTTGTTAATGATGGTAAGGCAATAAAAACATGGGATTATGAAAAACTCAATGATTCAAAGAGTGAGATTAACGGTCGATACTACCTCTATTCTAACAAAAAGCGAAAAACCTTTGTAACCGATTGGAAAAGAGATATTGAATCATATTCTGTGCTGAAAAACACTAAAGATGCAAGCATTTATTCTTATTTATGGGAGTCATATGATGAAGCAGAACAATATGCTAAAGAAATCTCAGAAAAAGAAGATATAACGGTTATGGTTTCAATGGTGATTAATAGTATTTCATGGCATTAATAACTGCACACAACAATAAATGTATTTAAGCGAAGTTTTTTCGGATTATTCACTCTTTTGTGTGATTTCATTAGCAATTCTTGGATTTATTGCAGGTTTTATAGATGCCATAGTTGGAGGTGGTGGTTTAATTCAAATTCCAGCTCTACTTATAAACTTTCCTAACACAAATTTACCAAGTCTTTTTGGCACAAATAAAATAGCTGCATTATCGGGGACAAGTGTTGCTGCATTACAATATTCAAAAAAAGTAAAATTTAACTATAAACTTTTAATCGGTATTTGTATCTCTGCTTTTACAGCCTCCTATCTTGGGGCAAAAACTGTATCTTATATAAATGCGGATAGCTTAAAACCGTTAGTGCTTATTATTCTTATCGGCATAGCGATCTATACTTTTATAAAAAAAGATTTAGGTTCTAGTCAAAGCAAGGAACTTAAAATATCAAAACAATTAATATATGCTTGTATTATTGGTTTTGTGGTTGGTTTTTACGATGGCTTTTTTGGACCTGGCACTGGAAGTTTCTTTGTTTTAGGATTTGTCCTTATACTAGGCTTTGATTTTGTGCAAGCATCGGCTTATGCTAAATTAGTTAATTGCATAACGAATATTTCGGCACTTATAGTTTTTATAAAACAGGGAGATTATTTAATTGAAATTGCTATTCTAATGGCAATTACTAATATCACTGGAAATATTATTGGAAGTAAGTTAGCTCTTAAAAAAGGAAATACGTTTATTCGATATATATTTCTATTTATTGTTTGTACTATGATTATTAGATATGCTTATGATATTATTTTTTAATCAAAAAAGACATCCAAAACAGCTAACTCATACAACATAAACTCGAAGTCATAACACACAAACTTTATTATCTGCCAACTCCTCCCTCTATTCTTTCAAGATAAAAAATCAGGAATATTCAATTGAAATTCCGTTGTGATTTTTCCTGCTCCCTCAGTAGAATGATATATTCAGTATCAATATAACTACACGGTGGTTTAATTTAGAAAAATATTTTTTAATGCTATTTCAGGCTTACAGCCGTTTTTCTTTATTCTTATTCATCCCAATTCGTTGCATTGGGATTAGCTTATATATGCCTTTCAGGAAAGATATATCATTATTCCTTTTTATTTCAGAATTGCCTGAATGGCTTTTATTATATAAGATCAGATTAGGCCTGATATATGAAATCTACTTTTTTAGATAAGACTGTATGCTAGCCTATGCAAAAATTATAAAGAAATCACCCTGCATTTTCTAACACTCCTCTTATCTTATATGATTGATTTTAATTATGTTCTGATCTTTTCAAGTAATTAAATTTGTATAAAAAATCTATTTCATGCTTTTTCTTGAACTTGACATCAAATTTTTGCACACTCCAAGAATATAAAAGAAGCTATTACCAGAGAAAAACATTAAAAGGATTTAAAAGTGACAAGAAAGAAGCTTTGATAAATTCTATGAATCCTAATTGGGAATTCTATAGACTTG
>JAOARN010000154.1 GCA_025210485.1 Marinifilaceae bacterium | reverse complement strand
TATGATAACTAAGGTTGCATTAACAATGATAGAGAGATTTAGAACAACTAAATTATCAAAAAACAGAGTCATGCTTAGAGCTAGTTTAAATGACTCATTCAGAGAGAGAATCTTATTTAAAAGTTAAAAGCGATTTCCCTGGTTATATAAAGGAAAGAGGAAGAATTTCATCTTATTCAAATAAGAAAACCGCATCGATTAATGGATTTTTAAACTCCTGTACGACAGGATTTGAGTGCCTGCTTGGTCAAGTATCCTCTGTGTCCGAAGACAAAACAAAGTTTTGAGGCCCGCTTTTGCAAGCATGTTGCTTTCTCGGTATGTGATAACTGTTGAGTTTAACGATCGATAACCAATGCGGTATATTTTAATATCTTTCAATATTTCGATGAACTATAACAAAGTAAGGAATATTTTAGCTTCCACGCAAATAAAACAAATTCTTTTTTTTCATCAAAAAGTATTAACAGATATAAATAACTTAATATCTGAATATTGGTAATTGATATTTTTACCTGTAAATATACATTATACTCCTAACCATTTAATTTATCATAAAAAAAAGCTCTGAAACACTACATATAACAGTAGTTTCAAAGCTTTTTTTTCAATACTAAATATTATACTTGTGCATCAACAACTGCAATAGCACACATATTTATTATTTCTCTAACAGAGCATCCCATTGGAATAATGTGGAAAGGCTTAGCTGTTCCTAATAAAACAGGACCTATATTATCAAAACCTCCTAAATCTTGCATCAATTTATAAGCAATATTACCAGAACTTAAGTTAGGGAAAATAAGAGTATTTACATCTTTACCTGCTATTTTATTAAAGGTGAAAGTGGAATCTCTTAAGTTTTTATCCAAAGCAAAGTTCAATTGCATTTCTCCATCAATATCTAATTCAGGATGATTTTTATGCAAATATTTAATTGCATCATGCGCCTTAGTAGGGGATCCAACACGTACCGATCCAAAATTAGAATAAGATACCATTGCCATTACTGGCTCTAGATTGAAATGCTTAACCGCTTTAACGGTACTAAGAGTAGTATCTATCAACGACTGCGAAGAAGGTTCTGCATTCACAGTGGTATCTGCAAAGAAAACAGGTCCTCGTTTAGTCATAATTATATTCATACCAACCAAAGTCTTTCTATCCTTTTCAAGACCTATTACGTCTTCCGCTATTTTTAAAGCTTCGAAATAACGGGTTGCATAACCAGAAATAAAAGCATCTGCCTCACCTGTTTCGACCATCATAGCTCCAAAATAATTTCTATCATACATTTTATCTAGAGCTTCTTTACTAGTCAGACCTTTACGTCCTAATTTTTGACATAAAATCTCAGCATATCTTTTTCGTCTCTCAATTTCTGATTCACTACGAACATCTATAATTTCGATACCTTCTAAATCTAATTCATTCTCGTGAATTATTTTATTTATATTATCAGGATTTCCAAGTAATACCGGAATTGCAATACCATCTAATTTTACAATCTGTGCAGCCTTAAGAACATTAAAATTGTTAGCCTCAGCAAATACAACACGCTTTGGATTACGTTTGGCCTTATTCATGACTGTTCTTAACAATTGATTTTCGGTACCAAGTCTTTGATTCAACTCATTAGCATAGGCATCCCAGTCCTCTATATTTTTACGTGCCACACCCGATTCAACAGCTGCTTTAGCCACAGCTACCGCTACTCTCGATACCAGTCGAGGATCCATTGCTTTTGGAATAATATAGTGTTTTCCAAAATGAATATTTGGCTCATTATAAGCAGCATGTACTGACTCAGGAACAACCTCTCTTGCAAGTTCTGCTATAGCATGAACAGATGCAATTTTCATTTCCTCGTTTATAGCTGTTGCTCTAACATCCAAAGCTCCTCGGAAAATATATGGGAAACCTAATACATTATTAATCTGATTAGGATAATCTGAGCGACCTGTAGCAACAATAACATCCTCGCGAGCTTCCAAAGCATCATCATAAGAAATTTCAGGATCAGGATTAGCCAAAGCAAAAACTACTGGATTGCTTGCCATCGATTTCACCATTTCTTTAGACATTACCCCTCCTATCGAGAGACCAAGAAAAACATCCGCTCCTACGACTGCCTCTTCTAATGTATGTACATTTTTGTTTGTCGCAAATTGTTTTTTCTGAGCATTCAAATCGGTTCTATCTACATGAAGAACTCCTCTACTATCGCACATTACAACATTTTCAGGTTTAACCCCAAGTGATATATAAAGCTTTGTACATGAAACAGCAGCTGCACCAGCACCATTCACAACAACTTGAATATCCTCTATCTTTTTGCCACCTAACTGTAATGCATTCAATAAACCAGCAGCAGAAATAATTGCTGTACCATGTTGATCATCATGCATAACTGGAATATCTAATTCTTTTTTTAATCTTTCTTCTATTTCAAAACATTCGGGAGCTTTGATATCTTCAAGATTAATACCTCCAAAAGTTGGTGAAATTGCTTTCACTGTTTCTATAAATTTATCAACATCCGTGGCATCTACCTCTATATCAAAAACATCAATATCGGCAAATATTTTAAATAATAATCCTTTACCTTCCATCACAGGTTTTCCTGCCATTGGACCTATATCTCCTAAACCGAGCACAGCTGTACCATTTGAGATTACAGCTACCAAGTTACCTTTACCTGTATATTTGTATACATCCTCTGGGTTTTTTTCAATTTCTAGACATGGGTCAGCTACTCCTGGACTATAAGCTAATGCTAAGTCGCGCTGAGTACGATAAGGTTTAGTTGGTACAACCTCTACCTTACCAGGCTTTCCTTCCATGTGATATTTTAATGCGTCGTTTTTAGTGATTTTTGACATAATAATTTTGGTTGGTTTTAAATTTCGTTGCAAAGATTGAAATATTATTTTTTAATTGTACCGAGTTTTCGACAAAAAAATTGACAGAGCAAATAAAACTCATTGATATACTTGTTTTTAAAATCAATTTTTAATTAATGGATTATTTCTATAATAAAATAGATATAATAATAGTATCGAAAAGAACTATGTTTTCACTCTTATCTTTGAATTATCTATGACTTTTTTCTTGGTCTGATAATTCAAAAAGGACTCCTAACTTTAAGTTTAATTAATTTTTATTGTATTTTTTATTTTTTGATTATCAATCATATGATAATTATTTTTAAAAAAAACGAAAAAAAATTATCGTAGATTGCTTTATTTGTCTATATTTGCATCGCTTTTCGGAGATGATATAGCATTTTTTATTGGTCTAGTAGCTCAGTTGGATTAGAGCAACAGCCTTCTAAGCTGTGGGTCCCAGGTTCGAATCCTGGCTAGATCACTAAACATATTTTTCGAATTATTGTTTTAAAATTTTTATTGGTCTAGTAGCTCAGTTGGATTAGAGCAACAGCCTTCTAAGCTGTGGGTCCCAGGTTCGAATCCTGGCTAGATCACTAAACATATTTTC
>JAOARN010000013.1 GCA_025210485.1 Marinifilaceae bacterium | reverse complement strand
TGAGGGGTGGGCAATATAAAAGAGATGAACTCTGAGTATTGCATTGAGTCAAATCGCAAATTTGGCGGTGTTTATTCAATGTTCTAAATTTCTTGTTTAGTACTAACTTGCGCATGACTTATTAGTGTATATTCAATTTCACATAATGTTTTTTTTGATTTCAAATCTATATTGAATACTCAAGAAACATTTCAGCACAAATAAAAAACTAATTAAATACTCATAGGCATATGTTTAGTTCAACATAGGCTTCAAAACTGCGCGCAAGCGCTGAATCGAAGCCTTATTTATTGTGTGGTCGCTCTCTCTTATTCTCTTTTTAGAAGCCACTCAAACACGTTTTTATGAATGATTCCATTTTGACCTTGTGGGAATGATTCTGCAGAAAGCAAATATTTTGGATAGTTATCTTTTATCTTCTCCAAGGAACCAAATTCTCGTTTGACGGTTTCTGGAGTTGATAACTCCCATGTTACTTGATAATATTCTATTTCACCATTTTTATTTTTGGTAACAAAATCTACCTCACCACTTTTCATAGCACCTGTCCATATTTTATAACCTCTTCTTAATAATTCCAAATAAACTATGTTTTCTAAAATATGACCTTTGTCTGCAGTTCTTTCTCTACCAATCAAAACATTAAGAAGACCAATGTCTACGAGGTAATATTTTTCTTGAGTAGCTAGCTGTTTTTTACCTTTTATATCGAAACGATTAACACAATAAAAAACAAAACTATAGACCAAATAATTTATGAATTTCTCAACTGTAGCATGATGAATACTTTGATTATCTGCTTTTAGAGCTTTGGAAATACTATTAGGAGATACTTGATTACCTATGTTTGATGCAATAAATTTAATAACATTGCTAAAGGCTCGTTTATCATTGATTTTATGTCTCTGAGAAATATCTTTTTCAATAATAGTTGTATATAGCGCATCTAAATATTCAAAAATTTTATCATACCCTTCTTCACGTAATTCGACTCCTTTAGGAAGAGAGGTCTCATTTACATAGTCAAAAAATAGTGCTTCATAATTTAAATACTTATTATTATAATCAATATTTCTGATTTTTAAATATTCTAAAAAAGAGAAAGGTAAGATTGATATTTCAATATATCGCCCACTTAAAAGAGTTGCTAACTCACTTGATAATAAATAAGCATTTGAGCCCGTAATATAAACATCTATGTTTTCCGAAGTGTAAAGACCATCAACTAGTTTTTCGAAATTTTCAATATTTTGTATTTCATCAAGAAAAATATAATTGTTCTGACCTTCTTTTATTTTAGATTTTATATCAAAATATATAGTTTCCCAAGTTTTATTGAGAAAGTTTTCGGGTAATTCAAAATTGAATAATTGAGTTTGTTCTAAACTAACACCCGATGAGATTAAGTCTTCTCTAAACAATTCAAGTAGAGTGGATTTCCCAGAACGTCTTAAGCCTGTTACTACTTTGATTAAATCTTTATCTTTATATGACTTTAACTTATCAACGTATTCTTGCCTGTATATCAGATCTTTCATAATATAAAGATATGCATATTATCGAAACTTTCCAATTTTTCTATTTTTGATAATACCTGGTTCTTCGAGTGCCACCCAACGGCTCGGCACGATGAGAAGCTTGGGATTTCAAAGAATTAAAATTACCCTCTTAGCCAAAACCATAATTTATGTGTGTATTTTTTTCCAAAACCTAAATTATGGTTTTGGCGGTGTTTGTCTAATGTTCTAAATTTCTAGTTCAGTACTAATTTACACATGCCTTATTAACGCATATTGAACTTTATATAATGTTTTTGATTTCAAAATCTATATTGAATATTCAAGAAACACTTCAGCACAAGTAAAAAACTAATAAAATACCCATAAAAATATGTTTAGTTCAACACAGTCTTCAAACCAGCGCAAGCGCTGGTTTGAAGACTTAATTATTGCCAACAGTACTTTTTACTTAAAGTATGAATCTAAAAAATCTGATAGAACATTCAAATATTCAGAGTCTAAATCCCAAAAATCAGCTTTTTTATAATCTCTATTTCTTTCCTTAATTTTTTCTTTTTGATTTTTCGAATCTCCTAAAAGAACTTCTAAATAGCCATATATTTTTGTTTTCCTTGCAGGCGTTGTTAAAGGCACTTCACATCCTTCAATAGTTTCAGATTGTAGGCATTTCTCATATTGATTCCAACAATCAAAAACAGGCTGATTTTTCCTGTTTATAATATTCTCAAGTAAAACTTCTAAATCACCGTTACCTGAATTATTTGGCCATAAATAAATTTCAAAATCTAAACCCCATTTATTCCTCCAATCTTCTAGCTCTCCCTTTCTATCGTTAAAATCATCATCTGCATCAAATATCAATAAATTAGTTCCTTCATTGTCCGAATTCTGAGTCATTTTATTCCTGATGACTTCACCATCTTTTCCTTCGGATGTAAATTTTGTCCAACCGCCAGTAGCAATTATATCTTCTTGATTAATATCTGTCTTATATTTATACTCAACAAAATCTTTAAGAAATTTTTGGTCAGCTATGCCTTCTACAAATATTTTAATTGCCATATCTATCTACGTAATTCAGTTTGATTTTCAATAGCATTCTTAAAGCCATTATAAGTATATTTATAAGTTTTAACACCTGCTTTTTTGGTATGAGTCACCGTATATACTCTCAAGTCTTCTTGATTGTCTTTATATTTTTGAAGTTCTAGAATTTCCTTTAAGCAAGTCAAAGTCTCTAAATTGTGAGAAGTAACAAATAACTGCGTATTAAATTCTTTAGAAATAGTAATAATACTTTCCCATATAGATTTATGAGCAGAATAATGAAGCCCATTCTCAATTTCATCAATTAAGATAAAACTATTTGGTTTCTCAGCAATTGTCGTAACAATAGACAAAAACTTTCTGACTCCATCTCCAGAAATATTACTCGGAATCAATTCATCTATATCTTTATACCCGAAGTACAATCCATCTGGCAAGGGATGAATTGATTCTATATTCGAGTCTATTTTCTGTAGCGCATTAAGAACGATATCTCCCTTTTTCTTTTTTACTATCTCTGAATAACGAGCTAAAGCATTAACTTCAGAACTATTACCTGTCAGAAAAACGGCATGAGCTTCCTCCTTATATTCTTTATTTTGATTTTGAATTATTTCAGGAAAATTGAAGATTATTGAACTCTTATAATTCTTTTTTTGAGTTTGAGGTTTTTTTAATGAAAACTCCAACTCTAAACCTGTCATATTTGGAGATGCTGTTGATGCATCCATGATTATATCTTCAGTTTTTGTCGGTTGTTTAGAGCCACTACTTGCTTTCTTAAATATCGGGTTCAATTTTAAGTGTCTACTAGATTCATCCTGAAAAACAATCTTAAACTCAGGATTATTGTTAATTTTTAACTTATGAAATAGGAATTTAAACTCATCAGCAGATTTTATATTTAGGCCTCTAAACCTATTTACATTATCTGGTAAAGATGGATTAGACATACCAATCGTTAAAAATATAGACTCTAGAATTGTTGATTTACCAGAATTGTTATTTCCAATAAGTATATTAACATGCCCAAAGTCATCAATTTCTAACGAATCAAATCCTCTGTAATTTTTTATATTAATGCTCTTAATTAATGCCATTTCTTCAATATATTTTACAATTCAAAGATAATTTTTTTTTATAACTATTCTCATTTACATATTGACTATAGTCTTTCCTATTACCTGACCTTTCTTTGATAATTCTATTACTTATCTTTATTGTTCTTACCTTCTGATAATAATAGTCTTTCAAATAAAGAACTATCTATTTGTCTTTTCAACTCTCTATATGACCATGAGGAATTAATAGACTCTTTTTCATAAAAGCTTCTTTTATTGGCATCTTCAATTGTTATCAACTCACATAAATGCGACCAACTTAAGTGTCCATAAACTGTCTGGACATCAGAATAGGTGTTGTATAATTTTCTCATATTGAACAAATTCGAACGAGAAAACCCTTTGCCTAATTCGAATGTAAGTTCTTTTGACAAATCTAAAACTATTTGACGAGCAGATTTTGAGTCGATATGATTTCTGATTTCATTATCAACAATAGTTTTACCTATTTTCCAATAGGTCTTAATTAGTTCTTTGTTTATTGATTTATAAAGCTTTATTCTGCTTTTTGAAATAATGCCTTTTATATTTTAAAATATATTGTTTTCTTGATTCACAATTTTATTATCCATGCTTACGAAGATATTGTAAAATTATGTTAATGTCAAATCAAAGGACTTATTCTTAGCTTCCGACTAACGGTAAAGTTAATATATTCATTTAATGATACTTAACTATTTCTTGAATTTCCACTTTAAATTTCTTATTCCGTTAGCGGAAAAACTCAACTGTTTTCCGACCAATAGGGGGATTAAGCCTAACGGTAAATTGTCCAGGTAGAAAAAGGGAATCTCAGCCCAATCTTCTCACAGAACCGTAGGTGAATGTCTCAACTCCTTATGCGGCTCTTATTGTACATTTATCTAATATTAATTTTAATTGAAAATTATCCTGATTATAGCAACCTACAATTCTCATCCATATCAAATAAAGCATACAACTAATATTATTTGTTTATACATAATGCCGTTTAGTTGCTTCTTGGCACAATATGAGGGGTGGGCAATATAAAAGAGATGAACTCTGAGTATTGCATTGAGTCAAATCGCAAATTTGGCGGTGTTTATTCAATGTTCTAAATT
>JAOARN010000153.1 GCA_025210485.1 Marinifilaceae bacterium | reverse complement strand
TGCATTTTGAATTTTTCACCTTTGTTTTGTAGTGAACTCAAAGATAGTGAATTACATTCAAAAAGCAGCATTTTTTTTAGTTTATTTAGAAACTTTATCTTCAGATAATCAGCGTTTTAAACTCCTCAGAAACTTCAGTTAAAATAAAGATGAGAGCTAAATTTTAATTAAATATGTAAAACATTCAATTAAAAATAACAACATAAATCTATTTATAACAATATTTCATCAGTACATAAAAAGAATCCATACGTATATTTATTTTTTTTGCTATTTACTGCCTTTCTCCATAACTTTATTTTAAAGACATTTCAACAAACAGTACCACAGTAGATTAGTAGAATAATTTTAATTATAAAATTTACATAATACAATTAAGCTATTTCAGGTAATGAATGATAAATTAAAAGAGTTAGTACAAAAATATTTATCCGAAAAAGACAAAAAGGAAATGACATATTTTCTGGAGTCCGTGGATAATTATGTTTCATCATTAAAAATGGAAAATAGACATAATGATGAATCTGAAACAACAACTGATAATTCTTTAAAAAATAATATTCCTAATTTTATAGACAATAGCTTTAGTATTTCGGAAGTTTTAATTTCATTAAACAAGGAAGGACTAATCCAAAATACTAATTCTGTGTGGAGAAAACTAACTGGATATTCAAATGAAGAAACCATAGGAAAATCCTTCAGTTACTTTATTCATCCTCAAGACAACCATATTGCTGAATATTATTTTGACAATCTTCAATACTTTGAAAATCAGTATGACCCTATTGAATTTAGATTGATTTGCAAAAATGCTAATTACTTATGGTGTGAATTAGGTACAGATCCAGAATTTACAAATCTAGACAATAATATACACTGCTATATAAATGATATTAGCCAAAGAAAAGCTTTTGAATTTGAAAAGATATTTCTAGAGGAAAAATACTATACAATCTTTGAAAAGTCGAACACTCCATATTTAATTGCTAATTCAAACAAAATTCTTGATTGTAATGAGGCTTGCCTTGACTTATTTGGTCTTGACAATAAAGAATATTTCCTAAATAATTTTATTCAAAAATACAATAATTCAGCTATTCTTAATTCAGCTGATACTCCAGGAAGCAACATACAATCGGAACTTGATATAGCAAAAAAAGAGGGACACCATAATTTCGAATGGGTATTTTATAGGGATAACGGAATGGAATTTCATGCAGAAATCAGACTCAATCATCTTTTCAATAACAACGAATCTCTTTTCTTCTTAATCATTCACGATCTAACTAAATACAAGCATTTTGAGCAAGAATTAGTTTTAGCAAAAGAAAAAGCAGAAGATGCAGCGAAAGCTAAGGCTCAGTTTCTATCAACAATGTCGCATGAAATCAGAACTCCCATGAATGCAGTGATAGGAATAACACATCTACTATCGGAGGGGAATCCAAGAGAAGATCAAATCGAAAATATTAATATACTGAGATATTCTGCCGAAAATTTAATGAGCTTGCTAGATGATATATTAGATTTTGGCAAAATAGAAGAAGATAAAATAAAATTAGAAAACAAACCGATTAACATTATTTCAACAATTAAAAATACCATTGGTAATTGGATACCAAAAGCACATGAAAAAAATCTAGATTTTTACCTTGATATTGATTATGATATTCCGATTAACTTACTGGGAGATGGGAACAGAATAGAACAAGTTATCAATAATATTTGTTGCAATGCCATAAAATTTACAGATGCTGGTTATGTTAAATTTACAGCAAGATTAAAACGTAAAACAAAAAATAAAACTATACTTGAATGCTCAATCGAGGACACTGGAATTGGCATTCCTAGAAACAAGGTCAACAAGATATTCGACGCTTTCACTCAGGCAGATTCAAACAATACCAGAATGTATGGCGGAATGGGCTTAGGATTAAGCATATCGAAAAAACTCATCAAGCTTATGGGTGGTACAATAAAACTTAGAAGTCAAGAATCGAAAGGAACTTGTTTTTATTTCACATTAAAGCTCGACAATGATAAATTTAGTGAAAATACTATATCAGAAACGAAACCAAAAAATCTTAATTTCGAAAAACTTCAAGGGATACATGTATTAATTGTTGAGGACAATTTAACAAATGTACTTGTAATGCAACAATTACTTAAGAAATGGAAGATAAATTTTGATGTAGTTGAAAATGGTAAATTAGCTTGCGAGAAGGTTCAAAAATCCTATTATGATCTTGTTCTTATGGATTTACAAATGCCTGTAATGGATGGATATAGCGCAACAAAGAAAATAAGATCCTTTAAAAATAAAAGAGTAAAAAACATCCCAATAATAGCCATAACAGCTTCGGACTACTACAAACTTGAAGAAGAAATTTACGAAGTTGGAATGAACGAAATTGTTGGCAAACCTATCAATCCTGTAGAACTGTTTGTAAAAATGGAGAAGTTTACATAAAGTTATTTACTCTTATTCTTTTGTAAAGGCATATGCAATTATGTTAGCACCCATTTGGAGAGCCAACTTATGATTTATTTCAGTATCATTGTGAACAGATATATCTTCCCAACCATCACCTAAATCTGTCTCATAAGTGTAAAGGCATACTAATTTATTTTCTAAAAATATTCCATATGCCTGCGGCTTTTTATTATCATGCTCGTGTATCTTCGGCAAACCATTTGGGAACTTATACACTATATTAAAAATTGAATGAGATAATGGCACTTCTTGTAATTCATGAAAAGGGAATACTTTTTTTATCTCTCTTCTTATAAAATCATTCATCCCATAATTATCATCAATATGTAAAAAACCACCCGATCTAATATATTTCCTTAAATTAGCTGCCTCCGACTCGGTAAATACAAGATTACCATGACCTGTCATATGAACAAAATCATATATAAAAATATCTTTAGAACCAACACTTACAAAATCTACCTTCGTTTCAATCTCAGCAATATTCTGATCATTACAAAATTTAGCAAGATTTGGAACAGAACTTGGATTTGCATACCAATCTCCTCCTCCATTATACTTAAGAACTGCAATTTTTACTTGAGAAAAACAAATATTTGAAAACAAAAGGAAGAATACAAAACTTAGATTTCTTAACATAAGACAATTTTTTTATCATAAAACAAGACAAACAAAAATAATAAGTTTATATCTAATGTGAAACTATTTTTCATAAGTAGATAAGTTAAATTTCAGAAATCGCAGAATTAGAATCAATGTAATAAATCTGCTACTTAATAAATAAATTAGGCTACAATATAGATTTTTAGATATATTTTTGCACATTTAATGAAAATTGAAAACCAAATAGAATGAGAAAAATAATATTCATCCTAATCTACATAGTATACATAAACTCATATATAAATACGAATCAAGCTTTTGGTATCGAAAATGATATAGTAGATAAATATAAAATAGATTCAATTTTAAACAAACTAGAAAAAGACAATAATATAAAAGCTGAAATTTTAATAAACAAACTTGACTCTATATATAAAATCACAGACAAGAAAGATCTATTCCATAGCAAAATTAGATGCTTGGGATTAATAGCGTCTACAAAAAGTTTCCTTAACCAGAACAAAGATGCTATATTAATATATGATAGCCTATTGAATCTAGTAGATTCTAGTAGTTTCAAACTACAGTATTATAAATATCTAGGTAGAAGAGCTAATACTTATAGAAAAATTGGTGAATATGAAAAGGCTGAAAAAGATATTTGTAAATCAGTGAAATATTTTGAGCTTAAAAATCAGATATTTGAACTGGCACTAAGCAGAAATTGCCTTGCATTAATACTAACAGATAAAAAAGAATATCAAAAAGCGATTGAGCTACATAAAAAAGCTCTAGATACTTATTCAAAAGATACTGTATTAACTGATTTACAATACCTCACAAACAATTACATAGCTAATATCTACTCGAAAAAAGATGAAAATGAAATCTCATTGAAATATCATTACAAGAATATTGATATACTAAAAAATCATCCTGATTCAATAAAACTAGCTAAAAGCTTTCATAATATTGGCACTGTTTATTATAATTTAAAAAACTACGATAAAGCAGAAAAATATCTTATTCGTAGCCTTAAACTAAAAAATAAAATAAAGAATTTAGAATCAAGACTTAATACATTAAACAATTTAGCATCTGTATATCGCTATAATAAAAAGTATAATAAAGCCTTAACAAAATATTATTCTGCTCTTAATATAGCCAAGCAATCAAATAATTATGCTTATCAAAAATCCATATACAAATCTCTTATAATAACCTATCATTCATTGGAACAATCGGGAAAAATGTTAGAATTTTTAGATAAATATGATAATATATCTAAAAAAATAATTAACGATAAAAAAATCACCGAAATAATAGAACAAGAAGAGAAATACGAATTGGAGAAAAAAGCAATGGAAAAATCCATTCGCTCAAAAGAGAATATACTAAAGGATTACAAAAGAAACTATATAATAATTAGCCTTACTGCTTTTTTTATAATACTGATCTTTATTTCACTATACTACTTAAAAACTAAGAAAAACAAAAGATTACTATCCTTACATAAGAAAAAGCTAAACAACAACAAAGAAATACTAAACATTAAAGACAAAGAACTAAAGGATTTAAATCATTCTAAAAACAAATTACTCCAAATTATTTCACACGACTTAAGATCACCCCTAGCCTCAATATACAATATAAGCAAGATGATTAACCTCTTTATTAGCCAAAACAGAATTTCTGCATTACATTCAACTAATAAAGATTTAAATAATAATATCACAAATGTTATTTTGTTAACCGACAATTTATTATCGTGGTCACTAAGTCAAACTGGAAAAATAAAATATAAGCCCTCCGAGATTAATTTACTGAAAACTGTAAACCTCAATTTTGCCCCTTATAAAAATATTGCTGAAAAAAAATTAATAAAATACAATATAGAAATAGATCAAGAATTATGTGTGCTTGCCGACAAACATATGCTTGACACTATTATAAGAAATCTTATTAACAATTCTATAAAATTTACAGAGCAAGGAGGCAATATAGAAATTGGTGCGAATATTGAATCCGAAGAACTTATTAGTGTTTGGATCGAAGATACAGGCATTGGAATGTCAGAGGATCTTATTAACAATATTATCAACCAATCTTACCTTGATACCGAAGAAAAGACTAACAAAGAAAACGGAACTGGACTTGGACTACTGCTATGCAAAGATTTTATAAATCGAAACAATGCTTCTTTTAGTATTAAATCAGAAATTGGTAAGGGAACAAAAATTTCTTTACTCTTGCACCAAAAAGCTAATTAATTACAATACTGAATGATACACAAATTCTATAATACACACTAAATTAAATTAGATTTTTATTGATTTTGCCAAGTATAAGATATTCTATTTTTTTTATATATTTGGTATGCCCAAAAAAACAGTATAATTATTACCCCGAATTAACTAATTTTAAAGCAATCTGTGTCTGTAATTATCAAAAGACAGACTTAAGCAAATTGATAAATGAAACTAATCAAGAAAATATTCATCAGACTAGTACTATTTGGCATGCTATTTACTTGTTTCCTAACAACTATATATCTAGTTACGGAGCTAAGGTGGGGTAGTTATTGTTACACTGATATAAATAAAATTCCTAAAAATCATGTAGGTTTAGTTTTAGGAACAAGTTCGAGATTACAAAATGGGAAAGTAAATTTGTTCTTCAGGAATAGAATTTTAGCAGCCAAACAATTATACGATGCAGACAAAATAGAATATATTCTGGTTAGCGGTGACAACAGAATGATGAACTATAACGAACCTATTACAATGCGTCAGAATTTGATAAAATTAGGAGTTCCAAAAGATAAAATAATAATGGATTTCGCAGGTTTTCGTACACTTGACTCGGTTATCAGAAGCAGCAAAATTTTCCAACAAGATAGCATAACTATTATATCACAAGAATTCCATAATAAAAGAGCCTTATATATTGCTAAAACTCACAATATAAACGCAGTGGCATTCAATGCAAAATCTGTTTCGTTTTCGTATGCACTAAATATATACATAAGGGAGATCTTCGCTAGAGTTAAAATGTTTATCGATATTTATATCACTCATACAGAACCTCATTTTTTAGGAGCCCCTGAGGTAATACCTGCCAATTAATAATTCGACACAAATATACTATCCAACTTTCTTTTTTGTAAGACGATATATTGGATTAGTATAACTATACGGTGGTTTAATTTAAAAATTTATTGATGCTTATTTCAGGCTTACAGCTAGCCTATGCAAAATATAGCTTGTTTTTTCTTTTAAATTATTTCTATATTTAGAAAATATACGAGCATGAAGAATCTCATAATTTATATAGCCGACTCATTAAATTATAGTAGATGTTTCGCAAGCTCAACAGGACGTTCCCTCTTCCTACTACCTCTACTACTATTCGTCATCTTGAAGTGAGGCACGAGCGAAAGATCTCATACATTACAAATCAATAAGTCTATAGAAATTCCAATTAGGATCCATAGAATTTATCAAAGCTTATTTCTTGTCACTTTTTAATCCTTTTAATGTTTTTCTCTGGTAATAGCTTCTTTTTTATTCTTGGAGTGTGCAAAAATTTGATGTCGGCTTCAAGAAAAAGCAAAGGATAGATTTTTCATGCAAATTTAATTACTTGAAAAGATAATAATATATGTAAAATCAAGCTTATAAGAGAAAGGGGGTGTTGAAAATGCAGGGTGATTTCTTTATAACTTTTGCATAGGCTAGCTTACAGCCTTTTTATTTATAAATCTTCTAGCCCAATGTAATGCATTGGGTTTTATTATATATACCTTTCAAGCAAGATTTCACACTTATAATTTTTTAGAATTTCCTAACAATAATATCTTTTTCCATTTTTTCTTTTATCATAAATATTACTTTCGTAATATGACTTATATCTTTTTTTTACCGCTTAACTATAATATATACATTATTTTATGTAGTCCAGCTTATTGTTTAAACTAACCCAATGTATATTAATTGAAAACAAATCAACTAATAATTCTTGCATTTAAACAATAATTAACTTTAATCAACTAAATTAAAGCTCTGTCATTTTAAATATACAGTTTTATCAAAAAGCCTAAAATCATAAAATTCCTTAGTTTTCCATACATAACTATCAATCAATAGTATATACAAGTTAAACCAGTCAGGTATTTAAAGTTCATATTTCATACTATCTCTATCATAGAATTCATCATTTTTATTTGTACTTTTGTATTATTAAAGACATTAGCTATGAATTTTAACGACATAAAGATAGGAGTTAAACAATTACCGTTTACTACTCAGTTAAGCTTTAAGCCACTTCTAGAAAGCCTTAAAGAATCAATCAATGAAGGAGGACTAACAGGTGTTATTGCAAAAGAGGTGCTTAAAGAATTTGAAACTATTCCTGACTTTAATAAAGATGTTTTTACAGATTCTGATATTGAAAAACATAAAACCAAGATAGAATCACTTTTATCTTTGATGTTTGATGCCAATAAAATTAGCGACAATATTGGTCTTGCAAGCGTACCTTTTAGTGATAAAAACATATTTTACACTAAAAATTTTCTTAATATATATAATGAGAAAAGTACAGAAATATGTTTCATTCAAAATGGAGTAAAGAATCGTAAAGAATTTAAATTATGGATATCCATGATTCATGCCTATTGGCTAATATTTAACAAAATATACAATATAGATATTGATGTTAGGCAATTCTTTAAATGTAAAATTAGAAACAAAAAAGATAATACTGAAAAATATTATAAAATAAAACTAGACACCAGCTGTCTTAACATAAGCCATAAAAGCAAATTTCCTAAATTCACAAAAGAAGATTATAATCAACTGATTAATGATCCTTTGGATATGGATTTATGGATGAAAAAACTACCTATCAAAGATTTTATCTTTTCTGGATTTTTCATGCTTCATTTTATTGACATTACTGAATCAGAATCTATATCGGAGTTGAAATCCCAATTACTCGAAAAAACAGCAATAGATGATCAAAACAATTTTAATGAACTTGAAAATAGATTAAAAAACCTTATTGCCATCCCTAATCTTAAGATGGGTATTATTGCAATGGGGAAACATAATAAGAATATTTTCGCTTATTCTGAACTTTGGAGAGGCTTGCTCAATTTAGAAAAATACACTTGTGATAATTACGAAAACTCTATTTATCACGAATGTATTAAATCCAAAAATGTTGTTATTGTTGATGATTTAGAATCCCGAAAGAGAGATTGCCAAGTCGAGAAAGGTCTTTTAAAGAAAAACATAAGAAGTATTTGTGTAATCCCATTAGTACATGATGATGAATTGGTTGGCCTATTAGAATTTGGTTCTCCAAAACCATATGTTATAAATTTCTCCAAACTATATATGCTTGACGATATTATTCCAATTTTCTCAATTGCAATAATAAGACGTAAAAATGAATTGGAAAATTTAGTAGAAGGTACAATTAAAGAACATTGTACAGCAATTCACCCAAGTGTAGAATGGAAATTTAAGGACGCTGCTGCCAAATTGATTATAAATAAACATAATAATCAAAATGCAGAAATGGAAGAAATAGTTTTCAAAAATGTTCATCCTCTTTATGGTGCTATAGACATCCGAAACTCATCTCTTATAAGGGGCAAAACAATTCAGGATGACCTAATTACACATATAGAATTAGTATCAAATATATTGATCAAACTATATGAAGAAAACGAATTACCTATATACGACCAATTAAATCACAAACTATACGGATACTATAATGATATAGCCGACGGAGTGTCGGCAGGTGAGGAATCATCTGTTCTTAATTTTATAAAACGAGAAATAGAAGTTATTTTTGACAACTACGAAGGTGATAATAACGAAATTATCTCTGCTATAAATGATTACAAAATTCAAACTGATACTGAAATTGGAACTATATACAATAGAAGGAAAAAATTTGAAGATAGTTTTCAGTTAATCACTAATACCATAAATCAGTACATCGAACTTGAGCAAGAAAAAGCTCAAAATATGTTTCCTCACTATTTTGAAAAATACAGAACTGACGGAGTGGAACATAATATATACATAGGACAAAGTCTTACTCCTGAAAGAAAATACGACTCTATTTATCTTAAAAATTTAAGAATCTGGCAACTTCTTACTAGTATTGAAATAATTAAAAAAACTAGTCAACTTAAAAGCGAAATGCCTATAGAATTAGATACCACAGGGCTTATTCTGGTTCATAGCCAAAGCTTATCTATTAGATTTAGACCAGATGAAAAGAAATTTGATGTTGATGGTGCCTATAACATAAGATACGAAATAATTAAAAAACGAATAGACAAAGCTTATGTTAAAAATACAAATGAAAGATTAACCCAACCAGGTAAAATAGCTGTTATATTTACCCGACCTGAAGAGAAAGATGAATACAGAAGATATTTTGAATATTTAGCTGCAAAAGGCTTAATTGATCATAATATCGAGGAATTAAAACTTGAGGACATGCAAGCCGTAAATGGTTTACATGCTATCAGAGTTAGCATTAATCTCAATTCGGACCAAGCCAAAGAATTAATAAACAAAGAGGGTGCAACTAAAGAACTTAGATCGATTGGTTAAATAATACTAATGGATATAAAATCAAAGAAAGGATGATATTTTATACAAAACACATCCTTTCTTTTCATATTGGAAAAAAACAACAAATAGCTTCTAATAAAACATTAATCGCCAAAACTTATTCCTACTCCTCTTGCAGTTTGTACCAAACTAGAGTCTAATTTTACTAAATTTTGCTGATTAATCGCATCCGTAATTGGAACCGCCACTACATTGGGATGATGATATGAAACCATATGCCCAAATTTTCCTTCAAGCACCATTTCAAAAGCCTTGACACCAAACTGAGTTGCTAGTACTCTATCATATGCTATGGGTATACCGCCTCTTTGCAAATGTCCAAGCACGGTGGTTCGTACATCAGCTTCAATACCTTCTAACTTCAATTCTTCAGCAAGTCGATTTGCAGCACCGCTTAATTTTAAATTTTCATTCCCTAGTTCATCACTCTCTTCTGCCAAGGCTCTACCTCCAATAGGCATAGCCCCTTCAGCAATTACAATAATTCCAAATCCTTTGCCATTCATAAATCTAGTATCTAGCTTCTCCTTCACCTTCTTTATATCATATGGTATTTCAGGAATCAAACAAGCTTCGGCTCCTCCCGCAATTGCGGCTGATAAAGCTATCCAACCAGCATCACGCCCCATAGCTTCAAGTACGAAAACTCGATTATGTGAAGCAGCAGTAGTTTTAAGTTTGTCGACGGCCTCAGTACATATCTGAACAGCGGTTTGATAACCAAATGTAAAGTCGGTTGCCATCAGGTCATTATCTATAGTTTTGGGCACACCTATAATAGGACAAGACTTTTCGTAAAGAGCCTGAGAAATTCGTTGAGAACCATCGCCACCAATATTTATAACAGCGTCGACACCCAAATATTGTAACTTTCTAATCATTTCATCTGAACGATCAGCAGACGACCAAGTTCCATCAGTATTTTTAATAGGCCAGGCAAAAGGACCTCCTTTTGTGGTTGTTCCTATAATAGTACCTCCCTGATAATGAATACCCTTAACTGCCTCATCATCCAAAACTTTTATTTCGGTAGGTTCTTTAAGTATACCATCAAATGACTGAATACTGCCTATTACTTCCCAATCAGGCTCTTGAGCGGCTCTTTTTACTATAGCTCGAATAACAGCATTCAATCCAGGACAATCACCTCCTCCTGTAGCTACTAAAACTCGTTTCATCATACTAGTAATTTATGAATGTTTTGTTTGGAATGACTTTACATATAAATAATTTCAGGTAAGATAATAAAATAAGTCAAATTAATATAATTTTTTATATTGTAGAATAGCTACTAAATATAATATTGAATATAAAACAAAAGCCTAATTTAGATTGTTTCTAAATTAATTAAACTTACATTTATCTCCACACAACCGTATTACATGTCTTATTAATAGTTATTTACGAACACTCAGTACAGATAAAGTAGTCGTTTACTAATGATTATGGCATGAGATTATATTAAAATTTATTTTATTTTTGTATAACTATTATTTTTATCTGTAAATTATAAACATAAATATTTTGAACAACTTCAGTAAACGTATCAGCTTTGGTCTTATTTTTATTCTTATTTTAGTAAGTGCAATTACAATAAATCAATATATCTTCTATATTCTATTTCTTATTTTGTCATCTTATGGTATTTTCGAATTTCATAAAATAACAAAATCAAAAAACTTAGACGTACCTGTTTCAATCCCAATCATATCATCAGTTTTTTTATTTACATCATGTTTTATCCATGCTTTAACGGATAACACATTATTATTAATTTTATCTCCCATATTATTTTTGATAATACCAATAATAGAACTATATAGAAACAAAGCCGAGCCTATCAAAAATATTGCGATATGCTTTTTCCAAATCTTATATATAGGGCTTCCTTTTAGTTTATGCAATTACCTAATATTCCCATTTGGAAACGAGACATTTTCATCACATATCTTATTATCGGTTTTTTTACTAGTATGGACCAATGACTCTGGTGCTTATGCTGTAGGAGTGAAATTTGGACGAAGAAGATTATTCGAACGTATTTCACCTAAGAAATCATGGGAAGGAAGCATAGGAGGAGCATTTTTTACATTTCTAGGAGCATATGTTATTAGTATATTTTTCAAGGAACTTAGCTTGATTGAATGGATGGGATTTGCCGCTATAATAACTGTATTTGCAGGGTATGGCGACCTTGTTGAATCTATGATTAAAAGAAGTCTTAAAATTAAAGATTCAGGAAATATAATACCTGGACATGGTGGATTTCTTGACAGATTTGATGCAGTCCTGTTTGCAATTCCTTCAATTTTCATTTATATGGAAATATTAAAAAGATTGGCTTAATCTTTTATATCTTTACCGATTATATTAAAGATTAAAACAATATGGATAAAAACACATTAATTCAGGTAAAACAATACGGAATGGGTATTGGAGATCAGGAACTATCTTTAAAACTTATCTCCAATTATTTTAAGTTAATTATTGCTGAAAATAAACTTCCTAAAATAATTGTATTCTACAACGAAGCCGTAAAACTACTTTGCCACGATGATCTTATTGATTATAAAAAATTAGATGAAAAAGGGGTGAAAATATTGGCTTGTAAAACCTGTATTGAATATTACGAACTAACTGATAAAATAATTGCTGGCCAAATTTGCACAATGAATGATATAATAACCCTTCAGGCTGATGCTAGTAAAGTTATTAGTTTGTAAATAGGTTTTCGATATATCATAATAAAAAACCATCATTCAATAAAACAATGAATGATGGTTTTTTTCATCTATTAATCACCTCATATTGATTACAATATCTTCTTCTTATACTACAATCCTAAGATATTCTTTATAAAACATAAACGATCAAAGAAAAACAACATATTTTACACCTCTATTTTTCGATAGCCTAAAAAACTATTATTTGAAATTTTCCATCTAACTCCTTGGCTCCGCAACCATTCCACTCACTTTATTGTTGGGCGTGTAGCTTACGTTTTTCTGATTCTTCTTGTAATTTTCGGCTTGTTCAAATATTTCATTGTACACCTCGTCTCTATCTACTGGTGGATAGTCGTTTTCATCTAGCAGAATGATCAATTCAAATCGCAAATCTGCTTTGATATCTTCTCTATTGTACCAATCGGTATAGCTCGATTTTGAATCCACCATCTCTTTTACCTTTTTGGCAAGGTTCAAGAGTTTGTCGTCAGGGTATTTGAAATGGTATTTTTCGGTTAAATGTAAAAGAATATCGTAAAAAGCTTTTTCCTCATAATCTACACCCATATCCTCGGCTTGCTGGTAGCTTTGCTGAACATCTCCTAGCAAATCCATCAAATCATCTAAAAAGCCTGGGTACTCTTCATCATTTAAAACATCTTGTTCTTTACGCTCATTGTATTTTTCAACTATGGAATTTAATTTTTTGGTAAAATCAATTCCTTGCATTCGGTTTACCTCTTTTACTTGACCTATGGCTTTTTTCAGAAGTTTCTCTAGCAATTTGATCTTGGTGTTCGGCAATTTGATTTTATCGATATATGACAAATAATCCTTGTCAAATATATTGATAACCCCATCTTTCTGGGTTCCAAAATTAAAAACCTCTTCTACCCCCTGAGCTTGAATGGCCTGATTAATCATTTCGGTAACTTTGGCATTCATTTGAGCTGTGTCGGGTGCATCGCCTTTGGTAAGTTTGAATAAAATGCTTCGCACTGCCATATAAAAATGGAATTGATCTCGCTGTGTTTCGCTAATCTCCTCTTCGGCATGGCAAATATCGTAAGCCAATTTCATTCGCTTGCAAATGTCCATATAGGCTTTTTCTTCTGATTTGCTGGTTTGCACAAATTCGGTGGCTCTATTCAAACAATTGAGTCGCTCAATATTGGAGCCTTGATAATAGTGTGATGCATCAAATTTATGGAACTTGGCATTTAATAAATCCAAGCTATCTTTAAAGGTTTTGAGCGATTGAGTAGTGTCTTCCATATCGCCTCCCTGACTTCCTTTGCCTCCATAAATACCTATAGCTTCGTTCATCTGCTTTTTGATACCGATATAATCCACCACCAATCCATTTGCTTTGCCACTAAATTTACGATTGACTCTGGAGATGGTTTGAACCAAATTGTGTTTCTGAATAGGTTTGTCGATATAAATGGTATCCAAACTTGGCACATCGAAACCTGTCAACCACATATCCACCACTATGGCTATTTTAAAATTGGATTTTTCGTTTTTGAACTGTTTGTCCAATGTTTTTCTGTACTCTTTATTGCCAAGTAGTTTTTGAAGCTTTTTATCATCTTTTTTATTATTGGTCGTCATCACCATATTGAGCAGTGGCAAAGGCAAGGTTTTGTCTTGCTCTTTTTTGCTTAGCTCCATATTTTCGGCATGCGCTCTCTTCTCTGCCCACTCTGGCTTTAGCTTGATAATCTCTCGATATAAATCGTAGGCAATATATCGGTTGGAGCAAACAAAAAGCGCTTTCCCCAATATGCTAGCCTTTTCTTCCACTCGGTTTTGATAATGGGCTACAAAATCTTTGGCTATGGCTTTAATTCTATCAGGATTTCCGATTATGGCATCCATCTTGGTAGTAGCTCGCTTGCTGGCATCTATCTGCTCTTCGTTAGAACCTTCTGCCTCACAGCTTGTATAATAGTCTTCAATTTCTTGAATCTTTATATTATCTAAATAGACTTTCGATGCTCTTCCCTCGTAGATTAATGGAACGGTGATTTCATCTTCTACCGATTCAATCATATTGTACTGATCCACCGAAGGACCAAATATTCGGTAGGTATCGTCGATAGGCGTTCCAGTAAAACCAACATAGCTGGCATTGGGCAAACTATCGTAGAGGTATTTGGCAAATCCATAGGTTTTTTTCACCTCCTGAATCTCCACCTCAATCTCGTTTCCATGCTCATCTATCTGTTTCTCTTTACGCGTGATGGTTTTGATTTTCTGATCCCTATTGATTTGTGAGCGGTGCGCTTCATCGGATATGCAAACTATATTTTCTCGCTCGGAGAGTATATCTACATCTTCCGAAAATTTTTGAATGGTAGTTAAAAATACACCACCCGATTTTCTTCCTTGCAATTTATCTTTTAAATCTTGCCTACTGCTCACACTCACAATGCTTTGATCCCCCACAAAAGATTTGGCATTGCAAAACTCATCTGACAGCTGTTCGTCCAAATCGGTGCGGTCGGTAATAATCACTATGGTAGGGCTATTCATTGCTTCAGACTTCATGAGCAAACGACTCAGAAACAACATAGTAAAACTCTTACCACAACCTGTAGTACCAAAATAGGTTCCTCCCTTTCCATCTCCCTCAGGCTTTTTGTGTGCCAATATATTTTCATAGAGTTTTCGGGAGGCGTAGAATTGCGGATATCTACAAACTATCTTCAACTCCTTGTTGGATTTATCGGGTAGATAAATAAAGTTTTTGATAATATCCACAAGATTTTCCCTATCAAACATACCATCGATCATGGAGAATAAGCTTTTGATACCTTGCGCTTCTTGGGGCATATTTTTATTTCTTCGCCAGGAATAAAAAAATTCATAAGGAGCAAACAGTGAACCCGCCTTGGTATTTACCGCATCGCTAATCACACAAAAGGCATTGTACACAAATAGCTTGGGAATATCTCTTCGGTAGGTGTGCGCCAATTGTTCGTAGGCTGTAAAGCAGTCAGCCTCTTCTCTGATGGGCGATTTGAACTCAAACACCACTACTGGCAACCCATTGATATAGAGAATGAGGTCAGGAATGCGCAAATGATGCTCCTCTATCTCCAATTGATTGACAATCTTAAATTCATTGTTTTCTATGTGTTCAAAATCAATCAAATGGATTAGCATATCCTTATCAGTAGCTTTTTCTCTATGAACGGTAATGCCATCGCGCAAACAATCTAAAAAGGATTTGTTGGAGTTGTACAAATCTGCCGACGAATACAAAGACAAAGAGGCAATTTGTTGATTGATTTCTGAGCTTGTCAGGGAAGGATATTGATCTTGAAGAAAATTTTTCAAATCTTCTTTGATCAACAGCTCTTCATTATCTTCACGAACCAATTCTGCTCCATGCACATAAGAGTAGCCTTTGTTCCTTAAGAGCTCAATAAATGTCTCTTCAAACTCTGCTTCTCTATATTTGTCAACTCCTTGTTTTTGCATTGTTTTGGGTTTTTATTCTTTTATTTTTATTACAATTTATCCTTGCTTAAATTCAATTATTTTCCAATTTAATTCCATCGTGGGGATGCACGGCCGGTTTTCATCCTTATCGAGAATTAGAATCCTTTTCCAATTGTTGTTTTATATTAATTTTTTCTCTTTCTATTTCTGCAACCAACTCCTCCTCACTAGGAAGATAGGGCAAGTATTTGGTCGCAAATAATTGTTGGTTTTCTTTAAGTACTGAATACTTAGCTATGGTTTTGTCGGTTTCTGTACAAAGCAACATGCCTATGGTAGGATTGTCTCCTTCGTTTCTTTTCAAATCATCGTACATGCGCACATACATATCCAACTGTCCTATATCTTGATGCGTTATTTTATTGGTCTTTAATTCAACGAGTACAAAACATTTCAATATATAATTGTAAAAAACCAAGTCGATATAAAAATCTGAGGTTTCGGTTCTGACCAATTGTTGACGCTCCACAAAGGCATAACCTTTACCTAGCTCAAGAAGGAACTTTTGCAAATTGTCAATTAAAGCTTTTTCAAAATTTTGCTCTGTATAACTAATATTTGTAGGTAAATCCAAAAATTCTAGCACCGTTGGATTCTTGATAAATTCTAGTGATTTTAATGGAGCCTCCTTTGTTTTCTGCTTCATCTCCTCTTCAACAGGTTCTTTGATTTGAGAAGCCAATAAACGTTCGTAATATTTAGTAGAAATATTACGATCGAGAGTACGAAATCCCCAATTATTTTGCGAGGCTTCCTTGATATACCAATTCCTTGCTTCTCTACTTTCCACCCTGATAAGTCTCTCATAATGACTCCATGACAATAGGTCAGACAGTGTCTGACTTTTTACTAAACTAGAAAGGTCAGGCACTGTCTGACCTTTTTGATCTTGGTTAAAAAGCAGATAAAATTTTCTGAAATTTTTAAGATTCGTAACAGAAAAACCTCTTCCATATTCTTCATTTAACTCCTCTGAAGCCAGTTGAATAATCTGTTTTCCATAACCAGCCCTATGTGAACCTTTTTGCTCTTGTTCCACAATTTTTTGACCCAAGAACCAATTCAATTCTACCTGAGCAAAATTAATGGCAGTATAGGCTTTGTGTCTGCTACTAGCAATTAGACTTTTGAGTTGCTTAATAAACTCAAAATCTTCTAGATTTGTTTTTATTTTAGGTTCAGGTTTCATAGGTGAAATTTCAGTTATTTATATAATTTATTTCTGTCTACTCAATTTCTTTTTTGAATTGGCCACTCACTGAGTGGCTAATTTGTTTTTTGTTAAACAACAAGTAGAATTGTTTAACGTGTTTAATATTGGTTATAAAATAAGCATTTCAAAAAAATATAATCCAATAAATCGTTTCTATTTAATCATTTTCCATTTCAATCAATCGTTGGGACGCTCGGCCGGTTTATATATTCAATTTTTTGTTCGTTTTCAATATATCGTTGGGACGCACGGCCAATCATTTTTCTCAATTTCAATATTTCGTTTCCAATTCAATCAATCGTTGGGACGCACGGCCGTGCGTCCCAACGATTGATTGGTCCTCTACCCCTATTCCAAATCTAAACCCTCCAATTCTAACTCCTTTACCGACAATTCGCCTGATATTAATTTGGGCAAAAGACTGTCGCGTAATTGGGTGAGGGTTTGGGTTTGGGCTTCATTCTCTACCAATTTTGCATAAAAATCCATCACAATTCCCCCAAAACTTTCGCAAATATCATTCTCAGGGGTGAGAACTTTTTTTACTTTTAATTCCATCCAGTGTCGCCTATATTCTTGAAACGGTTGTTTATCTTTAATTGCAAAATAAGTCCAATAGGCATTTCTATTATTCGACTTTAAAGGGATAACATTAGGACCTACAGAGAAGGGTTTTATTAGTAGTTTAGTTATACAAGTATGGTCACCGAAAATAAATGAAGGTTGTTGTTTTGAGCTAGAGATATCAGGTAATTCATTATGATAACCTAAAATTAGAGCTGAACTTTGATCATACACTGTTACATCCCCATTCTTTAAAACATTATTTTTGGTATATTTTGACTTTTGCTTTAATCTAATAATCAAATCCCCAACACTCTTCACCTCCCAGCCCTTAGGAATCCATTTTTCCAACTCCTGGGAGTATTCAAAAGAATCTGGTACTTCGACAGGCTCAGCAACCGATTCAGCCAGTTCTATGTACGATGTAGCAGAACTGCTTGCTTCTAATTGAGCTTTGCGCAATTCGGCTCTGGCTTTTAGAGGTTCAGGGATTTCATTGCCTACCTTTAGGGCTTTGTCTAGCACTGGGTCAAAATCAACAAACCAAGATTTGAACAGGGCTTGTGCCATCTGCTCCAAAGTCTCGTTCATCTTACGGTTGAGCTCTATCTTCTCATCCAACTTGCCTAAGATATGGGCGATCTTTTTTTGCTCGGCTAGTGGTGGGAGGGTGGTTTCAATAGTATGAATATGGTTTCTGTTTAATGTTGGAACAGCACTACCTCCTTTGTAGTTATGTAAATTTAGAGTTTTTAAAAAATAGAATATGTATTGTGGTAAATTACCTTTATAATTATCAATGTATAATGTAGTATTGTGTGCCCAACAATCTTGGAAATAAATATGTGGATTTCCAACATTACCACTTCTACCAATTGTTATACAAGGAGATGAAGTTGTACTTTCTGAATGATAACCAATAATGCCATTTGAACCAACTACTGGAATATGTCCACCTTCCATTTTAGTTTTTGGTAAATCATGACCTCTTCGAAAATTAATAATATCTCCTAAAACAACCTCTTTCCAGCCCTCAGGCAATTTCTTATTTCCCATATCCCAAGGCTTTAAGGTTCGCTAAAATGGTTTTGTCTAATTCTTTGGCTTCTTTCATTTGGGCAAAAAGCTCTTGCGAGAGTGTTTGCATCTTCTCTTCAAAGAGTTCGCTATCTTCCTCTTGGGCTTTTACACCTACATAACGCCCAGGGGTCAATACATAATCATGCTTGGCAATATCGGCAAGCTTCGCCGATTTGCAATAACCTGCTTCGTCTTCATATTGAGAAACAGTGTTTGTTGTAGTCTTCACTTCGACAGGCTCAGTGTGCGTTGAAGTGTTAGATCGCCAAGCGTGGTAAGTTTGGGCAATTTTGGCTATATCTTGTTCGCTCAGCTCTTTTTGGGTTCTCGAAATCATGCTTCCTAGTTCGCGGGCATCAATAAATAGAGTTTCGCCCTCACGGTTGCGGTAGCCTTTCTCTTTGTTCTCCTTTTTGTTATGAGTCATAAACCACAAACAAACAGGAATTTGAGTAGTATAAAATAGCTGACCCGGTAAGGCAATCATACAATCTACCTTATCGTTTTCTATCATCTGTTTTCTAATTTCCCCCTCACCGCTGGTATTGGAGCTCATAGAGCCATTTGCCAATACAAAACCTGCTGTTCCCTCTACCGATAGTTTCGAGAGCATATGCATAATCCAAGCATAGTTGGCATTTCCAGTGGGTGGCGTTGGGTAATCTGCCCATCGAGCATCGTCGGTCAATTCATTGGCTCCTCTCCACTCTTTTTGGTTAAAAGGAGGATTAGCCATAATAAAATCAGCCTTCAAATCGGGGTGTTGGTCTTTGAAAAAAGTATCAAAAGCTCCCTCTCCCAAATTGGAGTTTAAGCCACGAATGGCCAAGTTCATTTTCGCCAATTTGTAGGTAGTGGCCGTATATTCTTGTCCATAAATGGAGATGTTCTTCTTGTTACCATTGTGGTTTTCCACAAATTTGGCCGATTGCACAAACATACCACCCGAACCACAGCAAGGGTCATAGATTTTACCACTATAAGGTTCAAGCATCTCTGCCAAAAGATTCACCACGCACTTAGGCGTATAGAATTCACCTCCGCCCTTTCCTTCAGCTTCGGCAAATCTACCAATAAAATATTCGTACACTCTCCCCACTATATCCTCTTTGGCATCGGCTAGGGTGTCAATATTGTTGATGGTATCGAGTAGAGAAGCCAAGTTTTTGGTCTCCAACCCCAGTCTTGAATAGTAATTATCTGGCAAAGCACCCTTTAGCACCTTATTGGTTTTTTCGATTTGAGAAAGTGCGGTATCTATCTTTAGGGCAATATCACTCTGCTTGGCATGTTGCATAATATAGCTCCAGCGAGTCTCCTCTGGCAAATAGAATACATTGTCTTTCAGATAATACTCCTTCATTTCGAGGAATTTTTCTTTCATTCCTTTGTCAATCCCTTTTTGTCTTTGCTCCTCAAATTTGTCACTCACAAATTTTAAGAAAATCAGACTCAATACCACGTGTTTGTATTCCGAGGATTCAATCTTCCCTCTAAGCTTGTTGGCACTGTTCCACAGTGACTCTTCCATGCTTATCTCTTTCTTGTTAGTTGCTTTTTTTGCCATTTATTTCAACTGTATGTAATGGTGTTTATTTTAGGCACTACCAATCTTTCAATGCTAAAGCATTACTATTAATCAATAGTGCATATTTTATTATTTTAATTCTGTTTTTTCCAACTCTCTCTTCAATTCCTCCACACTAGGAAGATAAAGCTGATATTTACTTGCCAAAATGGTATTGTTGTTCTCTGGTAGTGCAAATTTTACCATCGTATCGTTTTTTTCGGCACAAAGCAGAATACCAATCGTTGGGTTTTCATCTTCTTGTTTTTCGGTTCGGTCATAATAGTTCACATACATTTGCAATTGCCCAAGGTCCTGATGGGTGGCTTTATGGGTTTTTAATTCCACAATCACAAAACATCGAAGTAGACGGTTGTAAAAAACTAAGTCGATAAAATACTCATCCTCTTCTATTTGTATGCGTTTTTGCCTAGCCACAAAGGAGAACCCATTGCCTAACTCCAATAAAAAACTTTGCACATTGGTAATTAAGGCTTGTTCCAAATCCTTTTCATAATATGAAGCCTGAGGTTTCAATCCTAAAAACTCTAAGACCATAGGATCTTTAATAATCTCTTGTGGTTTTTCAGGAGCAGCTTCCCCCTTAGCAACAGCAAGCACTTGCTCCTTATTATTACTCAATAAGAGTCTTTCGTATAATTGGCTATTAATCTGTCGTTCTAGTTGACGAGCACTCCAATTATTTTTGCAGGCTTCTTCTATGTAATAGGTTCTTTTGTCTTGATCTTCAATTGGTAAAAGTAATCTGTATTGAGTCCAGTTCAATTGTGAACGCAGTGCGTTCACAATTGGGAATGAAATGTAAAATTGTCTGCAAAAGTTAAGCTGACGAAAAGAGAATCCACTACCGAAATCCTTTTGTAATTCTTCAGCTAAGGTTTTTATGAGAAAGCTTCCATAATTGGCTCTCTCCTCTCCATTTTGTTCTTCTTCCACAATATGCTTCCCAATATTCCAGTAAAGTAGTACACGCTGATTATTTACAGCGCGTACAGCATTGGCTTGAGCCTCTGTAATTAATTCCTTGATTTGTGTTACAAAATTCTTTGAGATGTTCATATTAACCTAAGTTTAAAATACCTGCAATCAAACCTTCGTTTTGTTTCTCCAATTCCATGATTTCTGAAGCCACCTCACTAATCTCTCTTAGCTCTTTGTGCTTGTAGAAATATTTGTTGAAGCTAATTTCATAAGCTATTTTGGTTTTGTCAATATCTACCCACGCTTCATCATCAAGAGAGTCAATGTTTGTTTCCATCTCTTTAATATGAAATTGCAATTCCTCCAACACCTTCTCCTTAGTGTGTTCAAGAAGGGCATCTAGCCTTCTCAAAACCACCACAGGTAATATCACATCTCTATATTTTCCTCTAACATATACGTCTCTCAAACAATCATCTGCTAAACTCCATATGAATGAGACCAATTTATTATGTGCTGTTGTGTTCATTAACTAGTTCTTTGTTATATTTTATAATACTCAATTGTGAGTAGTATTATTCAAGTCCCACAAAATAAACAAATCCCCAACTAAAATGTAAAAAAAAGTGAAGAAGTTTTTAACAAAAAACAAATTAAATAGAGATTAGTGGTAAATGTACAGCCTCTGGGGTTTTTCAAATATGAATGATTGTTGGGATATTTTGATGGATTATTGATGGATATCCAATTATTGTAGGGACGCACGGCCGTGCGTCCCTACAATATTCGATTGGCCGTACGTCTCTACGGACGATAAAAAAAACCAGTTTATTAATTCGTACAATCCCATGAATATGATTGGGCATGAAGATATATTCATCCAAAAATAATTCATTGCGTATTTGAAATGATTTGTTCCATTCTCTGTCCACAATTTTTCCAAATTCTGATAATTTCATTATCGAGGATAACAATCGTGTATATCATGCATGGATGCGGAGCGATATCTCTTTCTTATTCTAAATTTTCATACTCGCTCGAAATCCAAATTCCGTATCAGCCCCAAATATCAACAAATGAATCGATTGGTATATTAAGAAAATTAGGCAAAACTTTATTCAGAAAACTTAAATCTAAAAAAAAGAAATAAATAATATATTATGTGTAATTTTTATTAATATTGCGCCCTATTTACTTAAAATAATATAATTTATAAGATGAAAGATTTATTTAACTTAATCCTAGCAGCAATATTATGTGCTGTAGTTTTCAATTCATGTGATGAGAAAAGTGAAGAAGAACAGGTAATAGATGCCTTAAAAGACTTGGATAAAATGATGGAAGAAGAGTACACTAGTGATTTAACTAGTGGTAACTGGTATCTAAAAGACAGCTATTCAGAAGTTAACGGCAAGAAAACTAAAACTATCGAAGATTGCGAAAAAGATGATTTTATCAAATTTAATGATTCACATACAGCAACTTATAATAATGGTAAAGTATTGTGTGAGGAAGATACTGAAAGCGAAGAAAGTTACAAGTGGGAGTTCCGTGATGACTATTTCCAGATTGCAATCACAGACAAATCAGGCACTCTTGTTTTCGACTACAACACTATTAATCAGGATAATATGGAACTAAGTATCTATAAGGAAATTGACAATGTGAAGTATAAAATTACAAGCGTATATTCAAAAAAAGAATAGAAATTCAACTTAAATAAATATTGGGTTAACTCCCAATATTTATTTTCTATTTCAAGAATCTAATTTGCTCTTTGAGAGGATTTCCAGATGAGTTTTTCAATATACTCTCAATATATTCCATGTCAATAATCTCACTTAATCTCTTTGACCTAATACAAGCCTTAAAAGATTTATCCTTCTTCAATATACTAAGAGCGAATTTATTTATTAAAGAAAAATTCTCAGCAGAATTACCATCTCTCTTTGTGTGCTTATCTTGACAAAAAAAGACATCTAACCGCCAAAATTGCAGATTATTTTCAGCAGCCCAATACTTCCTTGATAATTCGATAGCTTTATTTGGATTCTGATTCTCATTTGAGATGTAGTATCTTTTAATTTTTCTGCAATTATACCTTTCTAAAATGTTTCCATTAATTAAAATCAACAAACATAACTAATAACACGATTACAAAATCTTGTCATTAAATTTATCTGAAAAATTTCAACTCCTATTTTCCCTTTTTACCAATACTATATTTTCTTTATCTTTTTTCCATACAGTTCTATAAAAATTCAAAAAATCCTGATATTTACTAAGCTGTTCTCTTATTTTTGATCTTCTATATTTACGTACCAAACAAATCTTACCATCTTTGTTTTTTGCAGACAAAGTATAGGATCCAAAACTCGATTCTAATTTACAAATCTCAGGCAATGAATATATTTTATAATTCTTAGGAATTTCTATCAATATTGTATCTATATCAAGATATGCATAATTTACATAAATATCATTTACTCTCTCCCTTCTATTTGAAGGTCTATAATTTGATTGATTAAATTTATTCATAGGTATCAACATAAATTCTGAATTAATCTTAGCAAATTTTCTGACGGATACATTCAAATTAAGCTCAACAACTGGTTTTATTTTTTTCCTCTCTCTTAAGTTTATCTTACTTATTTTCATTGCATTTACATTCATTGTTTTTTGAACATAATCTATTTGTTCTTTCTGCGACTTCTTACATAAATGAACTGCATCTAAATATTGCAGACCATATTTTTTCGAACATAATTCAATATTGGCATTTCCTTGAGAGTCTATTTTAATATTTAACTTTTCTTCTTGTAAATTATCTTGTGCTTCAAGATTTTTTGTATGTCCTATTTCTCCCTTAGCATCTTTTATTATTAACACATCACTATCTTCTGTTGAAAGTGACATCATACCAAAGGGCCTTGTTTGACTAGTACACTCAAGCCAAATAGTATCTTTATGAACAGGAACACACAAGATAGCATGATTAAATTGATTACAAGCAAAATCTTTATCCAATGTTTTTTCTTTCACAGAAGCCATTATTAAACTGTAATATGATTTTACTCCTACTGCTTTTAGACATGCCATGGTGTAATTAGATAATGCCTTGCAGTCACCATATCCCAGTTTATCAACTGTTCTAGCATCAACAGCTTGCCAGCCTCCAATGCCAACTTGAATACTTACATACCTGGTTTTATTTTGAACATATTTATAGACCAATTCGATCTTTTCTCTGAGATCAGAAATATTCGCAGTTAGTTTATTTAATTCCAAAACTGTTTTTTTTGGGAGTTCATCTCTTCCTTTTATAAGCTTGGCTATCCAAGCACCCATTGCTTCCCAATTATTCATTTTTCCCTCATAACCTTCTATGGAAAATTCCATTGGTGCAAGTTTTAAAACTGGAACCATTTCAGAAAAGGCAGGTGAATATCTTTCATAAGATCTTGATTTAAGATTTGATATAGACCATTTCTTAATAATTTTATCCTTCCGTATTAGAATATCTGGCTCTTTTTTAAGTCTATATGACCTAGTTTTATAGTTAAAATCCTTATCTGCCATAATTGAAAATTCAGAATTTTCAACGGCTATTTGATAATCTGGTATCGGAATCCAATTCGGATAACTAAATAATCCATCAAAATCTAATTCATATTCATACTCTATGGTGTATGGATATTTTTTTATATTAGGGGAATATGTTTTTAATCTATTATCACTATATAATGAATATCCATCATAACTACTAAAATCAGATATCTCTGATGACTTCACTTTTTTTATCAAGACACCACTATTGTTATAAATATTTATTTTTAGATTTTTAAGCTTAATTAGTCTATCATAACTAATTGCAATATTAGCAAATTTAGCCCCATCTTCCTCAAGTATACTAATTGCTTTTTTTACAGTAAAACTAGCCTTTGATTTTGACTCTATACTGAATATACTCTTATCAATTCTCACAACAGCAAGACTTGCATCTATTAGTTCTGGATGTATTTTATTTATATTATAATCAATATTAGGTTTAGAATATACGATTATGCTTATATACAATAATATAAATACGAGAAATATTTTTTTCATTATCTTTATTGTCAGGTGGTTAACATATATTAAATTACTATAGTTTTCGACAGATTTACTGAATTAATTTACACTATATAAATTTAGTGAACTTCAGATATAAGAATACTGATCGAATACTCTTGACATCAATCTGCCACAGTAACTATCCTCTTTTCATACAGCAATTTCATTATTAAAAAAACACATTTAAATAGCTTCTTTCTTATATTATTTTTTGATATAGATTAAAACTATGATGTTTTTTTTGTAAGAATAATATTTCTGGATTGTTTTTCAACAATAATGTCAAAAAACTGTCTTAACGAAGGGTACTCATCTGAGTAAAACACTTCCTTATTTATATTTAAAACATAAGTCATCATTATGCTATTGCCTACTATTTTTGCAGAATACAAAAATAAACCAGCATTGTTTGGTAATTCAAAATTACTCTCTTTAGGTAGTTCTTTTACCTCATAGTTTTCTGGTATTTCTAATTTTATAGTATACCTACTACAATTTTTGTATGAGAAATCAACAGGAAACTTCCTAACTTCCGATTTGAAAGGATTTGAATTAATACGATTAAAAAGAATAGGATTTAAAAATATATTTTCAGAATTAGAAGATTGATTCTCAAGTTTTACCTCAAAATGCACTAATAAAGCTTTTTCAATATCGTTCTTATTTTTAATATTAAACTCATTAATGTACATATTATCATTTGAATCTTCTAGTGCTTTTATATACTCTTTTTCTTTATTCTCTGAGGATAATTTTTTACGTAACTCAAGAGCTGCATAATCAGTACATTTCAATCTGCAATTACCTATCAAATTAAAATTCTCATCATATTTAGCATCTATAAATGTCATTTTAAAAAATGATTTTCCAGAATCTAAATCAACTGCCGTAGCTGTTCTCTCTCCAATAATTCTTCCTTTTCCATTAAGACATCTCTTAGGCAATATTCCGAACGGACAATTCGAATCCGTACCATCTAATAAAATAAACCCATCAGACAACTCAATATGTGCTATAACATAATTATATTTATCAACCATCATTTGCGCTGGGTGAATAATACCATTTCTTCTTGTACTTAGTATTACTGGTTTAGCGTCAAGACCTACTTTCCTAAGTAATACAACTAGATTTAGATTTATATCCGCACTATTTCCTGTTTTATCCTTAAAGGACTTTCTTAAAGTGCTAGTAAGATATTTACTAGTTTTATCATTCCAAGTCATATTATTGAGGATATAATAATATGCTTTTGAGGCTTTTTCTATATCAGAATTACTACTTTTTTTAATTTCCTCTGCTATTTCATTCCAGAAATTACCTTTATTCAGAGAAAGCCCAAAATATGCATTTGAATTTAGATTCCTTACTACACTTTGCCAATCCGATCTATATGATTTAAACCCTCCTCCAAATTTCACAAGATCTATTGAAGATAATTCCCATTCTATTGAGTTCTTATAATCATTTACATTCGCAATATAATCCTCATCCTTAAAAGCAGCTAAATCCTCCATTACCCATTTATAGTTATTATTTTCAATTGACAGACCTCCAATATTATTTATAGAAGAACTTCTATCAGAAAGAGTATAATCTTCATATCCCCTCATCAGCAACTTGAAATTATAACAAGTCGGTATACTCACATTTAACTCTATTCTTTTTACAGGAATTTCCCTTTGAAAATAAAATTTGTCAATATGTAGTGGATAATTCGAAACCATTTTATATTTATACTCGATTATAGATCCTTTTTTAACCTTGGGTAAAGAGATATTCCTTGAATAAAGACCTTCTTTTATCTTCTCGTTAAAGATAGAACTATTACTCATTTTAGTTTTAATTACTTTACCATTCTCAAGATTATAAGTGCAAGCTTTAAGATTTTTAAGTTCTTCTACTATATTCATATCATTTTGATATAAAATCTTTGTGTGCCCATACTCTAAACCATCTTTTGATAGTATTTTTATTCTTACACGCCTATCAGTTACTAAATCAAAACCTCCCCTCTCTGAATTCAGCTCAAAATAAACATCTTGTACCTCACTAATTATTACAGCTTTAGCTATAGAGTCGTTTGAGTAAATCTGTTCATTAAAATCTGCAATTGATACTTTTCCAAATTTTGGCGAATTTGTTTGTGTAAATGCTAAACTACTAATAAATAGCAATAATATTAAGGGGTAAATTTTCATCTTAATTTGTTTATATTTAAATTAATATCATGTAAGTACAGGCTTATCATAATTAATACTACATGGAGTTTGTGGTCGCTTATAAATTTCAGACTTGAATATGACAACAAATCAATATCTAACATTATGTATTATGAAATTTAAGGCTAAAATAGTATTATTATTTATAATATGATAATCACCATTAAGTAAATATTATTAATTTTAAATACCAACTGATTTATAATAAATATTATTTTCCTCTTTTTATGCCATAATCAAAAAAATATAAAATATGTGAATCTTAATATATTTTGATTTCATGTATATGGAAAAGAAGCTATTTATTTTGCGAATTGCGTAAAATCTTGCAAAAGAAAGATAAACATAATTCTTTACATTAACGACTGATACAATATTTGGGTTTCTTGCGAGCTTGAAAAATTAGAATAAGAAAAAGACATCTCCAAAACTAAAGTTTTGAAAAAAATTAACCAAAATCACGATTTTTACCAAGTGCGCAAACAAGAGCTTGGTTCTTTTAGAACCCAAGCTCCGCATAGTCCTAGCCGATGCAAAAGTTATAGCAATTGAGCTACAAAGTGAAGTTAATAATTTTGTCGAAATTATTAACTTCACCTACCTTCAGAAAGAAGGTACTTTAATCAATAATATAATCTCTTTATATCCTAAAACTAAAAGTGGACTAATAAATTGGATTGAAGGAAGCTTGAAATGTTTATGGAAAGATGCAAAAAAAATTAAGCGTTTTTTGTTGCCCCAATCGACCAATTTAATTGAAAGGAAAAAAACGCTTAACGCTACAAAGATACATAAGAAACACAATTCAACAAGAAAAGAGTCAAATCTAAATGGCATCGTAGATTCAAGTGTCAACTGCAACAACTCAATTCAAATCAACAACGGAGAAACATCCATTTCCTTTGGATTTACTGATGAATTTGCCAAAATTATTTAATAGACCTATCGCAATATTTAAAGAAAGTGAGAATAGTAAAATCCACAGAAAAAACAACAACAAAAAGGTTCTGCGCTAGTTGTAGCAATAGAAATTAAATATAATAATGATTTTTTTTATTATTGCTGTTGAATTTAGTGATTTAAGAGGAAGTAGAATTAAAAGTGTATATCTTAAAAATATGGATGTATTTCTAAGTTGGTTGAATGATAAAGAAAAATGCCTATACAGTGACAAAAAAAAAATTGAGAGACTTAATATAATCCCGCGGTCTAATTCCTCAGTCGGATTATCTAGTTCTCTCAATAACACAAAAGTAGAAAAAAAACTGTAACAGCTTTTCAGGACGGGTCATTTAGCTTTTTATATTTTTGTATCGTTCTTGAATATCAATCAATTTCTCTTTGCCTTTTCGATTTTCAATAATTTCAAAGCATTCAGGTTCTACTTTTATGGAATAATCCCTATTTGTCTTGCTTCGCTCATATTCAATACGTCCATCATAAATTTTTGAAATTTTATATATATCATTATTATTCATACCTATAAGATAAAATGATAACATAAAAAAATCTCTGGCACAATTTACAAGCTCACCATTACAATCTAAATCTCTAATCTGCCTAATCTTATCTATACTTAATCTTAGGTTTCGAGGCTTTGTTTTTACAAATTGAAATTTCCTAAATGGATATAAATCTTGTGATATTATTTCATCAATATCGATTGCTCTATTAAAAATTGCTCTAATATTCCTTAAATCAATATTTGTAGTTGTAGCAGATACATTCTGCAATCTATATTCCTTATATCTATTCAACCACCCAAGACTAATATCATCAAAAAATAAAATATCAGACTGAATAAATTCTATTATCTTCTTATAGGTAACAAAATATTTCTCTCTTGTACTATCATTTTTTATATTAGGAATATACTCATTCATATATTCTAAAAAATTATGTGAACTATTTCCCTTATAATTAATTATAAAGTCTACAATTTGTTTTGCAGAATATGACTTTATCCTATTCTTATCTTCTAATATTGCGAGCTGATCATCAGCATGATTATATAAACTTGTAAGCTTATTATTAGCTCTCCGAACATTAGAAATATATTTACATTTTGGGCTTATCCTCCCATCAACCCAATCTTTTTCTTCAACAGAATAAGGAGTTGCTATACATGCCATTGTTCCTTTATTTCTTACGAATATTTTAATCGGATATGTTTTATCTTTTTTTTGACTTCTCTTATCAAGTTTTAGTGTAATTTTTGCCATAATTTAATGATTTTTTTGCACGTTTTTTACACGTTTTATATGCTTTAAACCCCTTTTTTCCCTCAAAAAACCGCAATAAAAGCAAAAACATTGACAAAAAAAAGACCTCCTGTAACACTAACAGAAAGCCTTTGGTCATTGACATACAGCGGAGAGGAAGGGATTCGAACCCCCGATACGCTTTTGGCGCATACTCGCTTTCCAGGCGAGCCAGTTCAACCACTCCTGCACCTCTCCAAGTTTGTATGTGAACAAATGTATAATATTTTTTTGTAAAATAAAATTAGAATATCATTTTTAATATACGCCAAGCTTATTAATTATTTCAATAGTCTCGTAAATATTTAAAGGGAATAAATATGATAAACTTACCTACTAATTGCTCCATGCTTCTCTAAGATATCACACAATTGAATATCTTGAAACATTTTTGCATCAGATAATGCAAACCTATTATTGCTATCTCCTATGTTTGGATTAGCTCCTCTCTCTAAAGATTTTTGTAATATCAGAATCCATATAGATCTAAGATTGGAATCTGATTTAGCATTTATTATTTTCATTACTAATATATGTACAATTGATTCTCCAAATAATCCTTTGCTATTAAGATTAACAGATCTATCAATCAAATAATCTACCATCTGACTTCTATTAAAGGACAAGGCTGTATGTATTGCATCCATATGACCTGTTATGGAAGAAAAAACATCTCCTTCTAAATCTTGTGTACTGAATTTTTCAAGCTCTGATAAAGCATTACTTCGAATTAACAATAATATTTCACTCATAAATCTTTTCTTCTTAATTTAATTATCAATTTTAAATATAAATAATTGAAATTTAATTTATTAAATATAATAATTTTTAAAATAAAACTTTAAAAACCGAATAAGTTAATATTTAAGACAAAAGGGAAAACTCAAGAAGGAACTAAATAACAACACTTTGCAACAAAGAAAAATAAATCAACTTGCTAAAACAGAAAAAATCTTAACACTAAAAGTACTTTCAAATCTAATTAATCCAAAAAGGAAACATCAGTTCTGAAATTTTTCTAATTCTCGATTGCAAATCCTTAATTTTATAACTAGATTTTGCTGAGACATTAATATGATATTAGTAGGCTTCACCGCGAATTAAAGCATAAATAAATCTATCTGATTTTTATGAAATTTATTTTTAGAACTTAGGCATTAATAGTTATATCTCTTAATTTAAAGAACCTAAATCCAACTCTGTCATATATAATTCTCTTAAGGCTTAAAAGCTGTTTTCACCGTTCAGGGTTGGTACTAGCTATACAGCTTGAAAATAAAGGGGTTTTGAGCATTTATGCCTCACTTTCATTGATTTAATCTACACTGAAGATTTATTGATTTATGATAATTCAAAGTTTATAATACAACTTCGGTATTGAGAATTTCTGATGAAAATCGTATAACTTCCTAGAATGATCAACTTATCAGACCTGAGAGCTGATTTCACCGTTTAGGGTTGGTACTTGCTACACAGCTTGAAATCAAAGGATTTTAAGCCTTTACACCTCATTTTCATTGATTTAATCCGTACTGAAGATTTATTGATTTATGATAATTGTAATTCAAATTTTAAAATACAACTTCGGTATTGGGAATATATGACGAAAATCTTATGAGTTGCTTGAATAATCAACTTATCAGACCTTGGTGCCGATTTCACCGTTCATGGTTGGTACTAGCTATACCGCTTGAAAACAAAGGATTTTAAGCCTTTACACCTCATTTCCATTGATTTAATCTACACTGAAAATTTATTAATTTATGATAATTATAATTCAAAATTTATAATACAACTTCGGTATTGGGAATGTCTAACTAAAATCTTCTAGCTTGCTAGAATAATCAACTTATCAGACCTTGGTGCCGATTTCACCGTTCATGGTTGGTACTAGCTATACCGCTTGAAAACAAAGGATTTTAAGCCTTTACACCTCATTTTCATTGATTTAATCCGTACTGAAAATTTATTAATTTATGATAATTATAATTCAAAATTTATAATACAACTTCGGTATTGAGAATTTCTGATGAAAATCGTATAACTTCCTAGAATGATCAACTTATCAGGCCTTGGTGCTGATTTCACCGTTCAGGGTTGGCACTGGCTGCACGCCTTACTTTAGAGGGTTTTGAGATTTAAAAATTAATCTAAGAGTATCTTACAATACATCAACATTATCTATCATGTAATTACTTAATTCTCAAAAGGCTATTTGAATCAAACTCACACAAGGTAAGTAGAACCATAAAATATAAACTATAAGTTAGCCTTACACTAACTATAAAAAGATATGAAAAATATCAGAAGACAGATTTCTTATATTTATCTTCTTCTCATCCTAATATTGCAAAAACAAAAAAACTCGCAATGACACAAAATCATATTCTTGAAACAACAAGATATACAGTTTTGTGTCAATGCGAGAAATATATTAGGAGTAAAAACGGCAAGAAAAGAAGCCGTTATTCTTTTTTGTCATAAACAAACCAATATGAACAACCAACAAACAATGCACCTCCAACGATATTACCTAGAGTTGCTGGTATCAAATTTTTAACAATAAAATCATACCAACTAATATCAGCACCATGTAACATAGCCGTTGGGATAAAGAACATATTTGCCACGCAGTGTTCAAAACCCATAGCAACAAATGCCATCACTGGAAACCATATACCTAAAACCTTACCAGTAATATCTTTAGCCGAATATGCCATCCACATTGCCAAAGCAACCATCCAGTTACAAGCAACACCTTTCAAAAAAGTTTTATAGAAGGGATTACTAGTTTTAGCAATACCAATATTAATAGCAGCATCAACAGAAGGCGAATGCATTAAAATCTGAGTCAGATAAGTTAAAAAATAAGCAACAATTAGCGAACCTATGAAATTACCGAAATATACAATAGCCCAATTTTTCAACGGCACTTTAAAGCTCATTCTCTTGGAAAGAACCGAAGGAATAAAATAAGCAGTATTCCCAGTAAATAATTCAGCTCCAGCTACCGCACATAGTATAAGACCAAGAGGGAAAACTGCACCAAAAAAGAATTTCTGCAATCCAGGATTAGTAGCAGCCAATCCTGGCATACCTCCTCCAACAACTAATGCTAATAAACTACCCATTGCAATATATCCACCTGCAAGTAAAGCAAGTACAAAAGTTTTTCTCTTTGGCATTATTTTTTTTGCCTCCGCTATTTTATTAACCTCTGTAACAATTTCTGCAGAAGAATTATACATCTTCTGATTAGGTAGTGGTGAAATATTTACTTTTTCTATCTTTTCCTCAGTTAGCATATTTCTATTATTTGATTTTTTTATTATTCTTTATTTTAACAACACCTATATTTGTGTAATTTTTATTAATCAATCCGAATTTTTCACATCTAAAGATCTCACTTAACATACAATCTGTAATCGTATACTAAACAAAATTTATAGCACAAATCAGATATTTAATTTACAATTACTTCTTTAAAATATGAATCCAATATAGACTTGGCTCTTTTAAGTTGTTCTTCAGTGTTTTCAGGAACACCCTCAAGCTCATATTTCATTTTCAAGTGCTCATATTTATGAACTCCCAACTTATGATATGGCTGAATCTCAAGCTTTTCAATATTATCATAATCTTTGAAATACTCTCCCAATTCTTCAAGATATTCCTTTTGATCCGAATATCCAGGAACTAACACATATCTAAGCCAAACTTTCACACCTGTGTCTTTAAGATGTTTAGCCAATTTCAATGTAGTAGCGTTCTCTTTACCGGTAATTGTTTTATGCCAATCTTTGTTTATATGTTTGATATCTAGCAATACCAAATCTGTATATTTCATTAGTTCAATAACATCTTCATTAAAAACATTACCATTACTATCAAGACAAGTATTAAAACCTTCCTCTTTCAACTGTTTAAATAGCTTAACTAACTCACCTGCCTGCCATAGTGGTTCTCCACCTGATACAGTTACCCCGCCTTTTTTCCCAAAAAAAGGTTTCTGATTTCGAGCCATTCTCATGATTTCATCAACCGATGTAGGGGTTCCACCTTTAAAACTAATGGTGTCAGGATTGGCACAATATAAACATTTAAAAGCGCAACCCTGTAAAAATACTACTAATCGAATACCAGGGCCATCATAGGTTCCTAGTGATTCAAATGAATGTACTTTTAGCATTTTGATAAATATTTAATGAATGATAATTTATGAAAGATATACTCTTTTGTCTGAATCCTAATAAAAAGCATAGTTTCACTCATGAAGCAATCAACACAATTATCATGGACACCTAACAATAAAGTGTCTTATTAAATTGATTCTTTTTTTTATAGAAAAAGTACACTGCCAATTGACACTGTACTTTTTCTTTTTGATCTATATATGTGTGTAAACAATTACATTTTTTCGAAGAAACTTCTTGAAATAACTTCAAGTTGTTGCTCGCGAGTCAAACGTACAAAGTTAACAGCATAACCTGAAACTCTAATAGTTAACTGTGGATACTCTTCAGGATGCTCCATTGCATCTTCAAGCATTTCTCTGTTCAATACGTTAACATTCAAGTGGTGAGCACCTTTAATAAAGTATGCATCCATCATTCCAACAAGGTTTTCTTCACGAATATCCTCAGTTGCACCTAAAGATTTAGGAACGATTGAGAAAGTGTTAGAAATACCGTCTAATGAATCCTCATAATTAATTTTAGCTACTGAACTTAATGAAGCGATAGCACCATTTTTATCACGTCCGTGCATAGGATTAGCACCAGGAGCAAATGGAACACCAGCCGCTCTACCGTCAGGAGTAGCACCAGTTTTCAATCCGTAAACAACGTTTGAAGTAATAGTAAGAATTGACATAGTAGGCTCAGCATTTTTGTAAGTTCCGCAATCTTTTAACATTCCGTTAAAGATTTTTGGAATTTCAACTGCAAAACAGTCTACTTTATCATCATCATTACCATAATATGGGAATTCACCTTCGATTTTGAAGTCGCAAGTCAATCCTTCTTCATTTCTTACAGCAGTAACTTTTGCATTTTTGATAGCAGATAATGAATCAGCAACAATTGAAAGACCAGCAATACCATAAGCTAAGTTAATCTTAGGATTAGTATCAACTAATGACATCTGAGCTTTTTCATAATAGTACTTATCGTGCATGTAGTGAATAATATTCATTGATTCATTATAAACACGAGCCATCTCTTTCATAGCAATTCTGTAATTTGCCATTACTTCGTCATAGTTAAGCTCATCACTCTTAAGAGCAGGAATTCCTTCAACGATTTGCTTACCAGTTTTCTCACATCTACCTCCATTAAGAGCTAGAAGTAAAGTTTTAGCTAAATTACAACGAGCACCGAAGAATTGAATTTGCTTACCAATTTCTTGATAAGAAACGCAACAAGCAATACCGTAGTCATCTGATTTTCTAGTACCAACCATTAACTCATCATTTTCGTACTGAATAGATGAAGTATCAATTGAAACTTTAGCACAGAATTTTTTAAATCCTTCAGGTAACTTATCTGACCAAAGTACAGTCATATTTGGTTCTGGAGAAGGACCTAAGTTATATAAAGTATTTAAGAAACGGAATGAAGTTTTAGTAACTTTGCTTTTTCCATCCATAGTAGTACCACCGATAGATTCAGTTACCCAAGTTGGGTCACCAGCAAAAATTTCGTCGTATGCATTCATTCTAAGGTGACGAACCATACGCAATTTCATTACGAATTGGTCAATCATTTCCTGAGCTAATTCTTCCGAGATAACGCCAGCTTCAAGATCATGCTCGATATAAATATCGATAAATGAAGAAACATTACCCAAAGACATAGCAGCACCATCTTGTTCTTTAACTGCAGCTAGGTAACCCATATACACCCACTGAATAGCTTCTTGAGCATTTTCAGCTGGACGACCTAATTCTAAATCGTATTTAGCACCTAATTCTTTAATCTGACCTAAAGCTCTGATTTGCTCAGCAACCTCTTCACGAAGTCTAATCAAATCATCAGTCATAGTACCAGTTAAGTTTCTTAAATCTTCTTTTTTGAATTCAATCAACTGATCGATACCATATAAAGCAACACGTCTGTAGTCACCAATGATTCTACCACGAGCATAATTATCAGGCAGACCAGTTAAGAAACCTAATGAGCGGAATTTTCTAATTTCCTCAGTATATGCATCAAACACACCATCATTATGTGTTTTAGCAAAGTTGTTAAAAATATCTTTTACACGGTCAGAAACCTCTAATCCTTGTTCTCTACATGCTTTTTCTACTACAGCAATACCACCATAAGGCTTCATTGCACGACGTAACAACTCGTCAGCTTGTAATCCAACAATTAACTCAAGAGATTTGTCAATATAACCAGCTCCGTGAGAAGCAATTGCAGAAACAGTTTCAGTATCGATTGATCTTACACCATTATTAGCACGTTCTTCCTTAACAGCGTCAAGGCAAATCTGCCATAATTTTTTTGTTCTCTCGGTTGCACCAGTTAAAAATGAAGCGTCTCCTGCATATGGAGTTAGATTCTTGTTTACAAAATCTCTTACATTGATGTGCTTTTGCCATTCACCGGCAATAAATTCTTTTTTTACCATTTCGACTATATTTTCAGAGTCCAATAATAAAAACAGCTTGATAATTAGGTTTGTTAATTATTTTATCAACAAACAACAAACATAGGAATCTTACGACTCTTATGCTTATTGAGATTTAATATAAATCTAAATTTCACTTAACAATAAGGAAACTACAATTGTTCACAAAACAATAAACATCTTACAACAAGTTGTTTAAAGCAATAGTGTTAAATAAATAAATTCTATAGTCGGAATATATAATAAGGAGGATCAATCGAAATCAACTAATTTATTGGGAAGATGTCAAAATTAATGTACTTTTAAGAACTCGTTAACAATATCGAGTGATAATAATTTTTCCGTTCCGTTATATTTTTCGGTTTCGATTAATCATTTATTGTCATTTCCGACAATTATTCATTCTATTATCTATCTTGGTTTGGCGACGGAGATAGATAATTTTGAATTATATTTTAAATTCGCTGCAAAGAAAAACATTTATTTTTTCTCTCACAATAGCAATATTTTATGAATGTATTGAACTTTTCAATATATTATGAACATAAATCTATTAATGTATCCTTCGTCGTTCTCGGTTTCCAGAATACAAGTCATAAAACGAAACATAAGACCCATAAATAAAATCTGCATACAACCTTCTATTAAGCTATATATCAAGCAATAAAAATACAAGCCTATAACATAAGTTAATTAAAACTAAACATGTAGTTTTGAGATAAATATATATTAAATCGATAAGTATATTGCACGAATATTGTTATACAACACATAAATAAATGTTATATAAATGTTTTTTATAAGCTATACGATATTTCTTATCTGTTTAAATTTATATATACTTTTTTAAGTTTTCTTTTATTTATATGTTTCAGATTTAAAATTTTGATTTGAGATTAAGAATTAAATACATTTCCCAATTGATTAAAGCTTAGCACTATTAAATCTTGTATGTTTAATTTAAACAATTAAACAATAAGCTTTTATTAGAATGCTTAAAATAAATCTTTGGACATAAAACATCTTATTTTCAATAGCTTTTATTACAAACTTTAAACTTATTAATATGAAGAAATTTATTCTACTAGCCTTTTTGTTTGGGAGTATATTCACATATGCTCAACCAAAAGAAAGCAAACTTAAACTTGGTGATAAGGCTCCAATGTTTAAAGGTTTGGATCAAAATGGAAACATGATTGATTCGAAAGAATTACTTAAAAAAGACAAAAGTATTTTACTTGTATTCTACAGAGGTCAATGGTGCCCATATTGCACCCAACACTTGTCGGAGATAAACTCAAATATTGATAAGATTAGTAAAAAAGCTAGTATAATAGCTGTATCTCCTGACAACTCAAAAAACATTGATAAATCAAAAGAAAAACTAGCGAATAATTTCCACTTAGTGAGCGACACAAAAAATCTTATAATGAGTAAATACAATGTTGACTATATAGTAGATAAAAAAACTGTTGACAAATATGATAATTATGGTATTAAACTAGGTACTAGTGACAAATCAAAACCAGCAATACTACCAGTACCCTCAATTTTTATAATTGACAAATCTGGTATAATAAAATACATATACTATAATGTGGACTATACAAAAAGAGCAGACATTAAAGATATATTGAAAAACTTGTAAATGACTTGCAAACAAATAGCTAGAAAGTCTAGCTGTTTGTTTTGTATTAAAAATCAAATGTTAACATAATTTATAAACTGCAAGCTATCACAACAGAGCTAAACAACTTATGTTCAAACGACACAATAAAAACTCATAACGATAAATGTCAATATTCTTCTATTTTGATATTTATTATTTGTCTATTTGAAATTAATTTAAGAAATTAGATAAAGTTTTAAGCAATATAAATCAACTAATTACAATTCAGACACCCAATTACTATTTATATATACTGGTTTAGTATAATTTGAAGACTAGTCTATAATCTTATATTAAAATGTATCAATTATATATTTAATAGTATTATTTTTTAAACTAGCATAATATTAGTTTTTCAGATAGAATTGTCTTTTATTTCTTGTGAATTTATTATATCGCAAAAATTGAATTTTCAGACACCAATATATACTATTTATTATTCCTTAAATTAGTATACATTGATTTTCTCCACCATTTTTATTAAGCATTGATTATCATATTATTTCTTTATTGTACATCACCCAACAACTTAAATTAAAGCCATGTTGAGTAAATGATAATCGGAATCATTTTTAGAAAACAACAGAAAAACATATTAATTTAATAAAAATTTATTATGAAATCGTTTTACAAATTTTCTAAAGAACAGCTACCTGCAGTAGCAGAGATTTTACTAAATTTATATTCAAAGGACAGAAAGAAATTTGAATCATATTCAAACAACTTCAATTCTGATTTTGAAGATGAGCTTAGAAACCAAATAACTGTAGTTAAACAGCTTGTAGAAATGCCAGAATGGTCAAATGAAGTAAAAGATTTATCTAATCAGATGACTAATTTATTCAAGGAATCTAAAAATCATCTTAATACCATCAAAGGAATTGCGCAAAAAACTACTAAGAATTTAGACATAAAATTCTCAGAATTTGGAATTAACGAGGCAAAAAAAGAAATTTCAAACAAAGATGTTTTTGCTTATCACAACAGACTTAACAGAGTTACAACAAATATTGAAAATAATCTTAAGCAATTAAAAACAAATGGCTACAAGCCAGAAATGGGAACCAATCTTTTCCATAAATCGGAAGAACTAATGAAAGTTCATGAAAGGCTTAACAACACAAACAAACATAGAGAAGATAGATTAACGGACTCTAATCACGAATTCGAAAAATTATGGAAGTTTATAAATACTATTTCTAAAGCTGGTCGTAAATTACCGAAAAATCGAAGACTTGACCAATACCAATTGACTAATATATTGGATCAAATTAGATTAGCAGAAATAACACAGAAACCAAAAACAAGAAGGAGAAATGTAGTAGAACAAGATACTCAAAAAGTAAAAACAACTGTAAAAAATACATTATAGTAAATTCATACAAATTACTCTTAAACATAAAAGGCTATTCGAAAATCGAATAGCCTTTTAATCTTTTATTTCATTTTATATTATTTCAATATCTGTATCAAGAACCCAACCATCATTTCCATCACTCATTTGAATTCTTCTCCAATTATCCAAGCTATCTATCAACTTAACTTTTGTTCCTTCATGCAATAAAAATAAGTCTGTCCCTGAATTATCTGGCTGTCCTTTAACCGTTACCGAGGAATTAATAATAATAGCTTTGTCTCTATTCAATATACTATCAGCCGACTTTGAGGCAAATACATAAAAAATAATGGATGAAACAATCAACAATATAGCCACCACAAAGCCTAGCTTTCTTTTAGCAACAGATGAAGCAAACATATAGAAACTCATTGATATCAGAGCTAAAATAAATACCGTAATTGAAAGATAAGACCAAAAATCACTATTTTTCGACCGACTAATCTTATTTACCCATGTGTATGCAATAAATTCAGGCACTTGTTCCAATTTATCCAATGTCTGTGAGTTTGCTAAATTTAAGTTATAGTCAATATCTTGATCAGAAGGAGATAATAATTTTGCTCTTTCGTAATTTAAAATTGCTCTTGATAAATTTCCTGACTTATAATAAGCATTTGCCAGATTAAAATATAATGTAGCTGCCTCTTTTCCACTATTTAAAATTAATTCGTATTCCTTTATAGCATCCTGATACTTTGCCTTATTATATAAATCGTTTGCCTTTTCAATACCTGCTTTTTGGCAAAAACCTATATTAGAAAGTAGACATAAAAATAACAAACTTAATATCTTTATTTTCATCTTTTAAACTTTTATTTAAGTTAAATCTTATACATTAAAGATTATATTTCCTGAATTAAAACCCAATTATCTCTTTACTGTTCTTTCCAGTAATGATATTGTATTTAAAGTTGTCTTATACAATTGTTCCATCTCTGTAGAACCTGACATTGGTGAATACCTTGCAATCTCACAAGTGTCAAGAATATCAATAAAATCAGAAATCAATTCTTCACTAGTATTTCTTTGTGTTAAATACTCTGCAATACTCTCTTTGTTTAATTCCGATAATGGTAAATTAAGCTTATCAGATGTATAGCCCCACAATGCTTTCAATAATTCATCATAGAACAAATCTTTCTCATTAGCTTTTAATTTAAGAGAAGCCTTTTTGAGTCGCTTCATAGCAACTTTGTTTGCTCTTTTATTTTTGACTTTAACAATATCGGAATTCGTTTGAATTCTTTTTCTGTTAATCATGAAAATTAAAACTAGAATAAATATTGGAAGTAGATAAGCTAGGTAGAAGTTAACACTTCCAAAAAACAGCTTATTTTTAGAACGATATTCAAAATTCTTTGTCTTTAAATATCTAATATCTTTTCCTAAAAACTTAACATTCTCCTTTGAAAAGGAAGTCACAACAGTAGCATTATTATCATTTTTAGACTTTTCTACAAAAATCTTGAATTCTTTAGTATACTTTTTTACATAAGTTTTTGTTATAGGATTAAAGAAACTAAATTCTACAGCAGGAATGGTGAAATCCCCTCCTACTCGTGGTATTATAAGATATTCGAAACTCACATTTCCAGTACTCCCTCCTGTAGTGTTTTTTAAAGATGAATTAGTTTTTGGATCATAGACTTCAAAATCTGCAGGGAAATCAATATCCAAAGCCTTTATCAATTTCAAATTCCCCTTGCCCGAGATTCTAACTTTAAGTGTGATTGCGTCATTTGCCTTAACAGTATCTTTATTAATTGAAGATCTAAGCTGAAAATTTCCTACTGCACCATCAAATGACGAGGGTTTATTTGCAGGAAAATCCTTAACCCTAAGGCTTAGAGGACTACTTTTACGACTTACAGATATCTCTCTACCATTATCAAAAAAATCATCAAATATACTTCTACCTCTAGATCTAACAGGAACTATACATTCGAGCTCAAATGGATCGATTTTGATATTTCCTTTATGCTGAGGAAACAGTATCATTTCTCTTACTGTTCCCGATTCATATATTTCACCATTATATGTTTCTCTTTTGAAATTAACTCTCCCGTCTCCTTGTATTTCTTGGGTAAGAAAACCATCAAAAGAAGGAAATTTATATTCTCCAAATCGTGAAATAGGCACATTTCGTCTTTTATAAACTTTTAGTTTTGCTACAACAGATTCCCCCATAAAAACAGATGAGCGGCTCAATTCTACTCTTACAAATAGATCTTTTTTTGAAATTGTTGATTTAGAATTATTAGCTCTACTTCTATTTTCATTATAGCTATTTCGGCCACTATTAGCATTCTGATTAGAATTAGACTGTCTTCCCTTCACAACCTCAATAGTTAAAGGCTTTGATTTAATAGTTTTCCCATCAACATCAATACTTGCAGAAGGTATATTAAACTTACCTGTTTTGTTTGCAACCAATAGAAAAGTGTATGAATATTCGCTACTAGTAGATATTTTCCCATTAATAATCTGGGTGCTGGTACTGCTAGATACAGAAGGTCCAACCAAAATATTAAAACCAGACATTTGACCAGTTTGTAAGTTTTCTCCTCGTTTATCTAAACTATAAACTAACTGAAACCTTTCACCAAGTTCAACAACTCTAGGCGCATTAGCTGTGAATACCTGAGCATTTGAGACTATATTTGCAAAAAGTATTATAAATAATGAAAAAACTATTTTCTTCATAATATTATCACTCACGATTTTTCTTTTATTATTATTAATTATCCTCTCTTTTGTATTTAATTGGTGACAGGCTATCATCTATTATTAATAAATAAGCTTACCAATCTTTTTCTATTTTCTTTTGCTTCGCTTTTTTTGCCTGAGCTTGTTTCTTTTGCACTTTTTCTTTAACTTTTTTCTCGTCATTTTCAAGTGCTTTCAGCAATCGTTTAGCGTCTTCTTTTGATATCTTGTTTTTATCTTGTTTTTTCTGTTTATCTTTATTCTGCTGATCTTTGTTCTGTTGATTCTGTTTCTTCTTATCTTGATTCTTCTTATCCTTATCTTGTTGGTCTTTATTCTGCTGATCTTGCTTTTTTTGATCCTTATTCTGTTGATCCTTATTTTGCTGATCTTTATTCTGCTGATTCTGGTTTTGCTGCTGTTGTTGTTGTTTTAACATCTGAGCAAAAGCCAGATTATATTTAGTTTCTTTAGAATTGGGGTTATTTCTTAATGATTGCTTATAAGCCTCAATACTCTTATCTATATCCTTTTTTGCAAGATATGTATTCCCAATATTATGGTATATATACCCTAAGTTTTTTGGATTTTTTTCAGTAGGTACTAATGCTTCAAACTGTTCCAAAGCCTTATCATATTTTTTTTGCTTATACAAAGCATCACCAAGATTAAATCGTGCTTGGTAAGAATCCGACTTTTTACTCAGGGCCTTACGGTATTGTAATTCTGAGTTATTATAATCATCTGACTTATACTGCTTATTTCCTTTCCTAATAAGTTTATTTTCTGTTTGTGCATTACAAACTGAACAAATTAGAAGAAAACTTATACATATGAATATATTCTTCATCTTCATATATTTTTTGATTATATTTTTAAAGCTAAAAAAAGATTTTAATACAAAAAGTCCTTTTTTGATAAAATAATTTCTTTTCTATCAATGCAACTTCCTACTTAAAAAGACTAAAATCTTTTAAAAATTTATTCTTTCTATCTAAAATTAAGTATTCAAATAAAATCAAGAACAAAGCTAAAGCGAGGAAAATCTGAAATTTCTCACTATAATCGGAATATATTCTTGATTCCATTTCAGTCTTATTCATTTTATTTATTTCCTTAAACAATAGATTTAAACCGGTAGTGGTGTTATTAGCAATAATAGGTATTCCACCTCCAGCTACAGCTATTTGTTGAATCATCTGTTGATCCAATTTCGATATTACAATATTTCCTTCTCTATCTTTTCTAAAAGTACTAGAACCTGGATTAATTGGAATAGGAGCTCCTTCAGTAGTTCCCATTGCTATGGTATGAATTTTTATACCTGAACTTTGAGCATCTGAAGCAGCCTGCATAGCATCATCCTCATGATTTTCGCCATCTGTAATAACTATTATAGATTTCTCTGCCTTAGATTCAGGAGAAAAACTCTTTGTTGCAAGTCTTATTGCATTTCCAATTGCAGTCCCCTGTACAGGAACAATACCAGTGTTAATCGAAGATAGAAATAATTTAGCAGAAGCATAATCGCTAGTTATAGGCAACTGAGTATAAGCTTCGCCAGCAAAGACTACCAAACCTATTTTATCGTCTCCTAATTTATCGATCATTTTTGAGATAGATCGTTTTGCACGTTCAAGTCTGTTTGGTTGAATATCTTGTGCCATCATGGAATTGGAAACATCAAGACAAATTATTATCTCAACGCCTTTTCTTTTAACTGTTTGTAATTTAGTTCCAAATTGTGGACCACATAAACCAAAAATAATCAGACTGTATGCAAATAACATAATGACAAATTTCCAAACAGGTCTATTTTTTGAAACATAAGGCATTAAGTTATCTATGATTTCTGGATCACCGAATTTTTCAATAGCCTTTCTCTTTCTATAACTAGTATAGAGATATATGACTATTATGATTGGAATTAGTATATATAGGTATAAAAAATCGGGATGATCAAATCTAAATTTATTCATAATTCTTATTTTTTTATCTATCAAATCTGGCTAAATAAAAAGAAAAGTACATACATAATAAATAAGTATAAAGATAAAGTTCTTCATAAGCATGATTATGTCAAACTAATCTCTCAATTAAATTAAGGAATATTTCTAAGTATTGTACTTCTTAATAATATTTCAAGCAAAACGAAAGCCATTGCAAATATCACAAATATTAGATACTCTTCTTTTTTTGTAACAAACTGTTTTACTTCAATTTTTGTTTTTTCCAATTTGTCAATTTCAGTATATATTTGCTTTAACTTTTCATTATCGGTAGCTCTAAAATATTTCCCATCTGTGATATTCGAAATATTCTGTAAAACTTCCTCATCAATTTTTACAGGAACATTTCTCATACTAATTCCGAATGGAGTTTGAAAAGGATAAGGAGCAGTACCGATACTTCCTATTCCAACTGTATAAACCCTAATGCCAAATGTTTTAGCAAGCTCTGCAGCCGTAAGTGGAGCTATTTCACCTCTATTGTTTTCGCCATCAGTAATTAGAACCACAACTTTAGATTTAGCTTTACTTTCCTTAAGTCTATTGACTGCATTTGCCAATCCAAGCCCAATTGCAGTTCCATCTTCAATAATACCGCATTGAATATCCTGAAATAAATTAATCAACACCTTATGGTCTGTAGTTAATGGACATTGAGTGAAGCTTTCACCACCGAATACAACCAAGCCTATTTTATCATCTTTTCTACCACTAATAAATTGAGTTGCAATATCCTTGGAAGCTTCCAATCTGTCTGGTTCAAAATCGCGAGCAAGCATACTACTTGAGATATCTAAAGCTAAAACAATATCAATACCCTCGGTAGAGACATTACGTTTATCATTTCTTGACTGAGGTCGTGCAATAGCGATTACAAGAGTAGCTATTGCAAGTATTCTGAGAATAATAAGCGAATGTCTTATATAATTTTTTAATGTTTTCTTTGTACTGTCAAAAGCAGCTAATGTTGAAATCCTAATACTTGCATGATTATTTTTATCCTTAAGTATATACCAAACTATCATAGGAATTATAATAATCAAGAGATATAGATATTCAGGATTTTCAAATTTAATTTTATGCATTTTGTTCTATTTAGAAATTATCATAAAAAATTGACTGACTATTATACTAAGTTACATTATTAACTTAATATAAATACATAATATCAATTATACATCAGTAAACTTATCTTTTTTAACAGAAGAAGAATTATCAGTTTCTTTTATTTCTTTCTCACTTTCTTCTTTTAAGCTTTCTTTGGTACTAGTTTCAACAATACCAAAAGATTTAATAAAACTCTCTTCATTTTCATTTGGTAATGGTTGCATTTTTGCAAATTTTGCTAGATCGGCTCTTTCCAGTACAGTTTTCAAATCATTAAACCATACTGATTCACCTAACTCTGCCCTAACTTGATCAAGAGTCTCATCAGTTGTGGATTCTATTGTATTCAGATCATATTTATAGTCAATATATTCACGAAGAACTCTTGTTATTTCAGAATGAAATTCTTTAATAAACCCATTCTGCCAAAGTTTCTCTGTTTTTATTCTATCTAACTCTCTAAATGCTATTACATGAGGAGGTTCTTTAATTTCAGGTTTACTAAATATTGGTTTTTTCTTTCTTTTATAGACAAAATAAAGAACAGCCAGAGTAATAATGATAAGTGCCAATAATATCCCTACACCAATAAGAATATAATGCACAGCCTCATCCCATGTCAGCGGAGCTTCCCTAGGCTCTACTATATCATAATGAGCTTTAGTAGTGTCAATTTGAAAACTATTCACAAGAATAAGAGTAGTGTCTGTTCTAAAGCTTTTTAAATCATTATTATATTGAATAGCAAATTCAAATGGATTAATTTTGTGAGGTCCTTTTTCGAATGAAGTAATTACATAATTTTTTCCCACTTGAATTTTTCCATCCTCTAGTTTAACAGTATCCTGATTGAAACTCTTTACAATTTCTACATTCTTGCTAATACTGTCTGACAATACTGGAAACTTAATCTTCAGACTAGGATTTTGATTCACAAAAAGCCTCATATTTATCTGATCACCTATAAGTATAGCATTGGTATCAAGTTTTACGCCATAACTTATTTGAGAATCATTTTCTTGTGCTAAACCAACTCCACTAGAACAAAAATAAATTATAACTAGTAAAAATAGTTTGTATATTTTAGTTATTTTTGAGATTATATTCATCTGTAATTTTTTTCTATTATGTATATTTTCCACATTTGCAATATAGCCTTAACAACGAGTAAATTAGCTTGTAGAAACAATCTATAATTAGTTCTTATTTTTGTAATTATGTATGAGTTTTAACCTCTACGTTTAAATAGTTCTATTAAAGCTCTTACATAATCCTGATCAGTTCTAATACTAGCAAGGTCGACTCCAGAACGTTTAAATGTTTCGGTAGTTTTGACCTCAAAATCTCTCCACCACTTAGCATATTGATTTCTAATTTTCTTATTCGAACTGTCCACCCATGCAAATTGGTTAGTTTCAGCGTCTTTCATCTTTATCAAACCTATAGGAGGAAGCTCAGTATCTCTTTTATCAAAAACCTTCAGAGCAACAACATCATGTTTTCTATTGGCAATACTTAAAGCATTTTTATAATCATTACTATCAAGAAAATCGGATATTATGAAACTAGTACATCTCTTTTTTATTGCATTAGTTAGGTATTTCAATGCATTATTTATATCCGTTAAATTACTTTCTGGTTTGAAATCGATTAATTCTCTTATGATTCTAAGAATATGAGTTTTACCTTTCTTAGGAGGGATAAATTTTTCGATTTTATCAGAAAAGAATATTACACCAATTTTGTCATTATTCTGTATTGCCGAAAATGCCAAAACCGCTGCAATTTCAGTAATTTGTTCCTTTTTCATTTTACTTATGGTTCCAAAATTTCGAGAACCACTAACATCAATCAGCATCATTACTGTCAATTCTCTTTCCTCTTCGAACAACTTAACAAAAGGCTGATTATATCTTGCTGTTACATTCCAATCAATATTTCGAATATCATCTCCGTATTGATATGCTCTAACTTCACTAAAAGTCATCCCTCTACCTTTAAATGCAGAATGATATTCTCCAGCAAAGATATTTTTTGATAAGCCTCTAGTTTTTATCTCAATCTGTCTAACTCGTTTTAATAGTTCACTAGTTTCCATAACTAATTTTTGAAATTACATAAAGGACTTTATTATTATAATATTAGTTTTTCAAGGATTTCAAAATTCCTTAAATTTATTATGTAGAGAAATACTCCCTACACAATAAATTATTATGCTGATATTAAGAATAAAAAATCTCTATGGTACCTCTACACTATTAAGAATTTCGCTTATAATATTCTCGCTTGTAATATCGTTTGCTTCCGCCTCGTAAGTAAGACCAATTCTATGACGAAGAACATCGTGACAAACAGCTCTTATGTCTTCTGGAATTACATAACCTCTTCTTTTAATAAAAGCATATGCTTTGGAAGCTTGAGCCAAAGAAATACTTGCACGAGGTGATGCTCCATAGGCTATCATATCTTTAAAATTCTCCAATCCGTAATCCGCAGGAAAACGAGTTGCAAAAATAATATCTACTATATATTTCTCTATTTTTTCATCCATATATACATCCTTAACAACTTCGCGTGCTTTAAGAATATCTTCTGGCTTAAGAATTTGACTAGCTTTAGGGAATGACTTCAATAGATTTTGTCTCATAATCAGCTGTTCCTCTGATTTTTGTGGATAATTAATCACAACTTTTAACATAAATCTATCTACCTGTGCTTCTGGTAATGGGTAGGTTCCTTCTTGTTCTATTGGATTTTGAGTAGCCATTACCAAGAATGGCTCATCTAATTTAAATGTATTATCACCAATTGTGATTTGTCTTTCCTGCATAGCCTCAAGCAAAGCAGCCTGAACCTTAGCTGGGGCACGGTTAATCTCATCGGCAAGAATAAAATTTGAGAAGATAGGTCCCTTTTTTACAACAAATTCTTCATTTTTTTGACTATAAATCATCGTCCCTAAAAGGTCGGCAGGCAACAAATCTGGAGTAAACTGAATTCTGCTAAATCCAGCATCAATCGTATTAGAAAGTGTATTAATAGCAAGTGTTTTAGCCAATCCAGGAACACCTTCTAACAAAATGTGTCCGTTTGATAAAAGACCAATTAATAAACTTTCAACTAGGTGTTTCTGTCCAACTATCACTTTATTCATTTCCATGGAAATCATATCCACAAATGAACTTTCTTTTTGAATTCTTTCGTTTAATTCTTTTATATCAACAGTTTGGGTCATAATTAGTAATTTAATCAATTTAAATTATATATTCTTTTTCTTTTGTTCTCCACAAATATAAAATAATACAGAAATTATAGTTCCTTATTGCAGTTAAAATATGTTAATCAGCAAGTTAATCTAATATCTTTTTGATTTTGTTTTATGTTCATTACAAACATATCAAGATTGACATAACAAACTAATATCGCTTAGTGAATATTTGTAAAAACAACTCACAACTTATCTCTAAGACAGATTCATAGAAATAAATCATAATTAAGATAGGTAGATTAGTTCGGAAAACTTGAACTGAACAGTAAAAATAATTCATTTAATTGTAAGTTCATACTATATAGACATAAAAAGATATACTTTTTTATATAATCATATTTAAATTCCGTGTTTAAAAGAAGCTAATATAACATAAAAACAAAAAAGACATATTACTTTAAATTTTAAGTAATACGTCTTTTATTTAAGTTTTATAACAAAGATATACTTACTCCAATAGGAAGTAAATATATCATACATACAGTCTATTTTTCAAAAACAGCTGCAACCCAGTTTTTATCAACTAAATGATCGATATATTGAAGTTGATTTCTCTCACACTCCTCTTTTATCATATCCAAGTCTTCAGTATAAAAACCACTTAAAGCAATCTGAGCTCCTTTTTTCATATGCTTTACATATGTAGAAATATCATTCAATAATATATTCCTATTTATATTAGCCAACACAAAGTCAAATTCAGACAAATTCTCTATTGCCGATTTATCCCCGAGTATTGCTGTCAACCTATCAGCACAATCATTATTTTGACTATTTTCGGCTGTACTCTCAATACATATAGGGTCAATATCAACAGCTGTAACCTGCTGGGCATTTCTCATTGCTGCAAAAATAGCTAAAATACCAGTGCCACAACCCATATCCAACACCTGTTTCCCTGAAAGATTCCAGTTAAGAATCGACCTCAGCATTAAATAAGTTGTTGAATGATGCCCCGTACCAAAAGACATTTTAGGATCTATCACTATCTCATACTTGGTTTTTGGAAGATCCTTATGAAAAGAAGCCCTCACAACCAAGATGTCATCCACAAAAACAGGATGAAAATTAGATTCCCAAATCTCATTCCAGTTCTGATGCTTTATCTCTTTATACTTGTAGCTAATTTCAATACCCATAGCATTACAAGTCTCAACAAGCCCAGATAAAGATTCTAGATTAAATTTATCTTTTTGTATATAAGCCTGAAACATGTCATTTTCAAAAGTAAAACTCTCGTAATCCAAATCAACTAACAATGCCGATAAAATATCATTATATTCTTCTATCTTTGGTTGAATATCTAACTCCAATTCTATATAATCCATACTCTTATTTTTTTCATAATCAACATTATCATCCTGACGTATAAACGAAATTCATGACTACATGTTTAACAACTTAAAGTATTTAAAAAAAGCATAGAAGTATTATGTATAACACCTCTATGCTTTTTACTTATCTTAATTAAATGCTTTTACGATTTCAACAAAATCATTCGCTTTAAGTGAAGCACCTCCAATTAATCCACCATCTACATCTGCATTAGAAAATAATTCTTTTGCATTTTTAGGATTACAGCTACCTCCGTATAACAAAGAAATAGAATCGGCTGTTTCTTTAGAATACTTTTCTGTCAAAGTTTTTCTAATAAAAGCATGCATCTCTTGTGCTTGATCGGCACTAGCTGTCACACCAGTTCCAATAGCCCAAACAGGTTCGTAAGCAATTACCAATTTTGATATTTGATCCTCTGATAAATCAAATAGTGATTTCTCTAATTGCGACTTCACTAAATCAAAATGCTTACCACTTTCTCTTTCAGAAAGTTGTTCTCCTACACAAAATATAGGTGTAAGATTATTTTCAAAGGCCATTTTAACTTTTTCTGCTAAAATTTGCTCTGTTTCGTTATAATAGCTTCTTCTCTCCGAATGACCAATAATAACATGTGTCGCAGCTGTTGATTTTATCATTTCAGCAGAAATCTCACCTGTATAAGCGCCACTGCTTTTGTCTGAACAATTCTGAGCAGCTACCTTAATATTAGAATTGGCTAATTCTCTTGCTTTAACCAAATGTATAAATGGCACCGAAACAATAACCTGTGTATCAGCAATTGCTTCTTCAGTTAATACATCATTAAGATTCTGAATTAACTCAACACCTTCTTGTAGGTTCTTGTTCATTTTCCAATTACCTGCAACTATATTTTTTCTAGTCATGTTTATGATATTTTTTTTGGTCTCAACCCTATACTAACAAGAATAACAATTCCAATTATGCAAAAACATAATAGTAACATAATAGTATTTCTACCATTCTTCTCTCGCATAGAATCTAAACTATATGCTAATAAATCTGATTTATTTAATTCATCTAACTGAGGCAAATCATCTGCTGCCCATTTATTTATAACCGTACCCTTACGAAGCAACACATAAGCGGGATTTGCTCTAACTATAGTCTTGACCTGAATTTCGTCCATAGAATAAAAATCCAAATCCAAAGAATACTTCTCTTTTAAACTCCTAATTTGATCTTCGCTAGATGTAGTAACTCCAATGACTCTCCAATATTTTTCTCTACCATACTGATATAATTCATTAAGTCTGATAGCTTGTCTTTCTTTTATTTTTGTTAAATCCTTGCTTATAAATAACAAAACATAACTATCATCATTTAAAACATCTTGAGTTATATCTCCATGAGTAGAATTACTAATAGCAAAATCATGAATTGGTGGCTTATATCCTTCCTTAATCAATTTTTGATCCATACTAACAAACACCCATGTACTATCATTCCAAGGGTAATTATCCTCTTTAAATTCCTTCACCACCCCATCTTTCGAATATTTAAGTACAGTGTCATACTCATCGACTGGCATTCCTTCTGGAATCTCCATTCCTTCCGAGATATTTGCTCCTATATGATAAGGTCGAAAGTCAATTATTGGAAGATGCTTATACGAATAGTAGGAACAACTAAAAATAAAAATATAGGCTAAAAAAGCATAGATTAATTGAAAAGCCTCTACATTTTTGTAGTATTTTTTCCTGAATCCAAATATTATTAAAGTTAAAACCAAAAGGAAAAGATTTTTATAAAATGTCTCCCAATTTGATAAAACCCAAGCATCACCAAAACAACCACAATCAGAAACAGGATTAGCAAAAGCGAGGTATAATGTCAGAGGAGTAAAGACACTCATAAACATCATCGCTATAGACGAAGTAAGCTTTGGGAAAAAATTGAATATTAAAAACAAACCTATAATAAACTCCGTTGATGAAAGTATTATCGATAACAAAAAGGATATGTGCTGAAAAGAATCCAAACCGAAAGCCATAAAATAATCGGTAAATTTATAAGCAGACCCTAACGGATCAATAGCCTTTACAAAACCAGAAAATACAAATGTTGCACCTAGTACAATACGGCAAATAAACAGTAATGTTCTCATTTTTGTCAAGTATAATATTAAAAATAAAAAAAATAATAGTGTTTTTGTTTAAACTAAGAGAAACTTACAAACTGAAAAACAAACAGGTAATCATAAAAAATAACAAACCCATTAATTAACAACAGTTAGTATTTTTATGATATCATTAATTATTCAAAATCGATTTTAATCATCGCAAAAACGGAATAATTAATCATATCATAATAATTTGCATCTATACCTTCCGAAATAATTGTTTCACCTTTATTATCTTCAATTTGTTTTGTTCTATTAATCTTCATCAAAATCAAATCGGTAAAAGAACTTATTCTCATATGTCTCCAAGCCTCATCATAATCATGATTTTTATCTTGCATCAATTCAAATGCATTCGTAAAATACTTTTCATAAAACAACTTAGCATCTTCATCCGACATAGTTTCATCTGAGGTTCCTAACTCTAACTGAATTAAACCCATTATAGCATAATTGATTATACCTATAAACTCAGGTCTAACACCCTCGTCGATTTTATGCTCTCCCTTTGTCTCAATACTCCTTATTCTTTGAGCTTTAATAAAAATTTGATCAGTGATTGAAATTGGTCGTAATATTCTCCAAGCCGTACCATAATCGTGCATTTTTTTTGTAAAAATACTAGTACATACCTTCATTACCTCATTATACTGCTGGGTGGTCTTGTCCATTTTATTATATTAATTGCTTATATTCTTACTGATTAACTTAAAAACAAAATAAATCTCTATACAAATAGGCGAATTATCATATATTGCTTTCAGGACTCAAATTTATAAATTTGAAATTATATAAGATAATATAAACAACATCAATTTATAATTATAAGTTGGAGAATCATTATGTTTTTAGACATCTTACTTGATTCCAAAACTTTCATTTAAATATCATTTTAAATTTAAAACTTATTTAAACCAAGATATTTATTATCTTAAATTAAACATTAGTTTTTTTCAATAAGTGTATTTAAAGTCATAGAAGAATATTAATTTCCTATTTTTGTAACAAAATTACAAACAAACATTTTATTAAGCTTTGCTAAGAAAATACAAATAACAAGATGGATTCAATTTATAATAGAATACAAACTTCTACAGCCCAAATCATGGGTATATTAAATGTAACACCTGATTCATTTTTTGATGGGGGAAAATACAATGACGACATTGCTATTGAAAAAAGAATTGAAAAACTAATTTCAGATGGCGCAGACATAATCGACATTGGAGGATACTCTTCGAGACCAGGAGCAAAAGATGTTGAAACACTAGAAGAAATAAGAAGAGTTGAATCAGCACTTAAAATTATAAAACGTAAATATCCTGATACTATATGTTCCATTGACACATTTAGATCTGAGGTAGCTGAGTTTGCTTTAAAAAACTATGGCGAATGTATTATAAACGATATCTCAGCAGCGAATATAGATGCAAATATGTTAAACACAATTAGTAAACACAACTCTATATACATTGCTATGCACATGATTGGAACTCCAAAAACAATGCAGCTACACACTGATTATGATAACTTAATCAAAGATATATTAAAATATTTTGAAGAAAAAATAAAAACATTTAATGAACTAGGGATATCAAAATACATTATCGACCCCGGTTTTGGATTTTCAAAAACACTTGATCAAAATTATGAGTTGCTATCAAAAATGGAAATATTACACCAACTAAATTGCCCAATACTTGTAGGCATTTCAAGAAAGTCGATGATATACAATCTACTTGAGACAAGTGCCGATAAAAGCCTAAACGGAACGACAGCTCTAAATATGTACTCACTAGAAAAGGGAGCCAAAATACTTAGAGTACATGACGTAAAAGAAGCCAAAGAATGCTTAGAAATACACAATAAATTAGATAAATACAGACTTAAAAACCAAGAATAGAAAAACTAAATATACTCTAAGAGCAAGAAGATAGATCTGTTTGCTTCTATCTTCTTATTTTTAATTCAGACCTACTCCTTATGTTCATTCAACAAGTAATCGACTGTTTCTTTAGCCACCTTTAGATCCTCAAGTGCTGTTTTTAAATTAATATACCTCATAACTTGCGATCTATAATCTAGTTCTAATCGTGCATATTGATTTTGCAAAGCTTCAAATTCAGAAGCTCTTTTTAGCTTTTTAGCGACGTAGTCGTCAATATCGGCATTCTTAATAATTTTCATTTCCGCTACAATACTGTCATAGATTTTTTCATCTATACTTAAAATTATTCTTTTCTTCATTTTATAATTATATTAGTTGTAAGTATTATCTTCATGTATCATCATACTAATTTTGGGTTAAGCAAATACATTCAATACGAATTTTAATCCCTCAAAAACAAGCATATATCAAGATCTAAGAATTTTTTAAACACCTGATATAAATTAACAACAGACTTATTTATATGATAAACGAACAAAAGAATAAAAAAAATAATAGATAAACCAAGTTCAAATATTAGTTTTAGATTTTTTAAAGAAATAAATTCTCTAAGCTTAACATAAGTTCATTTTTAAATTCAATTAATTTTTAATTTTAAGGAAAATAAGACATTTTAAGAAGTAAATAGAAAGCTTTGTTAATAACATATTGTTTTTTATTGAACACTCCTAAATGATTTACATCTCATTATCTGCGCATTATGCATTTTAATTATTTTTCACTTTTTTTTTTGAAAACTTAAAAACGCCTCCTATATTTGTCGCCGATAAAAATTCAGGAAATATTCTAGTAATAAAGTTATTGTTAGCGAACTTGTATATTGTAGATGAAAAACAAAACATAATCTACAAAACAGAGCCTGATTAACATAACTACTATGATAAACTGATAAATATCAAATTGAGATTAATAAGCTTTTTACTAATTTTTGTTAAATTGTCAATTCTATGGCTTTTGTAACTAAGGAAAAGATTTTTTCCAGAGAATTTTTTTTAACATATGCCTATCTTTTAGGTGGATGTTTTGTGTTTGCTTTAGGTGCTGTATTATTTGCTGAACCATACAAATTTGCACCAGGAGGAACATATGGTTTAAGTATTGTATTTCACCACTTGTTTGGATGGAGAACAGAGCTTAGCGCATTATGTATGGATATTCCATTATTATTGTTAGGTATCTACTTTCTTGGATCAAGATTTGGTATCAAAACAGTGATATGTACATTCGCTATACCAGGTTTTATGTGGTTAATTCACCACTCATATGGCTACGAGGCATTAATTCCTAATGATGCTCTACTTTCATCTATTTTTGGTGGTATTGTTTATGGTGTTGGTATTGGTATGATTTTTAAATCAAGAGCAACTTCTGGAGGTTCAGATATTATTGCCATGATTTTAAATAAATACACAAAAATTTCACTTGGACAATTGGTTATCATTGTAGACAGTTTAATTACTTTCTCAACTGTAATTGCTTTTGACGATTGGAAATTACCTATGTATTCATGGATTATCATTTTCATCGAAGGTAAGGTGATTGATATGATTGTAGAGGGTCCAAATATCAATAAAACTATGCTTATTGTTTCAGATAAAGTTGATCTTATTAAAGAAAAATTATCTACAGACATTAAGCGAGGAGGTACTATCTTTGAAGGAACTGGTATTTATGAAGGTGTTGAGAGACAAGTTCTATACACAGTTGTTACTAGAAGAGAAATGGCTATCTTAAGAAATTATATTGCAAAAGTTGATAAAAAAGCATTTGTGAATGTTATGGATAGTAATGAGATCTTAGGAGAGGGATTTAAATCTATCGACGAATAAGATTTTTCAAAAATAAAATCAAAAGTCTATTCATACTTATGAATAGACTTTTTTTATAACTACACTTTTCATACTCAAATAGCTATTTAACAATTTGAATTCTATTAATAATAAATTAAGATTTTTTTAACTTCAAAGATTTCAAATATTAATTAGTTTCAATCATTGAAATATACTAATATATTTATTTTTAAAAAATATACATTTTTATATATTGCGGAATTTAAATACGAATCAAACGAAACATAATATTAGTAGCGAAATTTATTTATTATGAAAAATCTAAGTTTAATATTAGTCACAGCACTATTGCTTAGCTCAATGCAATCATTCAGCTATGGAAATAAAGACAAGGTAAAATCAGGTCTTAAAATCGGAAAGAAAATACCTAATATCACCGCTAAATCCACAGAAAATAAAGAAATATCTTTATATTCGATTAAAGATAAACTGATTCTTGTTGATTTCTGGGCTTCATGGTGTCCCCCATGTAGAGCCGAAAATCCTTTTCTAAACAATGTGTATACAAAATATAAAGATAAGAAATTCAAGGGAGGGAACGGATTTACAATATACAGCTTCTCTTTAGATAAGAAAAAATCAAGTTGGATAGCTGCTATAAAAAAGGATAAACTAATATGGGAAAATCATGTTAGTGAGTTAGCAGGGTGGAATTCAGACACTGCTTACAAATTCAATATTATGTCAATACCAAGTAATTTTCTAATTGACTCAAATGGTATTATAATCGCTAAAAATTTAAGAGGACATCAACTTGAAGAGACCTTGAAAAAATTAATTATAAAATAGAACACCATAAAAAAAATCCTTTGAAGAATTTCAAAGGATTTTTTTATATTTTAAAAATCAGCAACACTATTTAAATAATTCTTTCAATAGATCTCTACCTTTTTTCTCTAGATCCTTAAGACCATTTTTTTTCAGATTATTCTCAAGTGCTTTTTTAGCTTGTCGTATAGCCTTCGACATATCTAACTTAAGCTTTGGTTTATCCATATGTCCTGTTATTCTTACATCAATGTCCAGTACTTTTATCTTATCAGAACCTGGTATAAGATCGATATACTTTGTTATGCCACCACCCAAATCTGACTTAGGTATTTTCATTTCAATTGTAAAATCCATAATTCCTTCCACGCTTTGATTTCCATATATCTTTGCTGGATTGCCAGCTAATTTAAGCTGAAATGGTTTTAAAACAATATTCCCATCTGTAACAGTAAATTCAAAATCAATGTCAGAAATTGACATTTCCTTATATTTATCATCATCTAATACCTTGGCAAGATCGTTCAATGATTTATTATTTGTAATAGTGATTTGTTTAGATTTTACCTTCCCACTACCATTTAGGGTTTTAAGATTTATTTTCATATCACTTGTGAGATACGAATTAATATCTAAATTAGAGGAAATTTTACCCTTACAATCTGCAGCAACAGGAACAACTTTTCTCAATATACTCAAAGACTTATATGCCTCATTTATATCGAAACCTGATATCTTATTTACACATTTTATTTTAGGAAACTTTATATTTCTAGAATTATAACTTCCATTCGTAATCATACTGCCATTTAACATTTTAGCACTCAAATTCTGTAATATCAAAATTCCATTATTGATAAGTGCCATCCCTTTAATATCGGACATATTAAGATCGTCAAATTTCATATGTTTAATATCAGTGGAGAATTTAATATTTAAATTCTCAGGGATTTTTATGGCAGATAATTTTGAATTTAATTCTTTGTTTTTCTTCTGATCTACTTTATTATCCTTTGTATTATTATTTTCACCCTTGAGTTCTATCGACTTAGTTTTATTGGGCATTAATTGATTTACATTCACATATTGTGATTCAAGTCTGAAATTTCCTCCCAATTTCTTATTATTAAGAAGATAGGCTAGATGGTTATTCACATATCCAAAAAGTTTAAAATCTGATTCGCCTATCTTAACAAGAAGTCTTTTCAGATTTATTTTTTTTGAACTTATCAGAATTTCAGAATCGTCTATTCGAAATTCACGCTTAAGTTTTCCCGAGTGTAATTTAACATTATTGAAACCCAGACTACCTTGGGCAATAAAATCATCATATTTGCCATTATCAATATACGACTTTCGCCCTTTTATTCGAATATCAGATTTGATAATACCCTCTGCACTAACTGAATCTACAGGGATTATTTTATTTAAATTACTTAAATTGACAATTCCTTTACAAGCACCTTCCAAGTAAATATCTGAGAAAATATTTTTCAAGCTTAAATTTATATCAAAAGGATTATCCGCAACGCTAAAATGAAATTGATTTAGATTAAGCTTTAAAGAATCTAATGCTCCTTGAGGGTGCTTTAATTCCAAAGCAATATTTATATTCTTTATTGTATCTGAAATAAGATTATGTTTTATTTTTGAGTCTTTCACAATTAATTCTAAACCAAAATTTGGAAATTCATTCTCTTTATATATTCCTTTAGAAAATGCTTTTAAGGTAAATACGCCATCTGTTTTCACTTTATTTCTAAATTCATCAAAAGAAGGAGGAAGAAGAGCTAGAACTGATTTGAATTTTGTTGATTTTGTATACAGTTTTATATCACTTAATATAGAATTATCATTCTGTTCAAACTTAAAGAAACCATCTATTCCAAATTCGATATTATTAATTTTAAGCTTATTATCTATAATCGTAAACTTCTTGTTTTTTAAATCAGCATCAAGTTGTAGGTCTAATTGTAAATTAATTTTATTTCCTAAATACTTATCCTGATAATAATATGATAAATCAGAAATATTAGCATTAAGGTCTAACTTAGTCGAATCCGAGGAAAAATCGCCTTTTAAATCTATATCTAAATCTGCTAAATTTAATTCAGATTTATTAATTTCATTACGAAATCTAAGTCCTGAATTTCTAATTGATACTTTCTCTATATGTATCCTTTTTGAATCTGCATCTACATCAATTTGTTTACTCGAATCCTGTTCTATTTGTTTTGTATTATCTCTTGACTCAGCCTTCTCGGTTTTATTTATATTTAATTCACCTTTTTCATTAAGCACCAAAAATAAGAAAGAGTTATCAATCAATATTTCTTCTATTTCAATATCATCAGATATCAAACTAGGCAAACTAATAGAAGCCGAGATGGCTTCAATTTTTGCAATACTATCAATCTCTGTGGTCAACTTTACATCATCAAGGCTAATATTTAAATTAGGAAAGTCAGTAAAAAAAGAAATTGAAACATCTTCTATTTCAAAACTTCCTTCAATGTTTTTATTTAGCTCCTTCTTTGATATTTCAATTATTTTGGATTTGAAAAAATGTGGTACAATTAATAATATTATGATTATAGATGCTAATATAAGTCCAGTTAGCTTCAGAATTTTTTTCATAGTTCTAGTTTTGAGAGGAAAAACAGCATACTCAATGCTTTATAATTAGAATACTGTTTTTATCAAATAGTAAAATCTAAGTTTGTTTAATAAACTCAACAAGCTAACAAATAAACAAAAAAAATTTAGGCTTTTTACATAATCAGGAATTTATTTTCAGCATAATTAGTTTTAAAAACGACCAAACTAATACAATGATCTTGATTTTATAAATCATAATATCTAATTTGAAACATGATATGTACATTGAGTATTATTTTCGATAATTTCTATCAGCTCCGTATCTTCTACATTTGTCAAATCAAAAGCAGGTTGATATCTGAACTCGTCATCATCGTTGGAAACAAGCTTGGCAACTAAGCCAACGGATTGCAATGACTCAAATATTTCCTCTAGCACATCCATAGGAACATTCAGCTTTTGTGAAATATCACCTAATTTTGTATTTTTTCTATTCTCCTTATATAGCTTCAATAATAATCGACAAACTTCCAACGAAATAAGTCTAAAATTATTAATGGTTAATTTCTCGGTACTCTGATGACTATAAAAGCTATTAACATTTTCAACAGAATAAGAAAAACATGCACCAAATAATACAATTAACCAACTCAATTGCAGCCAAATAAGAAACAAAGGTAAAGCAGCAAAGCTACCATAAACTGCATTATAAGTCGTTACATGTGACTGAAATTGAATATACAAAACTTGAAAAAGTTGAAAAGCTGTACCAGAAAGAACACCAGCCAAAATACCAGCTAATGGTTTCACTCGTCGATTTGGCATAAAAATATATAATGACGCAAAAAGAAGCCAAGCTAAAAACATAGGTGCAAAACTAATAAGCCCTGTTACAAAAGGAGAAAGAACCTCTAAAGACTCAGTTGACGCTAACAGTAATTTTAATTTTGTGGAAATAAAAAGAGTTGATGCACTAGAACCAATAAACAGGATTGGTGCAAAAATCATTACCGCAGTATAATCAGAAAATTTCCGATTAATACTTCTCTGTTTTTTTATTTTCCATATTTGATTAAAATTATTCTCAATATTACCAAGCAATTTCACAACCGACCAGAAAAGTATTACAAAACCTAGACCTGTAATCAGAGAAAATTGAGTATTTTCAAGCATCTTGTTTGCAAAATTAATAAGCCATTCTAATATTTCCTTTTGTCCAGAAAGATTCTTTTTAAGCTCATTTTCTAAAACTTTTTCTAATCCAAAGCCTTTGGCTATGCCAAAACCCATAGCCAAAACGGGTACCACAGACAATAAAGAAAAGTATGTCAATGCCGATGCACGTAAATTACATTTAGTATTCAAAAAAGTTCTTATTGAAATCATAAGAACCTTGGTAGATAAGACTATATATCTCAATACTCCATTGTAATCACTGGTTTTTTTCAACCAAATCTCCTTATCAAAAAAACTATAATACTTTTTATATGTAGATACTAAATTGTTAATTACTTTCATTATGATAATTTATATATGACTAGTAAAATACTTATTTGAATTATTACAAAACAAAAGTACGAATTATGTTGTGATTTTCGCACTACTATTTATTATAATGATTTCAAATTTAACTGAATCATTACAGTTTATAATAAACTTTAAGATATTATTATATTATAAAAAGAAAACATAATAAACAATTCTATCTTTTAACAATTTAGATTTCCATTACTATGTTCAGGTTTTTAATTTCTTCTTTTTGGCAGCTGGGAACAATATATTATTTAATATCAATCTATATCCTGGAGAATTTTTATGCATTTTTAATTCTGTTGGAGGATCTCCGACAAGATGCTGATAATCCTCTGGATCATGACCTCCATAAAAGGTCCAAGTACCTTTCAAATACTTTCCATGAATATATCGAGCTTCATTGATTGATTGATTTTCGCCCATTATGATGACATTAGACTTTATAAGTTTTTTATTAAAGGCTGTTGTCTGTCCCATAAATCCACGTATGATTCGAGTATGATTCTGACATAACATAGTTGGCACTGGATCCCATTTTGCTGAAAATTCGAAAAGAGCAAAATAATCATTTTCTTTACTTATTTTTCTTGTTTGAGTTACATCAATATCAGAATATTCATAGATATTCGGGTTGGTTTCCAGAACAAAATCATGAAATGCAAAACATGAGTTATAATCCAATTTTTCCTGTGCATGTGGATCCATATCATCACCATCATACATCTCCATGCATATATCGGTGTCATGAGCTGCCAAACTAATATCAAATGTATCTGTTGCCGAACACATTGCAAAAAGAAATCCTCCATCAGCCACGAAAGCTTTAATCTTATGACTTACAGCTTTTTTCAATTCAGACACTTTTGTAAAACCATATTTTTCAGCCCTATTCTGATTATCTTGTACTTGATCTTTATACCATTTCATATTTTTGTAAGCAGTATAGAATTTCCCAAACTGCCCAGTGAAATCTTCATGATGCAAATGCAGCCAATCATAATCAGACAGTTTAGCATCCATTATTTCGTCATCATAAACAATATCATAATTTATTTCGGCATAACTCAAAGCCAGAGTTACGGCATCATCCCAAGGCTTTTTACCTGATGGTGTATAAACTGCTATTTTGGGGGCTTTCTCCAACTTTACCGCATCCATATTAACTTCAGGCTTTTGAATATCTCTGAGTATCTTATCAAACTGTCCCTCTGTAATGACTTCATAACTTATCGATTTTATTTTACATTGGGCAATATTATCTTCACTATAATCGATTACAAAAGATCCTCCTCTGTAATTTAGCAACCAATATGCAGTTTGCCCCATATCTAAACAAGAAAAACAAAGCCCATATGATTTCAAATGATTATTTTGCTCCGAATCCATAGGAATCAGAATAGATGCAGCAAAATTATTCTGTGATAAAATTATGAATATTATAATTATTAAGTTTCGCATTTATTTATTTTTATGTTACACGATAAAATTTACCCCTAAAAGCCAATATTATTAAGATTTGTTGAAATACCAAAATAATTAGTCTTACCGGCAAGATGATATTTAGCAGAAGCATAAGTAATTTTAAATTTTGGAAAATTCAAACCAAAACCCCAGGATAAACCTACTGTGGAGGTTCTATTTTCAATTTTCAACTCTTTTCTTCTCTTGAAATTATAACCAGCTCTTATTGATATTGTCTTTGAGATTTCTATATCAGCGCCCACTATCAAATGCTTTGATATATTTGAAACCACATTATCTTTTTCTTCTTCCAATTCTGACTCATATGATAAATCAAATTCTTGAATATTGTTATATGTTAAATATGTAGTTATCGGTGCCTGCTTAAATCTATAACTCATTCCTATTTTTCCAACAAAAGGTAAATGTTCACGATTTGACCCATAATATGGTTTTAGCTGAATCCCCATGTTTTTCATTTGTGCACTAAGCATTAAGCTAGTATCCTTTGAGGTATAACTCAAACTTATATCGGCGGCTATGCCATTTGAACTATAGTTCTCATATTTGGAAAATATTGGTTTTATGCCTAGTCCAAACCTTAATAACTTGCTAATATAAATAGATGCACCTAATTTGAACACAAAATCATTTGCAGTAAAGTCCGAAGTTTCATTCCCATATATATCTCTTCCTTTAAATTTACCATAATCAAAATAACAAATAGAAGATGATAACATAATTTTATTAGTTAATCTATATGCATAACTAATATTACCAAAATTTAAATTTGAAATATAATCAATATAAGCAAGCGACAACTCATTATGATAATTTTTGTTAATAGAAGAGATATTATATAACGAATTTACAGCATCTATATTTCTCAAGGCTATATGCTCACCACCAATAGATTCAACATAAGGAGATATGCCTGTATTCAAGAATTCATATATTCTCTGACCTCCATTCTGAGCTTTAAGATTAAAACCCTGAATAAGCAGACATAGAACAAAAGAAAGAATAATCAATAAGCTTCTAATTGTTAACATTATTCATTTGTTTTTTTTAGAAAAGATAAGATAAGGAAAACACGTTCGAATATTTAGAAATCGACACATCTCCTATATCTGTTATAGCATAATCCAGAATAAAACCCTTAAACTTTAAACCCACACCCAGGTTTGGTTGCACAGTTACTGCAGATTTATTATCAAAGTCTTTTTCTTTTTGATAATTAGATAGTCCTGCTCTTAATTTAACAATATCCATATAGGATAATTCTAATCCAAAACTAGGATCAATACTTATCGGATCTGATTTTATCATAACATTTCTTTTACCATCAAAAGTAGATTTCAAATCGAATTCTAAAAATAAATTTATTTTTTTTGATATATTAAAATCTCTTCCTACCCCCAGTATAAAGGATGGAAGGGTTAGCTCTGTAGCATTTTCTGGAATTTCATTATTAGTCAATTCATAAACCTTTACAAGTTGTTTATTATCATAAATCCATGTATTAAATGTCGAAAAAGCATCTCTTAAAACTAGACCATACTTAAATTTATTTGACTGATATTGAATGCCAAAATCAAATCCAAACCCATAAGCCTTAGCAAAATCACCAGCATAACGATATATCAACTTTGCACTAGCACCAATAGTTAGGCCTTCTATTTTAGTCTTTTTGCTTCCTGAAAAATAACATGCATAATCAACAGAAGAAAAAGAACTTAGCCTATCAAATCTAATATTTCCGTCATCATCAACTAATTCCAAGCTATTAGGAATATTGTCAACTCCAAAACGAAGAATATTTATAGCTAACGAAAATTCATCATCTATATTTGTAGATATTCCCGCATAATCATATTTAGCCATTCCTCCAAAATACTCATTATGCATTGCAGCGATTTGATTATCATAATTTTCAACTCTAATTCCCGCAGGATTCCAATATGAAGCCTCAGTCCCCTTATGTGATGCAACTACCGCATTTCCCATTGAAAAAGCTCGACTACCAACTCCCAAAGAAAGAAATTCGTTAGAATACTTAGGAGTTAAATCTTGTGCAATACTTATGTTATATATACTTATTATAAAAACTATTGATATTAAAATTCTTAACATTCTATTTTGCGATTCAGTTTAATTGTAAAATTATATGAATTTATGGAGAATATCCACATTTTAGTAGAAAATATAATTATACATTTAATATTATTATAATCAACAGATTTAAGTTTATATACACAATTAACATTTTTTTAATTTGTTTACTGTTTAATAGTTTAATGCTTAGTCAAATATAAATGAATATATTTGCCGAAATTTTCCTTTTTAAACTAAATAATTAAATGAGTACAGCGAAATTAAATAAGACCACTTTTGGATATAAGGAGATATGGAAAATGACTCTACCTATAATAATTGGTAGTATAGCTCAAAATCTAATCGCCTTTACCGATACAGCATTTTTAGGTCATCTTAGCGAAATTGACTTAGGTGCATCTGCCCTATCAACACTATTTTATTATGCGGTAGTTATGCTTGCACTAGGATTTGGAATTGGAGTTCAAATTGTAATTGCAAGAAGATACGGTGAGGGGAACTTCAAATTAATTGGAAAGACATTTGATCATGCCTTATATTTTCTTTTATGTTTAGCATTTGTAATGTTTATCTTACTAAAATTTTACGGAAATACTGTTCTTAGCCATTTAGTTGAATCAAAATTGATTCTCAAACATGCAATCGACTATATTGACTACAGGTGTTTTGGAGTATTTTTCGCATTTGTAAATTTGCTTTTCAGGTCTTTCTTCATTGGTATAGGAAGAACAAAAATAATAAGTATTAGTACTGTTTTCATGGCAGCAATTAATATTTATCTAGATTATGTTCTTATTTTCGGTGAATTTGGTTATCCAAATATGGGGATAAAAGGAGCTGCTTTGGCATCTGTAATTTCAGAAGCTTTTGTAACAATATTCTTTTTAATTGCTGTTTTAAAAAGCAAAAAACTAAAATCATTTAATTTATTTGGCTTTCCAAAATTAGATATAGATTTATTTAAAAGATTATTGAATATATCCTTCCCTATGATGTTACAAAACTTTATTGCTCTATCCTGCTGGTTTATATTCTTTCTACTGGTTGAAAAAATGGGTGAAAGACAACTTGCAGTATCAAACATAATTAGAAGCATATATGTACTTATCCTCATTCCTGTATGGGCTTTTGCTTCTGCCGCTAATTCATTAGTTAGTAGAGCCATCGGAATGAACCAATCCGATCAATGTTTAAAAATTATTTTTAGAACTATTGTTCTCTCATTTATTTCCGTAATTATTCTTGTGATTTTTGCAAGCATCAATCCTAGATTATGCATTTCAATATATACCAACTCTGAATCAGTAATAAATTCAACACTTCCAGTACTATACACCATATTGTTTGCAGGTGTTTTCTTCCCTATTGGGATAACTTTATTCCACGGTGTTTCTGGCACAGGACGAACATTACACGCTCTTATTTTAGAAATAATAGTCTTACTGATCTATATGTCTGCAGTTTATGCAAATATAAATGTTTTTAAATTCGAACTTAGATGGGTGTGGACCTCCGAAATTATATATGCTACTGGACTAGCCACTGCATCATATTTATACTTAAAATATTACAAATGGCATACCGATAAAGTTTAAACCTATATTTCTAGAATCTCAGTCTAATTATCATAAGCTTATCTTCTATAGAAAATTATAATCGAACCATATATTTATGTAAAATATATGGTTTTAATTTAAATTTATTTTAGCTTAGAGCTTTTAATTACATTTTGAGAAACAAATGACCTCACAACACCCAACTGATCAAGATTATTATTATTGTAAAAATTGCAATACTGGCTTTAAAGGTAATTTTTGCCCAAACTGTGGACAATCTAAAAAGGAATTTGAAAAACCTTTCAAATTTCTGATAATGGATTTTGTCGGAAATATTGTTGCTTTCGATACTCGGTTTTGGAAAACTTTATTAGCTATTCTATTTAAGCCAGGACAATTGGCTATAGATTATGTAAAAGGACATAGAGCCAGATATATGCCCCCATTCAGGTTTTACATCTTTATTAGTTTCTTTTTATTCTTATCTTTAAACTACTACTCAACTAATATTGCAAAAGACAAAATAAAAATTGGAGATGATCTTAGTATTAATATTGGTGGAGAAGAAAAAAAAACAGAGATACCAAATAATATTAGTGAAGAAAAGGATGTGAAAACTTATCTAGAAAATAAAAAAGATGATGTAAACTATATAGCAAAACATCCCGAAATATTATTTGAAAAATTTTTCTCATATCTTTCTTGGGCTATGTTTTTACTACTGCCACTGTATGGATTCTTATTATGGATCGGATATCGAAAATTCCAATCCTACTTTATTACACACCTAATTATGGCAATAAATCAACATTCTTTTATGTTTGTTGTATTTCTTTTGATTACCATTCTATCAATACTTTTACCAACTAGCTCAGATGCTTTTAAAAATTATTTACTAATTCTGATTCCTATTTATGTGGTCATAGGGAATAAAAAACTTTATAAAGAAAAAATCTGGAAAATATTATTCAAAACATTAATATTAGGTCTCATATACATAATTACAATATCAATTATAACAATAAGTATCATAATTGCAGTTGTTATTCAGAATGGGATAGAATAATGTTTCCACACACCAATCAATTATTGAAGATTAAATAAAAACACAACAGCAATCATTCATTTTAATTTGTTTTTATTATTTTAGCCATAAGAAAATTATATTAAATCTTAAAAGAAAGTTTAATCCATTTTGTTAATTATACTAATATGAAAAAACTAACTAAATCAATTTTTACATTAGCTGCTATAGCATTGATATTCAATTTAAGTTCATGCAAGCAGATTAATAAGAAAAACATTAGCAATAACGAAGCTGCTAAGCCTTTAATGAAAAATGCTGTAAAGAAACAAGTTGAAAACTTTGTTTACCCACTTCCAACATCATTTGAATTAACATCAATGTTAAATAGAATTGGAGCAGATTACATCCTTGGCTTATCAAATAATCCTGAAAATGTTGACAAATATTATACTAGCAAATCAAAGGCTTTAGCTTTAGGTATATATAGCGCTGACTTAAGCTATGCAAGCACTTATCGTCGCAAGAATGAGACAATGGGCTATATCGATGCATCTAAAAAAATAGTTCAAAGCCTACAAATAGAAGGAGCATTTGATGCTGAATTAGTAAAAGCTATTGAAAAAAATATTGACAATAAAGAGAAGTTAACTGAAATCTTAACAGATGCCTTTTCAAACACTTACACTTATTTAAGCAAAAACTCAAATGAAAATCTTGCTTTATTAGTTGTAACTGGTAGCTTTATTGAAGGATTGTACATTGCTACACATATTTCTGACAATACTTTTGAAAATCAAGAAATTGTAAAAATTATTTTTGATCAAAAGGCATCTCTTGATAAGTTAATTTCAATTTTAAAAGATGAAAAACAAGATAAAGTTATCAATGAAATATTAACCGATCTTAAAAAACTTGAAGCTAGCTATAATAGCATTAAAAACGGAAGCATGACTAAAGATCAATTAATAAAGATAACTAGCGAAATCAAATCGTTAAGAGAAAGATTAGTTTAATATGTTAAATAAAAAAATAACAAGTCATAACAATTAAGACTTGTTATTTTTTTTATCTGAAATCGACTAAGGAATTTCTTAATTCTCTATATATACGAAGAGCAACCCATGCATCAGTTGCGGCATATTTTATTTGTGCCAAGCTTAGTTCTTTTGCTTCCCAATTAGACACCTGCTGCCTTTTAGATATACGAATACCCAAAACTATTGCTGAAAGTTTCTTTAAAGAAAGACTTTCTATACCAAAACTCATCACATAGTTCTGCAGCTCTAGAAAACAATTTGCCTTGAATGGAATTATTTTCATAAGTCCGAGAATATCATCTTTTATTGCAGCTCCTATTTTCATAATATTTTCATCCTCAAAAATAGGTAATATTGCCTGCAAGACATCCTTGTCTGAAAGTCTAAATAAAAAAGCTTTATCTTCACTTGACAATTGAATCAGCGAAACATCATTTACCTTTCCTTTCTTAAATGATGGTTTTGTTTCTGTATCAAACCCTAAAACAGAAACAGTTTTAAGATAATCAACCGCTGATTGACATTGATCTACATTATCAATAACGATTATCTCACCCTCAAATGCCATCAAGGGTAAACTATTAATTTCTTCTTTGGTTATTATCTTTTTAAACTTCAATTTATATAATGATTTAAAAATTGCTAAACATTATCTTGCAAGTTAAAATACGAGAAATATACGAACAAAATACTCCCAACATTCAACAGCAATAACAGTATTTCTTAAAGTAGATTTAAGTGTAAATCTGCTTAAAACATACAAAAAAACTGCTCCTAGATTTTATTAAGAAAACATAATAAATCTAACTTATAGACAGTTAAATTACAAATATACGATTTGTTATACAGCTCCTAAATTACAAAAAAATGCTATTAAGCTAATTATATATTGAAATATTTGAAAACTAATTTAATTTTTCCTACTCAAAGGCAATAAAATAAGTAAACTAGACGCATGGTTTGCTAGAGTGGTTTTACATATACAACCTGATTAAACTGAGCTTTATCGAATTTTTAATCCTTTAATTATTCTGCAAAACATTATGCTGAAAATTATAGGTATATTTGATTTCGACAAATTATCATAAATTATAGAAACAATAAATCAGCCATACATATTATTAAAGATTTATAGTAGTCCACAAAGAAACTAATTACAAATTATATTATAATGTATCAAAAATTATCAAAAATTGCGCTGACTTTCGTTGCAGCAGTTACTTTGTCTGCGCCAATGACCGAAGTTAAAGCACAAACTAACTTCAAAACTAGAGAAGAAATTCCAGCAAAATACAAATGGAACTTTTCGGATATCTACAAAAACTGGGATGCTTGGGAAGCAGATATTAAGCTTATCCAGGAGGACATGAAAAAAATTCAAAGCTACAAAGGAAAGCTTGGAGAAAGTGCAGAATCTCTAGCTGGACTTATTAAAATTCAGGAAGAATTAACTAAGAAAGCTTATAAAGTATATCAGTATGTCTCATTACAAAGTACTGTTGACAACGCAAATATGGAATTGTTAGCAAAATTGCAAAGAGTTCAACTTATGTTTGCTCAATTTGGAACAACTACTGCTTGGGTAACTCCAGAATTAATTTCTATTCCAGAAAAAACAATGATAAAATGGGTAGAAACTAATGCTATTCTAAAAGAAAATAAATTTGATCTTTTAGATATGTATAGACTTCAAAAACATGTACTTTCTGAAAAATTAGAACAGTTAGTTTCTTACTACTCTCAAGTACTCGGAGCTCCAGGTTCAATATTCAAAGCTTTATCAACTGCTGACATTAAATTCAAAGAAATTGAACTAAGCGATGGAACTAAAACTACTGTAACTCCTGGCGTATATTCAAGCATTGTTAGCTCGAATAAAAACCAAGAAGATAGACGCAAAGCATTCGAGGCTCTTTACGAAGTATATTATCAAAACAAAAATACATATGCCGCTATTTACAATGGCATTGTTCAAGCAGAGTGGGCTGGTGCTCGTGCTAGAAAATATGAGTCATGTCTTGATGCAGCACTAGAAGGCAACAATATACCTAAGGATGTTTATCTTAATCTTATCAATACAGTTAAGAACAATACTGAGCCAGTAAAGAAATATGTCAACTTAAGAAAGAAAATATTAAAACTTGAAAAGTATCACGGATATGATGGTTCAATAAGTTTAGTTGATTTTGACAAACAATATCCATATGACAATGCTGTCGAAATGGTTAAAAAATCGGTTGCTCCTTTAGGAAAAGAATACCAAACTAAACTTGCAACAGCAACATCAAGCGGATGGTTAGATGTATATGAAAATCCTGGAAAACGTTCTGGCGCATTTTCTTCTGGAGTATATGGAGTTCACCCATACATGATGTTGAATTACAACAACACTCTTGACTATGTATTTACATTAGCGCATGAACTTGGACACACCATGCACACAACTTTATCTTCTGAAACACAACCATATGCAACACACGGATACACTATATTTGTTGCTGAAGTTGCCTCAACTTTCAATGAGAGATTAATGTTAGATTATATGATGGAAAATACCAAAGATCCTAAAGAAAGAATTGCACTTCTTGATCAAGCCATTAATAATATAATTGGTACATTCTATACTCAAACATTATTTGCTGATTACGAATATCAAGTACATACAATGGTAGAGCAAAATAAGCCTATTAATGCTGATGTACTTTCAAATGTATGGAAAGAAATATCAAATAAATATTATGGAAACTTAACAGAGAAAACAAAATACTCTTATTGTGCATGGACTAGAATTCCGCACTTTTACAATTCTCCTTACTATGTATATCAATATGCTACATGTTTTGCCTCATCTGCTAAGTTGTATAAAGATGTAACAGAAGGAAAGAAGAAAGACAAAAAAGCTGCATTGAATAGATATATCGAATTATTGAGCTCTGGTGGCAACAATTTCCCAATGGAACAGTTGAAAAAAGCAGGTGTAGATTTATCAAAGCCTGAAACCATAATGGCTGTAATCAAACAGTTGGATGGACTTGTAGATCAACTTGCTATCGAAATTGAAAAACTAAATAAATAAAAGCTATAAATACAAAAGCTATTACAATGTCGCAGGACAAGTAATAGCTTTTATTTAATTAAAATAACACTAAAAAATATGGAAATTCAACAACAAAAAAAATTTATAAAATTTGCAATTCTGATTCTACTTTAACTCATTATACATAGATATATGCTTCTCTAAAAATTTCCACTTTTTTTCTTTTTTCTTCAAAGACAATAACTCTGGACAGTCTAAAAAAAGAATAGCATATTGTTTGTTTTTATAATCTACTTTCCTTATTAAATGTGGAAAAGCTTCAGATTTCTTTTTTATATAATAAGACCTTGCATTCGACCCTTTAATTTTAACATCATAAATACTAGTGCTTGAGGTTGTCTGAGAATTGGAACTGTAATAAACCTTTATATTTTCACAAAAACCAGGATTTAACAACTGAAACAAACGTGAATGTATCTTCCCTTCAACATTTACATTATGTTTTTCAAAATACGCATAGCCACTTTTCACAAATTCTTCACCTATCTTATCAGATTTATTATTAAAACCAAATGTCATATTTTTGATACCTTCAATTTTTGATTTCAAATCCAAAGGCATATATATCGAAAATATATCTTTTGCAGTATATTTTCTCTTTTCACCATTTTTCATCTTCAACATTACGGATTTAAGAACTCCATTCTTAAAGCTCCATCGCGAAAGTTTACCTTGGACTTCTTGTTCATTATTTAACTGCATGTAACATGGTCGTGTAAAAGAAAAACTAGTTGCTGGCTCTAAAAAATTTTGCCCAAAAGAATTAAGACTAATAAAAAGTATAACGAGTATTAAAATATTGTTTTTCATAGTTCTATTTTATACAATTATTAATATAAATGATAAATCTGGTTTGATTAACTATTACAATATTATCAAATCAAAATATGAGAAAACAATTTTATTAAGTAAATCTTATGTACACTAAACACGATATTAACAGGGCTATTTTTAAGCCATGATTGCTATCAGCTTGAAAAACTCACGACTACAATTTAAGTCATTTTTGATTTATTCATAATTCCAATCCATACGATTTAATAAAAATAAAATCAGAAATGATAAGTGACTTCATAATATCATTATCAAATATTAAAATCCGTATGTCAGAACTACTTTAATTTATATTAACAAAACTTACAAATGAGTAAAAACAATAAAATTGACATACTTAACCCAACATCTACACAAGTGATTATTTTTCAATATATTAATCATTTTAAATTCAGATAAATTTAACTACTAAAAAAAATTTAGCAATAAAGATATATCCTTTGTAACCTTTTATTACAAGGCACGTTAGACTATATAAATCTAATATTAATTAAAAAAATTTGAAATTATGAGAAAATTATTTTTCTATCTTTTACTTATCAATATAATAACAATATCATGTAAAGATGATGACGATGATAAAGATTCTATTAACATTGACTTTTCGATAGAAATAGAAGGTGAAGCTCCAGAAGCCAAACTTAATATAACTAACCATACTTCAGGTGCAACTAAATACCTATGGACTTTTGGAGTAAATGCTGATCCTACTAGTTCTACAGATGAATCTCCACAAAACATAACTATTACACATCCTGGGGATATTGAAATCAAACTAGTAGCGGAAAACGATTCTCAAAAAAAGGAACTAAGTAAAACTGTAACAATCACAGGTACTGTTCCTACTCCACTAAGTGCAGATTTTGAAGTCAAAATAACAGGAGAGGCTCCAAATGCTCAATTGGAGATTACAAACAATTCGACATCTGCTACCAAATTCACTTGGACCTTTGGTGAAGGTGCTAGCATTAATAGCTCCGAAAAAGAAACTCCCGAAACCATCAGTGTTGACAAAGCAGGAGATTTAGAAATAAAATTGGTGAGTGAGAATGAAAGTGAAAAGAAAGAAGTAACCAAAACAGTAAGTATAAGCGGAAATAGCGCAATTTTAGAATATAATGATATAAAATTTGTTCAAGATTCTACAAATTCGATTTTTAAACTATATTTCTCTACTTCTGAAGGTAAACTTTATGAAGAATCCGAGGTAACATCTAGTATAAGTCCAAAAATCGACTTAATTAGTTATGCAGATAATTACTTTAACGATATCAAGTTTAATGACCCGTCTGATTTACCTTATGATTTTCCTACAATAGAAGGCCTGACGAAAACTATAGTTGATAACAAAAACACAAACTTTACAAGTTCAGATTTTGATAATATTACCGATGATGCGCAGCTGAAATCGGAAACCGTTACAGAAAACTATACAAAAATAGACCAAGCAGATTTGCCAGTAGTCATTACATTTGAGAACAGTGCAGGCAAAAAAGGAGTAATTCGAATAAAAGATTGGACAGATCCAAATTTAACTGTAGATATCAAAATTCAAAAATATTCAAACTAAAAACAATAGAGCTTTACATAATTAAAAAACAATAATGTAAAGCTCTATATTCTAAATAGACCACAAAACAGTAAACATAATATACGTCAAACTACAAGGTTTTAATTGAATCTATACAAGTAAAAAAAACAAAAAAATAGAAAACTGTCGGGAAACTCAAAATATGTTATATAGCAAAGCTGTTGCTTTTGTCCATAGCTCCAAAACTGAAAACACAAAAACAAAGCCTCAACAATACATTAACATAAATATAAATCACATATTAAAACCACTCAAATAAAGCCATCTCTCCATATAGCTTATTTATTTTATTTACTGCAACTTAAACAAAGAGGGTAAAATACCACAAATTTGCCAACACATAAAAAGATGCTATACAATACATAATATGCTAAAAATTACAATTTAGATTATACAATAGTTTTAAAGAAAAAACATGCACCTAAAGCATAAATACATATAACAAGTCGGACTAATCAAGAATTTTTTCTTTATTTATTTTTTACTCGTTTTATGTTTTAAAACAGAGTGAAAAACTGATATACAACATATTGCAATCTATTTTGTTATTTAGATTAATTATTTATTTAGACAATTAAGGTCAAGCTTTCAATTTAGGATACAAAATAACTACTCAAATTCTTATCTTAGTGCCGTAATAATTAGCACATATTAAACATAAGTCAGTTCTACAAGATGGTAAAAGTAGCAGATATAGTGAAAAAGCTAAATGCTAAAATCATTTGCGGAGATGAAAACCAAAGTAAAGAATTATTATCAGGATTTGCATCAGATCTTATGAGTGATGTACTGACATTAGACACAGAAGATCTTCTGTTAATTACAGGTTTAAACAATCTCCAAACTATACGCACATCAGAAATGTCGGATGTGTCATATATACTTTTTGTGCGCAACAAAAAGGCAAACTCTGCAATGATTGATTTAGCTAAAGAAAACAATATTACCCTAATAGAATGTAGTCATTCTATGTTTCGTGCTTGTTATTTATTGCATGAATTGGGTTTAAAACCAGTATACTAAACTGAAATGGATTTCGAATTTGAAATAGAAGGAGGTAACTTTTCTAAAGCAGGAACAGCCTCTAGTGAAGTAAAGAAAATACTAAAACAACTAAACGTTGACAGTAAAATAATTAAACGTACCGTGGTTTCATTATATGAGGCCGAAGTCAATGTAGTAGCACATGCATATAATGGCATTATGAAGGTCGGAATTACAACTGAAAAAATTCATGTTAATATTATTGATAAAGGACCTGGAATTCCCAATATCGAAATGGCAATGCAAGAAGGATATTCTACTGCATCAAAAAAAGTAAGAGAGATGGGCTTTGGGGCTGGAATGGGACTTCCGAATATAAAAAGAAACACAGATAAGTTAAACATTAAATCCCAAGTAGATATTGGAACCGAACTTGAGATAATCAACTATTTTGCATAATACTATGGAGCAGGTCCAATTTTATCACGCGCTAAAAGTTGTCAAACATGTTTGCATCGGATGCACACATTGTATGAACATATGCCCAACTGCGGCTATTCGTGTGAAAGACGGAACAGCACAGATTGATAATAATGCATGTGTTGATTGTGGGGAATGTTTAAAAACTTGCCCTGTCAATGCTATTATTGTAGAACAAGACGATTTTTCTAAAATTTTTAAATTCAAAAACCGAGTAGCGTTAATTCCCACAGTTCTGCTGTCTCAATTTCCCGAAGATGTAAGTATAGCTCAAATATATGCTGTCATCAAACAGCTAGGTTTTACTCATATCCAAGAAGTGGACGAAACTGTTCCTATACTTGTAAATCAAACTAAAGAATATATGCATAAAAACCATCAGGATAAACCTTTTATCTCTGGTTTTTGCCCTGCAATAGTGCGCTTAATACAAGTGAAATTCCCTGCTTTGGTTTCAAATATAATTCATCTTAAACAAGTTATAGATATAACAGCCATGTATTGTCGTGAAAAATTACAAGACAAAAATACACAAGCAGATGATATAGGAATATTTTATATAACACCATGCGCAGCTAAAATAGCAGCAATAAAAAGTCCTGTCGGAGATGAAAAAACATTTATAGATGGCGTGATCAACATGGACTTCATTTACAATAAAGTTCTACTGAATATAAAAAACAACAAGCTAGATCACAAACTTATTGAAGAACCTAATATATTACAAAAAAAATCAATAGAATGGACTCTAACTGGAGGCGAAGCTAATCAATACGATGGTAGATGTCTTGCCATAGACGAAATACATAATGTAATTGAAGTTCTTGAAAAACTAGAAGATGAAGAACTTACAGAGGTCGATTTTTTGGAACTCAGAGCCTGCGATAATAGTTGCACTGGAGGAGTTCTAGTTACAGAAAATAGATTTTTAGCTATTGAAAAACTTCGAAATCTAGCAAAAAACAATAAGCCAAATATACATAATAAGTCCTCTCAGGAAATCAACAAACATGAATCATATCTAATACAAAATATCAATATTGGGAAGATAGAACCTCGTTCGATTATTAGTCTGGATAAAGATATAATGGTGGCTATGTCAAAGATGCAGAAGATAAACCGCATCATGAAAGTATTACCAGGAATAGATTGTGGAGCCTGTGGAGCTCCTAGATGTCAGGCCTTGGCTACGGATATAGTGCAGGGACAAGCTAAAATGAACCAATGCGTATTTATGCAGAAATTATTGACTAAAGAAGGTCTTATTTCCCCAAAAGAATCATTTGAAATCTCTGAACAAACCTGGGGGAAAAATAGATTTGACAAAAACGAATATAAGTAACAAGCTATAATATATATATTATGAAAGTTAAAGATATTGCAGAAAAACTAAATTTAGAAATCTGTAGCGGAGAGCAAGGCCTTGACAAAGAAATAGAAGGCGGATATACATCAGACCTTTTAAGTGATGTAATGGGAAATGCCGATGATAATCATGTCTGGATTACACTACAAACTCACAAAAACACTATGGCAGTTGCTGCACTGAAAGAGCTTGCAGCAATTGTGCTAGTCAAAGGATACAAACCAGATAAGGATACTTTAGAACAAAGTAATATTGAAGGTATACCTATTCTTTCAAGCACACTTGAAGCTTTCGAATTGACTGGTAAACTTTACGAACTATTAAAAGAGCAATAGAATAATTATGCTTTCATAAGTCCAATCATATGATTTACAATGCAGATATACACATACACACAGTTCTATCCCCTTGTGGTGATCTTGAGATGAGTCCTATAAATATTGTAAAACAAGCTAAGAAACAAAAACTTAATATAATTGGAATAACTGATCATAATTCAACTCTTCACACCAATATCACAAGTGAATTGGCTAAAGAGGAAGGGATTTTAGCACTCAAAGGAGTAGAAGTTACAACAAAAGAAGAAGCGCATTGTCTCTGCTTTTTTGAAAAAAATGAAGACTGTATTGATTTTCAAGAATTTATAGACAACAATATTACAAAAATAAGAAACAACCCAAATAAATTTGGATATCAGGTAGTTGTAAACAGAAGAGAGGAAATAATTCATGAAATAGATCATCTGCTTATTACTGCCATAAACAAAAGTATTGAAGAAATTGAAGAAAAGGTACATAGCCTAGGTGGATTATTTATTGCTGCTCATATTGACAAAAGTAGAAACAGCATTAAAAGCCAGTTAGGATTTGTTCCTAAAGATCTAAAACTTGATGCCTTAGGACTATCGGTTCATACTAGCAAAGAGGTTTTTTTGAAAGATAACGAATACCTAAAGAATTACTGTTTTCTGAAAAATTCAGATGCGCATTATATTGAAGATATCGGCAAATGCTCAAGCCAAATAGAGATGGAGCAATTAGATTTCAAATCGTTTAAAAGAGCAATTTCAGAGAAAAAAGTATTTTGTTAAGATAAAACATTATATAAAAATGAAAGATTTATCAATGCATATAATGGACATAGTCCAAAACTCTATTCGAGCTAAATCAAGTTTGATTAAAATTTTTATATGCGAAGATAAACTAGAAGATATATTTGAAATATTTATTGAGGATGATGGTTATGGTATAGATGCTAATGACCTAAATAAAGTAATGGATCCTTTTTTCACAAGTAGAACAACCAGAAAGGTAGGGCTAGGAATCTCACTCCTAAAACAAAATGCAGAGCTTACTAATGGTTATCTTGAAATAAAATCAGAAAAAAACAAAGGAACAAAACTCAAAGCTGTATTTAGTCATAAACATATCGACAGACCAATACTAGGAGATATAAGTTCTACGGTAGCTCTAATGGCAGGAGCTAACCCCGAATTAGATTTTATCTACAAACACAAAACCAATAAAGGAGAATATATTTTTAATACTATAGAAGTAAAAGATGTATTGGGGGGCGTTTCTATTTCGGATCCTAATATCATCACTTATTTAAAAGAAATGATTCAAGAGAATCTGAACGAATTAGAATAGAACGAAAATTATAACATTTAATTATTGAGATTATGGCAAAAGTAAAATCCCTTGCTGATCTGAAGAAAATGAAAGAAGAGCTTCAGAGCAAAATCGATTTGAGGGAGAAAAGCGACAATCCTGAAAATCTTGTACAAATAAAAGTTGCAATGGCTACATGTGGTATTGCATCTGGTGCAAAAGAAGTTATGGATTTCTTGGTGGCGGAATCTGCCAAAAGAAATATTGAAACTATTGTAACACAAACGGGATGCATGGGATATTGCTATGCAGAACCAACTATAGAGGTATGTCTACCTGGAAAAGATCCTGTGGTTTTTGGAAATGTAAATATTAAAAAAGCTGACGAAATTATCGAAAAATATATCAAAACAGGAGAATTAGTAGACGGTATTATACCTGTAAACTACAAAACTATAGACAACGAATAAACTAGATTGCGATTATGGAAAAATATAAAATGCATATTCTTATTTGTGGTGGTACAGGTTGCCATGCTTCTGAAAGTAAAGCTATACTTGCAAACCTACAAGATGCATTAAAAGCCAAAGGACTTGAAGATGAAGTTCAAGTTGTGGCTACAGGATGTTTTGGATTTTGTGAAAAAGGCCCTATTGTAAAAATGTTGCCTGACAATACATTCTATGTTGAAGTAAAACCTTCCGATGCTGAAGAGCTGGTCGAAGAACATATTATTAAAGGGCGTAAAGTAATGAGATTACTTTATGTTGATCCTGACAAAAAAGAAACTGTTAGCGACTCAAAGCATATGGGATTCTACAAAAAGCAAATTCGTATTGCTCTTAGAAACTGCGGTTTTATAAATCCTGAAAATATTGATGAGTACATAGGTCGTGATGGATATGCTGCACTAGGTAAATGCTTAACTGAATCAACTCCTGAAGCTGTAATTCAGGAAATGATTGATTCGGGTCTGAGAGGCCGAGGAGGAGGTGGTTTCCCTACCGGTCTTAAATGGAGATTTGCCGCTGCAAACAAAGCTGATCAAAAATATGTAGTTTGTAATGCCGACGAGGGTGACCCTGGGGCATTCATGGACAGATCTATTCTTGAAGGTGATCCTCACTCAGTTATTGAAGCTATGGCTATTAATGCTTACTGTATTGGTGCCGATCAAGGTGTTGTATACATTCGTGCAGAGTACCCTCTTGCTATCGAACGTCTAAAAATTGCTATTGGTCAAGCTCGTGAGTATGGTCTACTTGGTAAGGATATCATGGGTACTGGTTTCAATTTTGACATAGAATTACGCTACGGTGCTGGTGCATTTGTATGCGGTGAAGAAACAGCTCTTATCCATTCTATGGAAGGACTTAGAGGCGAACCTACTGTAAAACCTCCATTCCCTGCGGAATCAGGATATAATGGTAAACCTACAAATGTAAATAATGTTGAAACCTTTGCCAACATCCCTGTTATTATCAACAAAGGTGCCAATTGGTTTAATAAAATTGGTACTGACAAATCAAAAGGTACTAAAGTATTTGCATTAGCTGGAAAAATAAATAATGTTGGACTTATCGAAGTTCCAATGGGAACTACCCTTCGCGAAGTAATCTACGAAATTGGCGGTGGTATCAAAGATGGAAAAAAATTCAAAGCTGTTCAAACAGGTGGTCCTTCGGGAGGTTGTCTAACCGAAAAACACCTCGATACTCCTATTGACTTTGACAATCTTCTTGCTGTTGGTTCTATGATGGGATCAGGAGGAATGATAGTAATGGATGAAGACGATTGTATGGTATCTGTTTCGAAATTCTACCTTGATTTTACAGTAGAAGAATCTTGCGGTAAGTGTACTCCTTGTCGTGTAGGTAATAAGAGATTATACGAATTACTTGACAAAATCACAGAAGGAAAAGGAACAATAGAAGATTTAGATCTTCTTCGTAACCTAAGTAATGTTATTAAAGATACTTCTCTTTGTGGACTTGGACAAACTTCTCCAAACCCTGTATTATCAACATTAGAGAACTTCTATGACGAATACCTAGCTCACGTACAAGACAAGAAATGCCCTTCGGGTCAATGTAAAGCACTAATGCAGTATGTTGTTGACCCTGAGCTTTGTGTTGGTTGTACACTTTGTGCTCGCAACTGTCCTGTTGATTGTATTTCAGGAGAACGCAAAGAAGCTCATGTTATCGATACCGAAAAATGTATCAAATGTGGTGCTTGTATGGACAAATGTAAGTTTAATGCTATTAGCATTCAATAAGGAGGAAAAGTATAATGGAAAAAATGATAAAATTAACCATTGATAATAAGCCAATTGAAGTACCTGTAGGAACTACAATACTTGAGGCTGCTAAAACTTTAGGAATTGATATTCCTACCCTATGTCACTTAAAACTAGACGACATGGGAATTGAACACAATCCTGGTGGTTGCAGAATTTGTGTAGTAGAGGTAGAAGGTAGAAGAAATTTAGCTCCTTCATGTAATAGCAAATGTGAAGAAGGAATGATTATCAACACCCATAATATGCGAGTTTTAAATGCTCGTAAAACTGTTATGGAGTTAATGCTTTCTGATCACCCTGCTGATTGTTTAGTTTGTGCTAAATCTGGTAATTGCGATTTACAAACTATGGCTCACCAATTTGGTGTTCGCGAAATTCATTATAAAGGGGAACAATCAAAATACAAAGTTGACCGCTCTCCATCAATTATCCGTGATATGGATAAGTGTATAATGTGTCGTCGATGTGAAACTATGTGTAATGAGGTACAATCTGTTGGTGCTCTTTCAGCTGTAAACCGAGGCTTCGAATCTGTTGTAGCGCCTGCTTTTGAGATGGATCTTGAAAAATCTACTTGTACATATTGCGGACAGTGTGTTGCTGTATGTCCTACTGGAGCATTAACAGAGGTTAATCATACAAATAAACTTATTCGTGACTTAGCAAATCCAAACAAAACTGTAGTTGTACAGACTGCTCCAGCAGTTCGTGCTGCTTTGGGAGAAGAGTTTGGTATGGAGGCAGGTACTTTAGTTACTGGTAAAATGGTGTCTGCACTTCGTTCATTAGGTTTCGATAAAGTTTTTGATACTGATTTTGCTGCCGACCTTACAATCATGGAAGAAGGCACGGAACTTCTTGATCGTTTGAAAAAGCATTTGGATGGTGACAAAGATGTTAAATTACCAATTCTTACTTCTTGTTGCCCAGGATGGGTTAATTTCTTCGAGCATCATTTCCCTGATTTAAAAGATATTCCATCAACATCACGTTCTCCTCAACAGATGTTTGGTCCTATTGCTAAGAATTATTTTGCTAAGAAAATGGGCATCAAACGAGAAGATCTAATTGTGGTATCAATAATGCCTTGTCTAGCTAAAAAATACGAATGTCAGCGTGACGAATTCAAAGTTGACGGTGATCCTGATGTAAATTACTCTATATCAACTCGTGAATTGGCTAATCTTATCAAGGAATCCAATATGGACTTGAATACTATGCCTGATGAAGAGTTTGACAATCCTCTTGGTGAGTCTACAGGTGCTGCTGTAATTTTTGGAACTACTGGTGGTGTAATTGAAGCTGCAGCACGTACAGCATACGAAGTTCATACTGGTAAGAGTCTTGAAAAAGTTGACTTCAATGAACTACGAGGAATGGAAGGCATACGTAGCGCAACGGTTGATTTTGATGGGCTACCTATCAATATTGGTATTGCTCACGGGTTGGGTAATGCTCGTAAACTATTAGAAGAAATTCGTGAAGGAAAATCACAATTCCATGCTATAGAAATCATGGCCTGCCCTGGAGGATGTATCGGTGGTGGTGGTCAGCCATTACACCATGGCGATTCATCAATTTTGAAAAAACGTTCAGAAGCCCTATATCGTGAGGATGCAGGTAAAACTATCAGAAAATCACATGAAAATCCTTCAATTATAAAACTATATGAAGAGTTTTTAGGAAAACCATGTGGAGAATTATCTCATAAATTATTGCATACTCATTACTTCGACAAGAGTAATGAAATCGAGATTGAAGAATAATTATTGAACCTATTCGAGGGCAGAAATGCCCTTTAATATAAGAATTTTCAAATTATGGCTAAAATCAAATTAGCAAAAGATAAAATTGATAAACTTGTTGAAATTTGTAAATCATTTGACAATAAAGGCAGCGAGCTGATCAATGTATTACATAAAGCTCAGGAAAATTTTGGTTATCTTCCTGCTGAAGTGCAAGAAATCATTGCACGCGAATTAAACGTTTCTGTAGCTCATGTATATGGAGTTGTGACATTTTACTCTTTCTTTTCAATGGTGCCTAAAGGCGAATTCCCTATCTCTATATGTATGGGTACCGCATGCTATGTAAGAGGTGCTGAAAAAGTTTTAGAAGAGTTCAAAAGACAACTTGATGTTCCTGTTGGAGAAACTACAGAGGATGGTAAATTCTCTATCTCCTGCCTTCGATGCGTAGGTGCATGTGGTTTGGCTCCTGTAGTTACCATTGGAGAAAAAACCTATGGTCGCGTTGCTGCTGGAGATGTTGCCGATATTCTTAAAGAATACGCTGATAAATAAAATATTATCACTATGACCCTTCTCCGAAAAAACTATCTGCTTTTTTTCAGAATGGGTCATAGTTTTTTTATTTGTATTATTGACTACACTCTTTCATCGACAATTGGATTCTTTTTCTTAATTTGTCTACCTCGATCACCTTCACCATAACATGTTGATTTAAAACCACAACCTCCGAAGGGTCAGATATAAATTTATTCGCTAATTGCGATATATGTACCAATCCATCCTGTTTTACTCCAACATCAACAAAAGCACCAAAGTTTGTAATATTAGTAACAATACCAGGAAGTTCCATTCCTAATTCAAGATGATCTATTGAATATATTCCATCTTTAAACTTAAAAGCTTTTACGGCAGTACGAGGGTCGCGTGATGGCTTCTCCAACTCTGATAATATATCTTTTAAACTTGGAAGCCCAAATTTATCATCTATATAATTTTCAGCTTTTATAGTTTTTATTATTTCCTTATTTGCAATTATTTCGGATATTGATAAATCCAGATCCGAAGCAATCTTTTCAACAATATAGTATGATTCAGGGTGTACGGCCGAATTATCTAAGGGATTCTTTGCATCAGAAATACGCATAAATCCTGCTGATTGTTCAAATGCCTTTGCTCCCATTCTAGGAACTTTCATCAGTTGTTTCCTTGAGTGGAAGCTTCCGTTTTCTTCTCTAAAGTTTACAATATTTTGTGCCAACTGAGGTCCTAATCCTGAAATATATGTCAAAATATGTTTGCTAGCGGTATTTAAATCAACACCCACCTTATTAACACATGAACCTACTACAGTGTCAAGATTTTCTTTTAGCAAATTTTGATCAACATCATGCTGATACTGCCCTACACCTATACTCTTTGGCTCTATCTTAACAAGCTCTGCAAGTGGATCCATCAGTCTTCGACCTATTGATACAGCACCCCGAACAGTTACATCATATTCAGGAAATTCTTCACGAGCAATTTTAGATGCCGAATAAATTGAAGCACCAGCCTCACTTACCACAAAAACCTGAAGTTTTCTATCAAAATGAAGATTTGTAATAAAACTTTCTGTCTCCCTACTGGCTGTTCCGTTACCAATGGATATTGCTTCAATTTTATACATCTCAACCAAGCTTGTAATTTTCTTAGCTGCCAGTTTTGTTTGCTTTTGAGGTGGATGCGGGTATATAGTTTCATTATGAAGTAGACTCCCGTGAGAATCTAGACAAACTATCTTACATCCTGTTCTGTAGCCAGGGTCAATTGCAAGTATTCTTTTCTGACCTAAAGGTGAAGCAAGCAATAACTGATTCAAGTTCTTTCCAAATACATCAATGGCTTGTTTATCTGCTTTTTCCTTTGCTTGCTTTTTAAATTCAGATTCCATAGATGAACTCATCAATCTTTTATAAGCATCAGTTATAGCCTTTTGAACCTCCTCTGATGATTCATTGTCCGCTTTCACAAATAGTCTATCGAGTTTCTCCTCTGCTAACTCCTGATCTATCTTAATTGATATTTTCAAAAATCCTTCTTTCTCTCCTCTCAATATAGCCAACAATCTGTGTGAAGCAATTCTACTTAACTTCTCCTCAAAATCGAAATAATCCTTAAATTTAACAGCCTCTTCCTCCTTGGATTTTACTAATTTTGAATAAATCACAGCATTATACTGAAATTGATTTCTAACTATAGATCTAGCTATCTCATTCTCATTTATCCATTCAGCTATAATATCACGTGCCCCTTGCAAAGCTTGTTCTTTATCTTCCACCTCATCATTTAAGTATGATTCAATCGCCTGTTCAAGATTTCGGGAATTTTGTTTCATTACAATTTTGGCCAAAGGTTCTAATCCTTTTTCCTTTGCTATTTTGGCTCGTGTAAGTCTTTTGGGTTTATAAGGTAGATATAAGTCTTCCAATTCGTTTAAATTATCTACCTTATTTATCTTAGCTTTTAACTCATCCGTAAGTTTATCTTGCTTGGCAATAGATTCAAGAATAGCTTTTCTTCTCTTATCTAATTCTTGATACTTCTGTTGTAATTTTTTAATATTATCAATCTGGATTTCATCCAAACTGTTTGTCATCTCTTTTCTATATCTTGCTATAAAAGGAATAGTAGCTCCTTCATCAAGCAGATTCAAAGTATTAGTAACAGAATGCTCACTTATTTTTAACTCTTTGCTTATTTTTTCAATATTTATTTGGCTCATTCTTCCTTTATTTCTATAGATTTATTTTCCTGAATTAATCTTTTTTAATTCCAATTCCAATATATTTGCAAGTGTTTCTGTATCAATCTTTTTTGCAATAATTTTTTTATCCTTATCTAAAAGAAAAATTGCTGGTGTACTAAACACATCATAAAACACTCTATATTCAATATTCTCAGATGGGTCGTGACAGTTCAACATATCATATAATTTATGATCAGTTAAAAACTTAGTCCATTTGGTTCTATTATTATTGATACAAATTGTTACAATTTTGACGCCTTTTTCTTCAAACTTATCATAAATATCTGTCTTCAACTTAGGCATTGATTTCTCACAATGACCACAATCTGTATCCCAAAAGTATAAAACTGTAAGGGGTGATGATATCTCACTAATTCTAATATGATCGCCATCGTAAGTTTCTAGCAACATATCCTGAGCTTTCATACCTATCAAGTTATATTGAGTTTTAATCACTTTTTCTTTTATATTGGCAAGAAGAGTCGAGTCTGCCCAAAAAGCATCACCACTCAAATAATATTTCTTAGCAAGATTTACAAATGCCTTATCCATACCCATTATCTTTGAGCTGACTGCATAGTTAAGAGCGGATTGTACTGTATATTGGAAAAACTCTTGATTTGATCTTGATTTCTCAATAATCTTAACAGATTCGTGAAATATTGTATCTGGATTTTGTAAAAGAACTCTCTCGAAGAAATTCGACATTTTTGATTTTATCATTGGTGTTCTCAAAAATCTTGAATCAGTAAAATCTAAATTGTTAAAATAGTTATTCTTTGTATATAGATATCGTCGAAGCTGAACCTGTCTAGCTCTATCTTCTATTCCCTTTGGTACTATTTTCTCAAAATCCTTATTAGGTGGAGATAAAGTAAACTTAGCAAATCGAGTTAAAAAAGATTTTTCACCGTATTTAGTGGCTATTTGTTCAATATATTCTCTAACCTTTTTATCAGCATCTGCAAAATAGTCTTTTAAAACTTTTGCCTCCTTCGACCCTTGCTTTGCATCCTTGTATTTTTGACTCATCTCAGTCGATTTCAAATTTTTATTTTTCATATAAATTTGAAATTTATGAAAGCCTTCTGTTTCCGCAGATCCAGTAATTTTTAAGCTACCAATAAAATCAGCAGAATTACCCTCCATTTTAAAATCCTGATCATCTCCCAATAAAAAATCAATATACTTATGATTCGAAAGATATAATACATATATGCCTTCACTCAATTTCTTATCTCCTGAAAAAATAGCTTTTCCTTGCTTTGCAACTATGGTATCATCTGCAAAAATTCTTCCATCAAAATAATGTGCTAAATAGACAGTATCTACAGTTGATTCAAGATTCAATTCAATCCTATAGTTCTGTGAAAATACATTAGTACTAAAAGAACACAAACTTGCTAATAAAAACAAGCTAAATGCTTTTTTCATATTTTTTTTCATAACAGTAAAATTTAAACTTATTTTTTGGAAAGAGGAAATTTAATTTAACAATATACAAAATCTATTTGTAAAAAATAATTATTTCAATAGCTTGTCTTACTAAGTTTCTCTTAATATGTAAAATCATCAATTCAATTATACAAATTTAAACAATACTATATCTATATTCAACATAAAAATTTGTTAATACAAAACTTATTCTAACTATTTAAAAATTGTGATTTTGACTAAATTTCATTCATTATGTTCATATGATTTTTCCCTATAAAACTAATTTTTTAGGTTACATACAAACCATCATTTTTCAGCAAAAAAATTAAACCAAACTAATAGATTTATATATCAATACAATATAAAACAAAAGCTCGTGACATAGGGGGTGTCACGAGCCAATTCTAAAGGGTATATTAACCTACTAACATTTCGTAGACAATATTATTATGTCTACTCTTTCAAATATATAAAAAAAACATTAATTTACATAATAGAGATTGAGGCAAGTTAAAAAATTCACAAATAAACAGGCAATATAACATTTATCAGATTCACCCAAATCCCTACTATACCAAATTATATGGAGTGTTACGAGTACTTATTTAGATTAATTCCATTTATGTAAAATATACAATTTTATTCTTCATTTTATGAAATAAACCCAACAAATTCTATTTTAATAGCTATTCCAACAAGATAAACATAGGCAATTACAAGATAAATCGGATATTTTTTTTAAAGATTGTGGAATGATATACCACACACTATTATAGCATAAAAACAAAAGCTTAGCAATTAATCAGATAAATGATAATTGCTAAGCTTAAAATATAGTTAGTGGTAATGATGGTTCTTTAACTTGTACTTTTGAATATTGTTAAATCAATTATGATGTAAAATTAATAAAGCAATAGAAAAAAACAACTATTTTCTTAGTTTTATTTAGCTAATTCGTATTATACAATCATCATTTATAGTTAAAATAATCAGACACAAATCACATCGAGTTGTCCAACAGGGAATATTGAGACTTTATCAATACAGCTATTTATTTTTATACTATATTTGCAATTGACTTAAAATAGGATATATACTATTTTTCTCTACTTAATATCTAAGACAATAAACAATGGACAAAAATATAAAAAAGACATATTTCATATCAGATTTACACCTTCAAGCTGCAGCTCTAGACAATAACAAACAAAGAGAAATTCATATTGTAAAATGGTTGGATTCCATAAAATCAGATATGGGTGCTTTGTTTTTGATGGGTGATATTTTCGATTTTTGGTTTGAATACAAAAAAGTTGTACCAAAAGGCTCAATTAGATTCTTAGGAAAACTAGCCGAATTAGCCGATCAGGGCATCGAAATAAATTACTACACCGGAAACCATGATATATGGGCTTTTGATTACTTAGAAAAAGAGATAGGTGTCAATATATACAGAAAAGAGAATATTCAATTGATTAATGGCAAAAAGTTCTTTCTTGCCCATGGTGATGGTTTAGGTCCATTCGACAAATCATACAAACTTCTTAAAAAAATATTCACAAATAAGTTTTTGCAATGGGCATTTGCTAGAATCCATCCAAATTTTGCATTTTTTCTTGCTCACTCATGGTCAAAACAGAGTAGACTAAAAAACAAAGAATTAGCCCAAGACTATTACAAAGGAGACGATAAAGAATGGCTAACATTATTTGCAAAAGATTATCTAAACAAAGAGCATATTGATTATTTTATTTTTGGACATAGGCATGTACCTCATACTGTGAAATTAAATGATAAATCGACTTATATAAACACAGGAGATTGGATTTTAAATTTTACATATGTGGTTTTTAACGGCGAAAAAGCCGAATTAAAATCTCATCCTTTAGTATAAGATGCAAAAAAGAGCTTACACATTCCGTATAAGCTCTTTCAGTCATATTGTATATACTACTTTCCTAATCTTCTTTATTTTCATCAAGCTGTTCTGCCTGCTCATTCAAACTTTTACGTTTTCCGAAAATTTCTTCTAAATCCTCGCTGAATATTACTTCTTTTTCAAGCAATTTCTGAGATAATTTGGTAAATCCTTCTCTATTATCCTCCAATACTTTAATTGCCTTTTTGTAACTTTCTTCAACGATTTCTTTAACCTCTTGATCAATAACTTCAGCTGTTTTCTCGCTATAAGGTTTTGAAAATCCATAATCACTTTGCCCCGAAGAATCATAGTAACTAAGATGTCCTATTTTTTCGCTCATACCAAATATAGAAACCATTGCAATAGCTTGCTTAGTAACTTTTTCAAGATCATTCTGTGCCCCTGTTGAAATCTTACCAAATTCAAGCTGTTCTGCCGCTCTACCACCTAATGTAGCGCACATTTCATCCAACATCTGCTCCTTAGTTGTAATACTTCTTTCTTCAGGTAGATACCATGCTGCTCCTAATGCTTTCCCTCTAGGTACAATAGTAACTTTCACCAAAGGATGTGCATTTTCCAAAAGCCAAGACACTGTAGCATGACCAGCTTCGTGATATGCGATAGTTTTCTTTTCTTGTGTAGATATAATTTTATTTTTCTTTTCAAGACCTCCAATTATCCTATCTACAGCATCTAAAAAGTCTTGTTTTTCTATTTCTTCTTTTTTGTGTCTTGCAGCAATCAATGCAGCTTCATTACAAACATTAGCAATATCAGCACCTGAAAAACCAGGGGTTTGTTTTGCTAAGAAATCTCTTTGTACATCATCCGCTTTTTTTAGTGGAGCTAAATGTACATCAAAAATTTCTTTTCTTTCGTTAAGATCAGGAAGATCAACATGAATCTGTCTATCAAATCTACCAGCACGCATAAGTGCTCTATCTAATATATCAGCTCGGTTTGTAGCAGCTAAAATTATAACACCCGAATTAGTTTCAAAACCATCCATTTCGGTAAGAAGCTGGTTTAAGGTGTTTTCTCTTTCATCATTTGAACCCATATTTGGGTTTTTGCCACGAGCACGACCGATAGCATCAATCTCATCAATAAAAACTATACATGGAGACTTTTCTTTTGCTTGTTTGAATAAATCACGAACACGACTTGCTCCGACTCCCACAAACATTTCAACAAAATCAGATCCTGACATACTAAAGAATGGGACATTCGCTTCACCAGCAACTGCCTTTGCCAATAAAGTCTTACCAGTTCCAGGAGGGCCTACTAATAAAGCTCCTTTTGGAATTTTACCACCCAATTTTGTGTAATTATCAGGATGCTTTAAAAACTGTACTATCTCTTCAACCTCTTGTTTAGCTTCAGCAAGACCAGCAACGTCTTTAAAGTTGACATTAATGTTTGATTCTTTATCAAAAACTTTAGCCCTTGATTTACCAACATTAAAGATATTTCCACCACCAGCTCCACCGCCAGCTCCTTTAGACATACGTCTAAAAACAAAATACCATATTAGCAGAATAAATCCTATTGGTAATAACCAATTAAATAAAAACCTTTCGAGAGCCTTATTATCATTAACGTATCTCACTTCGGTATTTTCAAAGTCAGGATATTCTGTTCTTAAAGCATTAATTTTATTTTCAAAGTTTTCAACTGTAGCCACTTCATATTCGAAATGAGGACCATTATTACTTCCAAAACTGTTCTTTTTCAATTCAGGAAAATTACTCAAACTTTGCTCTTTAATATATATGAATGCTTTTTGGTTATTCTTTACAACTTTTATCTTTTCAACATGACCCTCTTTGATCATTTGATTTTTCAATCTAAACCAACCTACTTGCTCTATACCGCCCCCAAAGTCAACAAGCTGGGTTGAGATTAGAATTACTGCAACGATACCAAAAATCCAATATGAATTGAATTTCGGAGGTTTAATCTTATTATTTGACTGATTGTCTTTTTGAAAAGGATTTTTATTTTTCGGTTCTGTCATTATAGTTTATATTAAAACAAGTATCACATTTCATTTATTATTTAAAATACCTTAATCAATTTTTGTGATTTCGGCATCTCCCCACAGGGATTCTAATTGGTAATAATCTCGATATTCTTCTTGAAAAATATGAACTACAACATCTCCATAGTCCAAAATAATCCAAAATGCATTTTCGGTACCTTGCTTTCTCCATACCTTTTCGCCAATATCTTGTCGAACATATTCCTCAACAGAATCAGAAACTGCCATGGTATGAGTACTTGAAGTTCCGTTACATACTATAAAAAATTTACTTACAGCACCATCTATCTTTCGCAAATCAATTTTTACTATATCAACTGCTTTCCTATCTTGAAGTCCTTCTATTATAGATTGTGCAAGCTTTTCTGCATTATTTATACGCATTATCTTTTTTTAATTTAATTACAAATATAATCTTTTTAATCATTTTTAATTCTGTACTTTAAAAGAATACATAAAAGATTATAAATTTAGAGTATTTATTTCTTATAACAAACTAATAATTTGCACTACAAATAGTTCTTACTGTCGTCCTAAGTATACCTAAATACTCCAACTAAGAATATATTAGTTCGTAAATCTATGAATAATTATAATTTATTCTTAGTTTTTTTTAATTTTATTAACAATAAAATACTACATACAAGTTTAGTATATTTCACCTGTTAACAAAAATATCTCCCATTTGTTAAATTTATATTAGTTGCTAATTATAAAAATATTACTACTTTTAATAATAAATATATTAAATAACAACTTACATCTAAATACAATGAATAAATTATTTAACAACCGAAATCTAATTGTAATCCCCAAATTAGAGTCTACAAATCAATATGCAAATGAATTAATACTTAAGTCTCCACAAAATGAAGGAACTGTCATTATGGCACTAAATCAACATAAAGGCAGAGGCTTAAACAAAAATACATGGGAAAGTGAAAGTGGCAAAAACCTTACCATTAGTATTATTTTCAAACCTAATTTTCTATCCATTGAAAATCAGTTCTACTTATCAATGGCAATATCTTTAGGAATAAGAAATTACATTTCAAGATATGTAGATGATATTAAGATAAAGTGGCCTAATGATATTTATGCTAACAATAAAAAAATATGCGGAATTTTAATTGAAAATACGATTTGCGGTGCTCACTTGGAATACAGTATTTGTGGAATTGGAATTAATATAAACCAAGAGAATTTCATTTCAGATGCTCCAAATCCAATTTCTTTAAAGAATATTACATCTCAAGACTATGATTTAAAAGAACAACTATCTCTGATGCTTGCTGATATTGAAGCTGAATATAAGAAATTAGCTAATTTTGAATATAACTATATTAAAGCTGAATATCTCAAATCACTTTACTTAATAAATGAGGATAGTTATTTCAAAGACCTAGAAAACAACTGCTTCAAGGGCAGAATTACAGGAATTAACGACATTGGTCAATTACTCATAGAAAGCAATAATGAAACTAAGATATTCAACTTTAAAGAAGTAGAGTACTTACATGCTACTGTAAATTCAAACTCTATCTAATTCTATCAATAGATTTAATAAGAACCTCATCCTTACCTATTGATCTAATTGCTAGATAACTTAGAATTAGATTTATGGCTAAAAATGAACATATTATTGAATAATTAATTGTAGCATTCTCAAAAAACTTATTTACATATAAATAAATTAAAACGATTGCTGACAACTGGCAAACGATATTAAACACCAATAAACGAATTTGAAGTATTCTATTTTTATACTTGAAAAAACAGAATATAAAAACTGCAAATACTACTATTAATAAACCGATTAATGGAAATTGATAAACATTTTCAGTTTCCACAGTTGGTTTCAATTTACTTATATAACAAGAATAAACTTGACCTGCTGCATCTGTAATTTTTGCTACAGGTGAAAAGAATATTATCATAACTAAAACAGCGCATATCAAGATGTAGGCTGATTGAATTCGTTGAATCATAACAATTAATTTTTATTTGTTTGTCACAAAAATAAATTATATAAAAAAAGCAGCAAACTTTTTTGCTGCTTTTTCCCATCATTACTAACACTAACTTTGCACTTATCTTTTCATATTTTCAACAAGCTTCGATATATATTACTATCGAATTTAAGCAATTTACCTAACCACCAATCCGCAATCATATATCATACCAAAACATCTATAAAGCTGGATGCAAGACTACAACACACAAAACGAATCTATACCAGCACTATCTAGAATGCACGAATACGAACACTTCGATGCACGATAAGGCACATCTGAATTATTTATATTTTAATAAATTGCTAAATCATCAGTAAATCACTTAAAATTGCCATAGACAAGAGCAAAAAAAAAGGCTCTCTTTAACAAAGAGAACCTTTTTTTCAATCACCAATATTTTGTAATTATCTAATTTGAGCCGACAATTGTTTTTCTAAACTAGATATTATTTTTTGCATTATCTTATCAATCTGCTTATCCTTCAATGTTTTTTCTTCATCCTGAATAATAAAACTAACAGCATATGATTTTTTATTTTCTCCTAAATTTTCTCCTTCATAAACATCAAAGATATCTACAGATTTAAGAAGTTTTCTTTCTGAATTATTTGCAATCTCTTTTATTTGAGAAAACTTAACAGACTTATCCACCAATAAAGACAAATCTCTCTTTACTGCAGGATATTTAGAAATATCCTTATACTCTATCTTTGAATTTTTATGTTCTTTCATTATTGCTTCCCAGTAAAACTCAGCATAATAAACAGGCGTATCAATATCAAAACCCTTTAATATACTTGGTTCAACAAGACCCATTTTCACCATTGTGTTTTTTCTTGTTGAATACTCTAGACCTTCAATGAATACATCTGAATCAAATTCTTTAATCTTAATCTTAGTCATCACACCAAGTCTTGAAAGAACCATCTCTACATATGATTTCAAATAAAAGAAATTTGATGGAGTTTCTGGAGAATTCCAGGTTTGATTATTAATATTCCCTGAGATGAAGATAGAAAATAATTCTGTTTCATGATAATTATCTACAGGATTTTGATTCTCCTCCTTTTTGAAATACTGATAAGACTTACCAAATTCATAGAATTTCAAATTTGGATTTTTTCGATTTATATTATAACTAATCGACTCCAAACCTCCGAATAACAATGTCTGTCTCATCGCATTCAAATCAGAACTCAATGGATTATTTATCATTACATTATTATCAGACTTATAAGTCTCTAATCCTTCACAATATCTAGCTCTAGTTAAAGAGTTGTTCATGATTTCATTAAAACCATTACTGGTCAACATATCAGCCACCATATTTTTCAATTGAAACTCATCTGGCTTATGTTGTGAGCTTATACAAGATGACAATTTCTCTGACACTTCAATATTATTGAAGCCATAAATTCGAAGAATATCTTCAGCAATGTCAGCTTCTCGCTGAACATCAACTCTATAAGGAGGTACATTAAGAAGTAAAACATCTCCATTATCTTCAGCAACTTTTATCTCAAGAGCCGTAAGAATTTTTACTATAGTCTCCTTGCCAATTTTCTTACCTAAAAGCCTTTCGATTCTGTCAACACTAACTTCAATTTCGAAATCTTTAATTGCTTCAGGATATATGTCTGTAATTTCAGAAGAAATAGTACCTCCAGCAATTTCCTTAATTAATAAAGCAGCTCTTTTTAAAGCATATACAGTATTATTAGGATCAGTTCCTCTTTCAAATCTAAACGATGCATCTGTATTTAAACCGAATCTTCTTGCTGTTTTTCTAACGAAAACAGAATCAAAATATGCACTTTCTAGGAATATATTCTTCGTGTTATTGCTAACACCTGATTCTGAACCACCAAATACACCAGCAATACACATTGGCGTATTTTTATCACAAATCATCAAATCATTTTCATGAAGACTTCTTTCCTCATTATCAAGACTCACAAATTTAGTGTCTTTTTCTAAGGTCTTAACAACTACTTGCTTTGACTCAATCTTATCATAATCAAAAGCATGAAGTGGTTGTCCAGTTTCGAAAAGAACATAATTGGTGATATCAACAATATTGTTGATTGGGTTTAAACCTATTGCTTTTAATCTATTTTGTATCCATTCAGGCGATTCTTTAACTTCTACACCTTCGATACATAATCCAGAGTATCTCTTACATGCCTCTGGCTTATCTATCTTAATATCTATAGATAAATTTGAATTCTCAGCTTTAAATTCTTCTACAGAAGGTTTTGTATATTCAATTTCTTGTTTTTGTTTGAAATAAGCAGCAAGATCACGAGCCACACCAATATGAGATGAACCATCTACTCTATTTGGTGTTAAGTCGATTTCAATTACCTTATCTGTTTCAATATCAAAATACTCTTTAGCAGCTATTCCGACAGGAGCATCTGAAGGAAGAACCATAATTCCATCATGACTTGCCCCTAGACCTATTTCATCTTCGGCACAAATCATTCCCATTGATTGCTCACCTCTAATTTTAGATTTTTTTATCTTAAAACTATCATCTCCATCATACAACACAGTTCCTACCGTTGCAACTACAACTTTTTGTCCCTGAGCAACATTAGGTGCTCCACAAACTATTGGCAATAATTCTTCACCGCCTACATCTACAGTAGTCATGCTTAAATGATCTGAATTTGGATGTGGTTCACAAGTTTTAACCTCACCTATTACTAATCCTTCAAGACCGCCTTTCACAGATTCAAACTTTTCAATTCCACCAACTTCAAGTCCTATCTGGGTTAATATTTCGTCTAATTCACTATCAGACAAATCAATATCGATGTATTCTTTAAGCCACGAGTATGATATTTTCATTCTATGGGTATTTTTTTATATAAAACAATTCGTCAGTACGACTTAACCGCCTGTTTTTTCTTATATTCTAATATAAAGATTGATATTTAAAACAATGATAAAATATCCATCTTTAAATTTAAACTATCGTGTGAACAAAAGTAATTAATTTTATTTATTAATCAATTCATTGAGAGTTGTAGTTACAAGCTTTCATATTTATAAAAGTAAAAGTCCATTATTTTTTCATTTACAATAACAATAAATAAACTTATTCTTCTAATGATAGAATTTTTGATTTACTCAGCTATCATTTCCCCCATTTTTACATAGGTTTCATATGAATTTTGAGTATTCTCAATTAAATTTTTATGAAATTTTATTTTCCCTTTTTCAAAAAACAAAATAAGTGTAGAGCCTCCAAAAGCAAAATAACCTTTCTCTTGCCCTTTCTTTATATGAGAATCAGGGCTATAAGTCTGTATAATACTACCTACCATGGTTGCACCAACCTCTGAATAAAGAACATCTCCATATTTTTCGGATTTTAAAATACTAAACTCTCTCTTGTTTTCAAGAAATATCCTAGTATTATGTTGCAATGCATAAGGCGAAACAGAATAATAATATCCTTTTATGTTATTTGTTTTTCCTATTGAACCATCACATGGAAAATGAAATCTATGATAATCTGCTGGAGCCAACCGAACAATTAGCATAGCACCATCTATATACTTCTTAGCTAATTCTTCATCCTTTAAATATGATTTCAAACTAAATGACGAACCTTTCACAAAAAAATTATCAGCTTTTTTTATTTGCTCAAATGCCAAAACTCTTCCATCTGCTGGAGATACAAAACCTTCTTGAATTTCTCTAGCATCCTCATGTATTTTTCTGTAAAAAAAGTCATTAAAACAATCAAAATCAGGAACTGTTTTTTTATATTCATTTATATCAATCTGATTATCTGCAATAAAATTTTCAATCATTGATTTTGAAAATCTTGTATTCATATATAATCCTGATAGTCCTGATAAAAACTTTCTCTTAAATAGTGCCCATAAACCAATACGTCCAATATTAGTATTATACAAACATTTAAGTAGCTTAAGACTAGGAGTTTTCTCCTCTATCAACTCAGATGAATTTATGTTCTTGTAATATCTCAGACTCATTATTATGATAAAATTAACTTAATCATATGTTGGGGGAATAAAATATTATGATTAAATAAATAACTATTATAAACTTTTTCAATTTTGCACAAAGATATATTATATTCCTTTTATTTTTAAATCTTAATTGATTAAAAGAAAGAATTATATAAGATTTTATTACAGAAATAATATTTTTTACTCTGATACTTTAAAAACAAGAGATATACAGAATGATAATCCTGAACCATTAAGCCCAGATGAATAAGGTCTATATAACTTATCAAACAAGTTATTAATATCTAATTTTACATAAGTTTTTTTTAGCTTATACTGTATCGATTGGTTCAACACAAACCAACACGGACTATAGGGGTTTAAGTCGTTATCTTTTGCATACAAGTGTGGTTTTCTTCGTTCTGAATATGCTAGTTTCCTATATGGCAGTTCTTCGTTATAAACACCTACAGTTTTCAATACGAATCTTCTATATTTGAAAATATTTATAAATCTTATCACATTTGGAGGGACATGTCTTAAACTTGAACCATCCTTATATTCTGATTTTTGTCTATCAAAAAAAACAGAAAATGAAGATTCTTTATAATATTTCCATTGAATATTAAATTTTAGACTTAAATATTTAGCATAATCTGAGTTTTTCAATTTATATACTCGACTAAGTTCCTCTTGATATAATATACTATCTTTTCCATTAAACTGAGATTCTTCTCTTTTCATGGCATTGTCCAAATATGAACCAATAAGAGCAATATTTAGCTTAATATATTTATTTATCTCATGATTAAACTTATAAGTCAAACTATATATATACTCAGGTTTTAGATTAGGGTTTGGAACCATAACATTTCCTGGTTCAGAATCAAAGATTTTTGCAACATCATCTATATTCGGCGCCCTGAGAGCGCTTGCAACTTGAAGTTTATGCAATGTTTTATTCGTTTTAAACACCATCGCAATATTAGCGGTAAGGGCGGCATTACTTAAATTAAGATTCCGAGAAGGCAGTTGATACCATTCCTCACCTGCATTAGCCTTTATCTTACTATAATTATATCTCAATCCAAAACTAAACGACATTCTCTGACTTAATTTTCTTTTCAACTGCAAATAAGAGGCATATGACAAAAACTTAGACCCATCGGGATATCGAGATTTAGCATCTGTGTATAATTTGTCCACAATATGATAATTATCAGATTTGGAATTCAAGTAATTTCCAAAAAACTCAAAACCATAGTATATGTTTTGTATATTATTTATATTCTTATTAAAATCAAGATTAAATATAACAGCATCTAACTTTTCGTGTTGATTATTTCTAATTTGATGATTTGTTTTCCTTGTATGCCTTGATTCTGTATAATTCTGATAGCTAAAACTTGTGTTAAGTTTGTCAAAAAAAATAGATTTTTTAAAATTGGAATACACAAGTGAATAGTGTCCCAATCTTTGCTTACCATAATTCCATTCTGCATACTTTAAACCACCATCTGATTTTGTTTGTATCAGCCTATCATATCTAGGCATTTCAGACACATTAGATACAAGAGCCAGTAAACTTAGATTAGAATACTGAGATAATTTTACAGATATTTTATTGGAAAACTTTGTCGTCCCATAAGATGTAAATTTCTGAAGATATTTGTTAGAATTCCTAATCACACTATCTCTTCCATTTACCCTATCAATATAATATTCTCTTCTATAGGATTTATTTCCATTATGACCAGACATTAAATCACCAAATTCAGATTTTGTAAATGCTATATTAAGATTAAACTTTTTATTAGTGATTGAATTAACAGAACCATATAAGTATGAGCTATTTGCAGAATTGAATTTTACATTTACGATTGACCTAAGTTTAGGAACAGAATTCGCAAAAACATTTCGTTGACTCACAAAATCAATTAATCCACCAATTGCATCACTTCCGTAATTTGATTCGGCTATTGATTCCACTATTTCAATTTGCTTAAAAAACAAAGGATCCACAAGGTTAATATTATGCAAATTACCACTCCTATATATTGAATTATTCAATCGAACCCCATCAACCAACAGAAGTATTCTATTTGCTGCAAACCCATTAATAAATGGACTTCCACCTCCTTGTTGACTCTTCTGGACATATATATTTGTGTTTTCTTCCAATATTTCGGCTGTTGTTTGAGAAGAGGATTTTAATATTTGCTGGGAACCGACTCTACTAACTAAAGCAGCAGACTCTTCCGAATCTTGTTTCCATTTATTAAACCATACATTTATTTGATTCAGCTTATTTTTTTTTGACTCAAGAATAAGAATAGATTTATCCCTAAGGTAATTATAATCAAGTTCCAAAGTTTGATATGAAGAATGAGAAATGCTAATTTTTTTACATTTTTTAAACTCTTCAATATTCAACTTCCCTGATTTATCGGATAATTTAAATAATCCACAGCCATAAACATGTACATCTGAAATAGGCTCAGATTCTCCATTTAATAATGTGATAATCTGAGCCTTTATATTAAAACCAAGTAAACAAAATATTAAAACAATAACATTTTTAATCATAAATTAATTTCAGTATAGTTTGGGTTTTGCCTATACCTAAGTTAACAAATATGTTAAATGTCTTCAAATTTATTTTTATTAGTTTTCTTTTGGGTATTCAATTCTCCCATGATAAATATTAATAAGGCTTTGAGAGAATATTTCTTTAATTTGGCTTATATTTTTAAAACTTATATCAGCATTTTCAAATCTTCCATCCTTGACCTTACCATCAATAATATTTTCAATTAATTGTCTAATATTTTCAGGTGTTTTTGATTTTAAACTTCGCGAGGCAGCCTCTATAGAATCTGCCATCATCAAGACAGCTGTTTCTTTTGTAAACGGATCATTTCCAGGATATGTAAATAGATCTTCATCAATTTCTCTGTCAGGATATTTATTTTTAAAACTTTGATAAAAATATTGAACTCTCCCGTGCCCATGATGAGTTTCTATAAAATCGATAATTTGCTGCGGTATTTTTGCTTTTTTTGCAATTTGCACTCCATATTTAACATGATCAGTAATAATCTGTGCACTTCTATCAAAATCAAGACTATCATGCGGATTTTTCCCAGCAACCTGATTTTCAATAAAAAAGAATGGATTCTTCATCTTCCCTATATCATGATATAAAGCACCTGCCCTAACTAATAATGGATTTCCTCCAATAACATTTATAGCAGCTTCGGCTAAATTCGCCACCTGCAAACTATGCTGAAAAGTTCCTGGAGATAGTCGTGACAGATCTTTTAACAGAGGATGATTTTGATTTGAAAGTTCTATCAAAGTAACATCTGACAAGAATCCAAATAATTTTTCAAATATATATATCAATGAATATGAAAATGTTAACAACAAACCATTCAAAGCAAACCATGCAAAATTATAAATCTTTATATCTTCAATATTTCCTTCCTGAGTAATTGCAAAAGCAAAATAAACAAAACTGTATATAAAAAAAGTAATAACAGCAGTAACAACTAACTGCCCTCTTCTTTCGAGTCTTGGAAGACTATAAATAGCAATTATTCCAGCAGAAAGTTGCAAAAATATAAATTCAAAACTATTCGGAGCTAGAAATCCACAAATCATAATACTAGCAATATGAACAAACAAAGCAGTCCTGCTATCTACCAAAATACGGATTACGATTGGAATTAAGGCATATGGTATAATATAAACACTCAGATTTTGAAACTTTATGAAAACTGTTGTCAAGCCGACAAAAAGCACAATCAGCATTAAGATAAATAGCAATTTCTTGGTATTATAAATTATATTTTTCCTGAAATTGAATAGAAAGATAAATAATATTATCATAGCTGTTAAAATAAGAAAGCCTTGACCACTTCTTACTAAATATATACTTCTTGAAGTACCTAAAATGTTTTCATATCTAGCTTTCAATGATTCCAAAACTAAGAATATATTATCATCGACAATATCTCCCACAAGAACAATTCGAGTACCAGCTTCCACCATTCCTTGTGTTCTCGATATATTGGAAATTAAATTTTTCTTGACCCTATCTGACATTTTCTTGTCATAATCGAGATTTGTTTTTAGGTAATCACTTATATCTAAATCTTGCATAAAACTTTCAAAACCTTCAAAATCTGGATTTAATCTTATCCAATTATTAATAATTTCATAAGATTTTCTTGGAGTCAATACATCCTTTATGTTTACCCTAGTACTAATATTTCTTTTAATTATATTAATACTGTTAAGTTTTTTGAGGTCATAATCAGAATTTGAATACACTGATTCAAGAATACCTCTAGAGTAAATACTATTAAAATAAGAAAGAAGTGAGTTTAGCAACAGAGAATCCGTTTTCAATTTTGTTGCACCGTAATGATTGAGCCAGGCTTTCTTGAAATCTTCAATCAATTTATTTTGCTGATTAGCAGCAACTAAAGTATCTTGATTGAAGTAAGGCGAAAAGTTATTCATAACACTATCCATCTCCGCTAAGAAATCCTTCTCGGGTTTCAGAATTGAGAAATCAAATGGGGCAATTAAGGTTTCATGCATCCATGGTTTGCCTTTTTGATATTCATATTTAAAGTTTCCAATATTTGGAAACATCAAACCTATAAAAACGGTAGCTAAAAGGAAAAAAACATAAGCATTTATCAATTTAATATTTTTCCTTATCCATCTATAATATTTTTTCATTATCGATTTTATTTTATTCAATTAATCTAGAAGGAATAATAAAACATAAACTTTTATTGTTCCTTCTAAATGTATAAATAATAATCTATTTTTTTACTCTGTGGGGGTTGGAATTAACAAAATGTTCCCATGATTTACTAGAGGAGGTACTTATTTTTGTTCTTTTTTGAGTTGGTAATTTACTGATTATCGAATTGGATTCGAAATAGTGGCATAAGGCTATGGATAAAGCATCCGTTTCATCAAAACTTTTCTTAAAATCTGTTTTACCAAAATAATTTTCTACTATTCCAGCTAATTGTTCTTTCGAGGCAGTTCCCGTTCCAGTAACAGCAAGCTTTATTTTTCGAGGGGCATACTCAAAAATAGGGATATCTCTCTGAAGAGCCGCAGATATGGCAACACCTTGAGCTCTTCCTAGTTTTAACATAGATTGAATATTCTTTCCGAAAAACTGGGATTCGATAGCTAATTCATCTGGCATATATTCATCAATCAGCTGAGTAATCCGATTAAAAATTCGTTGTAGTTTTAGATATGGGTCATTTATTTTCTTCATATCCAATACTCCAGATAATATAAGCTTAGCTTTTGGCTTAGTTGCATGAATAATTCCGTATCCAAGCAGATTTGTTCCTGGATCGATACCTAATATTATTTTATCTTCACTATATTTCAATGTTGCTATACTGTTTGGGATGATCTGATTAATTAAATATTTACATAAGAAAAAAATACAGAGGCAACAAAAATCTGCAACTTAATTATGATATATAATTACAAATTGATTGTTTTTGTATGAATATACAAAAATACCTGCCTCTTAAATTCATGAAAATTGTGCAATTATTTAACTTCTTCCATCAAACTAGTAAAAGTATATATATTATTGCCGAATTTAGTATTAAAAACAGAGAATAAGTTTTTGTAATATTCATTTATAAATCGTTCGTGCTGGCTGACAGATTCAAAAAACATTTGTAATGAATATGTTAAGTATTCATCTTCTCTCTTTAACATTAATTTACACAAATATTTATTCTCAACTATATCAATATCATCTACTAATTTTAAATAAACCGACTTCATCCAATCGCAAAAATCTTTCTCTAAGTCTGGAGATAAAATATAACTTGTATTAAAAATAACCATATCAATTTCTTTTTATTGCCGCCAAATTTAGCAAATTAAGTTTTAAACTATACTTATTTGATTTTATATTTTAGATTTCAAATCAATTATTCCTTAATATAATGACAGTGTCTTAAAATCAAATCACCTGAATACCTATTCTATACAGGGGTTATAAAAATTTCAGAATTAACTATTTTTTATTTTTTCTGTATTCTTCTAATTTATCTATTGCATTAATTGTATATATACTTTGCTCATATTTTTTTACCAACAATTCATATAATAGAATCGCATCTTGGGTATATTCTTGCCTTTCCATTATTTCTGCTTTTAATAAAATGGCTTTAGGCTTAAGATAACTGTCAATTTTAGAACCGATTATTTTATCCAATTCTACACCTAGTTTTTCATATTTTGACTGTTGAAGATATATCTGAGCTTTTAACCAATATACATTGTGCTCAATACTATGTCCAGAGTAATTATCTAGCAAGGAATCTAATATAGATATAGACTCAATATATTTTTTTGAAAATAATAAATACTCTGCCTTTGAATATATCTGTAAAACTTTAAAACTCGATTCGGTTGAGCTATGATCACTAATCAGAATAGATTTTTCTACAGCATCGTTTGCTAGCATTTTTGAGGTGCTTTGTTTAAGTGCATCAAACTGAGCTTTAGCCCATTTTATTTCACCCATATAGTATGAAACCATAGCTTTTTTGTATTTTGCAATATCCCCAAACTTATTATTTCGATTTTCTTTCTCTATTTGCGAAAACAATAAAATAGACTCCCAATAGTTTCCAGAGAGTAACACTATATCAACTTTTGCTAATTTCAAATTGGCTCTTTCTGTATAATTCAATCTGATTCCTGATTTTATATGTTCATCTATAATTTTTTTAGAATTATCATAATCATTTAAATAGAATGCTAAAATATTGGAATAATTTAATATCAATTCTGTTTTAGTTTTATCTGTTTTGATTGAATCAATAAGCAGTTTATAATCTTGGCTAAGTTTTCTTATACTATCTGCATTTAAATCCCTTTTCAATGCTAGTTGATTAAACTTAATTTTGAGCAACTCTGTCTTTGCTTTCATGTAGTATTTTTTTGTATACTCCAAACTCAACACTTTTTTATATGCTCTTTCTGCCCAATCCCATTTATACTTTGATTTTGCAGAATTTGCAAGTTTAATAAAAATCCAACCATCATCTTTTTTGATCAAGCTAATTGAATTAGCAATACTAAAAGCTTTTTCGAATTTTGATTTATACTCGTACAACCAATACAGAAGATCTTTTACAATATCTGGTTTTTCACTTAGCCTCTCTGCTTCAATAAGTTTATTCTCGACTACTTCAAATAAACTATCATCTATATCTCCTGAAAAAGCATAATTCAATTTTGATCTAATCTTTGAAAAAGAATCTGTACTATCATCTATTGATAATATATAATAATCCATCATTTTATCATAAATTTTCTGATACAGATATGAATTTGCAATTTCAAAATTATATGTTTTGCCCTTTACTATAGTTTTAGCTCTTTCATATGTTTTTAATTGATATTCAAACAACCTTCGATTAGCAAATTCTGTTGCAATATTTCTAACAATGGACTGTATTGGTGGAAATTCAGAAATGACTTTAGTATAAATCGTCTCAGCTTCAGATATTTTGCCCCATCTTTGATAAACATATGCCATAGCAATTAAAGAAGAGTAGCTGCTTTTGTTCTTTTTTAAATCTTTCTTCAACTGTCGTATCGCCAATGAATATTCTTTGGCACGACACAGAGACTCAATATAATAGTTAAAATAAGAACGAGATTTGGTTACATAATACAACTCATTAAAAACGTATGCTGCCTCTTTATATTTAGCATCTCGAAACAATTGATAAGCAACTTGACTCGTTGACTTATTAGATTGAGCAAAATTTTTCGGAATAAAATAAATCGAAAAGAATATAATTAATAATATTACTTTTTTCAAAACTTAATATTTTAAATTATTAGTACTGACTTCCCTGAATCTAAATATATCCATTTATAATAAAATTAAAAAAAGAAAGCATAACAGGGAAATCGCTTTTAACTTTTAAATAAGATTCTCTCTCTGAATGAGTCATTTAAACTAGCTCTAAGCATGACTCTGTTTTTTGATAATTTAGTTGTTCTAAATCTCTCTATCATTGTTAATGCAACCTTAGTTATCATA
>JAOARN010000152.1 GCA_025210485.1 Marinifilaceae bacterium | reverse complement strand
TGTTGATGTACAATTATTTCAATATAATAATCGCTTATGTTGCCTTATGAAAGGAGGCTGGTTTTGCTTTACAGAATCAACGCCAATACTAATGCATAATAATAGTCTTAAACCAATAGAAAAAATAGCCATTGGTGATACAGTAGCATCTTACGACCACCAGAAAGGAAGGCGCAGTTTTGGGATAGTGAAAAGATTATTTAAGCGTAGTGCCAAACAAATCACCAAGCTAGCCATAGCAGGTAGTTTGCTATTAAGTACTCCAGGTCATAAGATATATTGCGATGGCGATTATCAATCAGCATCGGAACTCACAACAAGTTCGGAGCTTCTTAGTTCGGATGGAAAACATCTGCATCCAAGTTCGATATCAAGCATAGATAGCACAGCTACCGTCTATAATTTTGAGGTATCTGATTATCATAACTACTACGCAGGAGATGCTAAAGTACTCGTGCATAACGAATGTGCATGGGCAGGGATAAAGCAAATATTAGTAAATAGCAACAATCTCGAGCTATTCGATAAGTTTCATGATGCCGTTCATGCCCTAAATATTGGAAGTTCAGAAAGAAAGCTTCTATTTACTAGTGTAGCAGATTTAGGCGATAATGCGCCTAAGTTTATTCTAGATTTTATTGATAGTCCATCAAAACTTAGTAAATTTGCTAAAGAGGCTGGCTTGGTTGATGCTTGGGCTGTAGCAAGGAAACTAGGGGATGAGATTAGAAGGAATCCTAATAATCTTGGTGTAATTTCAGATTATATCAGAAGGTCGGGGAAATCTACGGCTGATGTTGTTAAAGAAATTCCAGATAATCTACTTGATGCAAAAAAATGGATTGGTAATAAAAAACTTGAACCTTTTTTAGATAACAGACCTAATATTCATTCTGCCATAACGCCTGAAGGATATGAAATTTATAATGTGGGAGGAAGAAAGTATATAAGACGAAAGAATGCTTTAGATCCATATACTCCAAGATTAATGGTTGATGAAAACAATACAATAATTGGTTATACTAAACCAATTAGGAATAATAGTCAACCTGCCTTTATTAGAAATTTAAAAAATAAATTAGGAGATTTACCAAAGAATCATCAAAGGCATCATTTAATTCCAGTAGGTGTTGTAGATAAGAGTCCTTTGCATCAAGAAGCTATTCGCAGAGGTTTGTATTCTGTTGATAGAGCATCAAATGGTAGGTATTTAGCTGAGACAGCTGATGATTTTAAAAATGATTTATCGAGGTTGTCGAGTGATTATCCAACGCATTTAGGTAGTCATCCTAAGTATGATGATGCTATAAATAAAGCTATTGATGATATTTTAGAACTTAATGATGTTCAATTAAATAATGTCTCTGTATTGTCAAATAATAAGTTAGAATCGATATTGTTGGATATTGAAGAAGAAGCTTTAGATATATTGAGGGGATGGAATTATTCAAAATTAAATTAGGTGAAAATGATAAGAGTATATAGACTGGAGTTTGATTATGATCATTCTGGAGATTCAGAAAGGGATGCATACCATATACCATTTAAAGATGATGCAATTATTTCAGGGTTATTAATGAGTCCAAAATATGCTGATATACCGGATAAAATATTTTTCCAAGCAAATTTTAATATGATTCCGTTGTATGATTACCCTTTAACCGACTTGAATATTCCTATATTCAGTAAGCGTATGATGAAAGTTATAGAAACTTTTGGCAGTTTTGAATATAGAAAAGTTGATGTAATAATGATTGATGATACTTATTCTAATAAACTTTTTGATTCCAATGGTGATATCTTATCAGATGTACCAATTAATATAGATTATATCTCAATCCAATTAAAAACAAGGTTTGATTGTGTTGATTATGAAAAAACTATATTTAAAAAATTTAATAGTCAACCAAATAAATTGGGATTAGTTCGTAAGTTGGTATTAAAAGATTTAAGTGTTAACTATCCTCCAATATTTAGAATAAATGAAAAACCGTCTTCATTGTTTGTCTCAGCCGAAGCCAAAGAAGCTCTAGAAGCAGCCAATATAAAAGGCTGTGTTTTTGAACCTGTTGAAACATCCTAAGCACGAATAAATGGTTATGATAATTGTTTAGAAATAACAAAAGATCTAGATTTTGGTAAGTTTAATTCATTTGTAAAATCTGGTAAAATAAGTAGTAAGTCAGCACAAAAATTACAGGCTGAGATACTAAAACACCCCCACATAGCCACTCACTTCACCGATGAATTCGCCGAACTACTTGTCAAAGCAGGCGAAGGTGGAACGAATGTATTAGCTAGGATAAGTAAGTGGTCAGATGATGCTATAGGTGGATTTACTTCTTGTTTGAAACAGCTTAATAATAGAGATAATTTTATTTCGAAATTAGACCTTGAAGTCATAGGAGATAATCTATCTTTATATGGCAAAAAGATAGGGAATAAAAACAGGACAAAAATATTAGAATTTGACAGAACGGGGAAATTAAAAATCAATACTAAG